>NZ_JAVDYB010000001.1:8546419-8906892 GCF_031458235.1 Catenuloplanes atrovinosus | reverse complement strand
CCGGGCTGTCCGTCGCGCAGGAGATGGGCCTGGCGGTGCCCGGTGACCTGTCCGTGGTGGCCTGGGACGACTCGCCGCTCTGCCGGCTGGTGCACCCCGCCCTCACGGCGCTGAGCAGGGACATCCCGGGGTACGGCGGGCGCGCGGCCCGGCTGCTGCTGGACGCGGTCGCGGGCGCGCGGGTGGCCCCGGCGCAGACCGAGACCGCGCACCTGACGCCCCGCGGAAGTACGGCACCGCCCCGTACCGGCTGAGGGCGTTCCCAGCGTGGATCACGATCCTTACGATGACCGGATGGGTTCGCAGAACTGGGATGGGCCCGAACAGCCGCCGTACCGGGACGACGCGGAGGCCACCGGGGAGAACCGGCCGCGACGGCGCGGCCCGTTCCCGCCGCGGATCATGCCGAAGTTCGGCGCGCCGCCGCCGGCACCGCCGCCCACCGGGTCCCCGGTCGTCGCCTCGCCACCACCGGCCCCGGTCGTGGACCCGCACCACGGGCACCGTCACACCGCCGGCGTGCCGCGCGCCTTCATCGTGCTGGCCGCGATCATCGCGGTCATCCTGCTCGGCATCTGCACCGCCACCGCGCTGCTGGACGAGGGCACGGAACTGCCGGCCGCCGCGGACGGGCAGGCCGGCCGGGTGGAGGGCGGCGGCGGGCTGATCGGCCGTCCCTCGCTCGACGCGATCGCGGCGGCCGGCGAGCGGCTGCGCCAGGGGCCGTACCAGGTGAGTTTCCGGTTCCAGCGGGCCACCTCGCTGATCCGCGCGGACGAGCCGACGCCGGTCCCGGCGCGCACGCTGACCTGGACCGGCGACCTGCGCAGCACCGGCGGCACCGACCCGTCCTGGGACGTGCGGTCCGTGGTGACCGCGCAGGGCTCGGACGGCGCGGACCTCGGCGTGGTGGACACGCTCACCGTGGTGGAGATCGGCGGCGTGCGCTACCTCGCGTCCGCGGCGCACGCCTCCGGCGACCGGCCGTGGACCGCCGCGGCCGGCCCGGACCGGAGCACGTACTGCTGGCCCGCCTCGGCGTTCCGGCTGGCCGACGGCGGTGTCACCGCGATCCCGCTGCCGGTGGTGGACCCGGCGGAGTTCCTGGACGTGGAGTCCGCGTCGGTCACGGCCGAGCCGCTGCCGGAGAACGCCACCCGGTACCTGCTGGTCCCCGGCATCACGCCCGGTGACCGGCTGGCCGCGGCGATCCGTGCGCTCGCCACGGCCACCGGCGTGGACCTGCCGGAGTACACGCTCGCGGTCACGCTGGCGGCGGACGCGTCGCTGACCGCGGTGGAGCTGACCGGCACCGGCACCGCGCACGGCACCGCGCTCGCCATGGCGGTCCACTCCCCCGGCGCCGAGGTGGTCATCGACGCGCCGCCGCCCGATCAGGTCGCCGGCTGACCGCCGTTCATCACCGCTCCGCCGCGGGGGCCGGCAGCGTGCAATCCGGCAGGGTCAGGTCCAGTACCGAACCCGTGGTCAGGCAGGCGGCCAGCATGGTGGTGCGCTGGCCGTACCGGCGGCCCTGCTCCACGCGGACCGTCCCGTCCGCGGCGACCTCGCACGGGTTGTTCTCGGTGCACTCCTCGCCGTCGTCGTTGCCCGTGCCGTGCACGCCCACGATCGTGCTGCCGTCCGCCAGCACCAGCGGCGCGCCCGAGTCGCCGTGCCTGGGACCGCACGCGGCGTCGTAGCGGTAGGCGTCGTCCTGCTGGTATCCGCCCTCCCGCAGCTGCGGGATCACGGCGTCGACCGTGCACTCGAACCGGTTGCCGGGGGCCACGACCGCCAGCCGGGTGCCGGGTGCCACGGGTGCCGTGGCGAGCGTGAAGACCTTCACGCCGAGCTCTGCGTACGTCCGGTCCAGCCGGTAGAGCGCGATGTCGGTGCCGGTCATGGTGGCGTAGAGCAGCCGGGACGTGCCGGCGCTGGCGCGGTGGTACCCCTGCCGGTCCAGGATGCGGACGGTCTGCACGTCCGGCTGGTCGACGACCGCGGTGCCCGGGGCCGGGCGTGGGCTGACGCAGTGCCCGTTCGTCAGCAGCAGCGCGGGGTCGTCGGGCGACGAGGTCGCGGTCCGGACCACCGAGCCCGAGCAGTTGCCGACCTCCGCGGCGCCCTCCAGGTCGGGGATCGGGCTGTCCTCCGGCACCGCGGTCCCGTCGATGATCCCCTGCATCCAGCTCAGGTAGAAGTCCACGGCCGTGTAGATGACGGGCTGATCGTCGCCGTTGGCACCGGCGACGGTGCCGACGACGGTCCAGCCCTCGCCGGTACGGACGAGCGCGGGGCCGCCGGAGTCCATGTTGGTGGCGGCGACGCTGCCGTCCAAGCTGCCGATGCAGAGCTCGCGGTGCTCGAAGATCGAGGACGCCGCGCACTCATTCGCCGGCTGGATCACGGTGTCGGCCTCGTGCAGCCGATCGGGAAAGCACTGCGGTTCCCGCTCCGCGCAGATCTGGCCCCAGCCCATGATGCGCACGGGCGTGCCGTCCGCGGGCCGGGCCGCGGGCAGCGCCGCGGGTGCGGCGTCGACCGGACGTGCCAGGCGCAGCAGCGCGATGTCGCCGTTGGTGATGGGATAGCGGTGGAAGGTGTAGAACTTCTCGACCGCCACCACCTGCCCGCCCGAGGACGCGCTGACCGAGCCGAACCGGACCGTCCAGTTCGGCGGTGTGCCGACCTGTGCGCCACCCCAGTTGCGGGCGCAGTGGCCGGCGGTCACCGCCCAGAGCGGTGCGATGAGCGTGACGCCGCAGACGTGGCCGTCGGCGCGCGGCGATTCGGGGCGCTGCAGCGAGCCCGCGAACGAGTAGGGCTGCGTGGCCTCCTGCCCGCCGCGGATGGCCGAGGCCTGCGTGGCGACGAGGACTGCCGCCGCGACGGCCGCGCCGGTGACGACAGCCGTCCAAAGTGTACGAAGGCGATTCATGGCGGACATGCTGCGCGGGTGCCCGTACCGGGAGCGCCGGTGTTGTCCTTATGGCACTTTTATGCGCGCTGTGTCAGCGTTGTGCCGGTGTGGTCGTCGCACGGTGGGAGGACACGGGCGGTGCGGGTGCTGTTGGCGGACGACGAACCGGTGCTGGCCGGCATGCTGGCCGAGGGTCTGCGCCGGTTCTCGATGGCCGTGGACGTCGTCCACGACGGCGACAGCGCGCTGGAACGGCTCGGCGTCAACCGCTACGACGTGGCCGTCCTCGACCGGGACATGCCGGGCCGCACCGGCGACGAGGTGTGCCGGGCGATCACCGCGTCGGCGGCCGGCACCCGGGTGCTGATGCTGACCGCCGCCTCCGGGATTCGCGACCGGGTCGAGGGACTCGGCCTCGGCGCCGACGACTACCTGACCAAGCCGTTCGCGTTCGCCGAGCTGATCGCACGGGTGCAGGCGCTGGCCCGGCGATCGGCGCCGGCCCTGCCGCCGGTGCTGGAGCAGGACGGCGTCGTGCTGGACGTCTCCCGGCACACCGCGTCCCGGGACGGCCTGCTCCTCGCGCTGTCACCGAAGGAGTTCGCGGTCCTGCACGCGCTGCTGCGGGCCGGTGGCCGCGTGGTGAGCGCGGAGGAGCTGCTCGAACAGGCGTGGGACGAGCACACCGACCCATTCACCAACACGGTACGCACGACCGTGATGACGCTCCGCCGCAAGCTCGGTGATCCGCCGTTGATCCACACCGTGGTCCGGGTCGGCTACCGGCTCGGCACGTGATGCCGGCCCGGCGGACGCTGCTGCTCTGCGCGGCCGTCCTGGTCGTGGCGCAGTTCGCGCCGGCGCTCGCGGACGAGGTGGGCGCGCTGTGGTGGGAGTTCGGGCCGGGCTGGTGCGAGCTCTCGTACCCCGAGGTGGGCGGGGACTCCTCGTTCCTGTGCGTACAGCTCTTCCGCCGGCCCAGCATCGGCCCGGGGATCGCGCTGACCCTGGTGCTCCTCGCGCTGCTGGGAGCGTGCCTGCCGGCGGTGCGGTGGTGCCTGCGCCCGCTGCGCGATCTGGTGCCGGCGATCGAGCGGGTCGGCCCGCAGAACCTCGGGCACCGGCTGCGTCTCGGCCCCGGCCGCGACGAACTGGCCCGGCTCGGCCGGGCGATCGACCACATGATGGACCGCGTCGCGGTGGGCTACGAGGCGCAGCGCCGGTTCGCCGCCGACGCCTCGCACGAATTGCGCACCCCGCTCGCGGTGCAGCGGGTGCTGGTCGAGGTCGGCATGACCGGCGAGCGGACCGACGAGCAACTCGCGCTGCTCGCCGAACAGCTCCTGGAGGCGAACGAACGCAACGAGCGGCTGATCGAGGGACTGATCGTGCTCGCCGAGAGCGACCGCGGCCTGGTGTCACGGACGTCGCTGCGGCTCGACGACATCGTCGCGGAGGTCGTCGACGCCCACCGGGACCGCGCCGCCGAAGTCGGCCTCACGATCACCTGCTCGCTGCGGCCCCGGGTGGTGGCGGGCGAACGGGTGCTGCTGGAACGCCTCGTCGCGAACCTGGTGCAGAACGCGATCAAGTACAACCGGGCGGACGGCACCATCGACGTCCGGGTCGGCGGCGAGCCCGCGCTGACCGTCGTCAACACCGGTTACGACATCCCGCCGGAGTCGGTGCCCGGGCTGTTCGAGCCGTTTCGCCGGCTGTCCGGGAGCCGCCTGAACCACCGGTCCGGCGCCGGGCTGGGGCTCACGATCGCCCGCTCCATCGCACGCGCCCACGACGGCGGCATCACGGCCGCGCCGCACGGCCACGACGGGCTGAGCGTCCACGTGTCCTTCCCGGAGGCTCTTTGATCGTCGCTAGGAGCCCGTGGGGGACGGCAGGGCCGGGGTCGGCCGGGGCTCGACCGTGTCGCCGATCAGGTGGCGTTCCAGCGTGACCTGGGACTGGCCGGTGCCGCCGACCCGGATGTCGTCGTAGGCCTGCAGCGCCTTGGTCTCGTCGAAGTAGAGCACGGAGAGCGCGAGCGGGACCGGCTCCTCCGACTCCAGGCCGCGCAGCCCGGCACCGCCGCTGGACCCCTGCGTCATCAGCAGCGTGGGCAGGCCCGGCTCGAGCTCGCGGACCTCGCGGTTGTGGGTGTGCCCGGCCAGCACGACCGCCACGTCGCCGGCGAGCGGGCCGGCCATCTTCGGGTCGTGGACCAGGCCGATCTGCACCGGGCGGCCGGCGGCCTCCACGGTCGCGTCCAGCCGGGCGCCGGTGGCGGCGAGCCGGGCCTGCTCCTCCTCGGTGGTCTCCCGGCCGGCGGTCTCCTTGTCCGGCGTGAACCGGGGGTCGCCGATCCCGGCGACGGTCAGGCCGGCCACGTCCGCGACCTGGTTGTCGAGCACCACCGCGTTCTCCTGCCCGGCCACCGCGGCCTGGGTGGGCGTGGAGTCGTGGTTGCCGCGGATGTAGACGTACGGGACACCGAGCAGGCCGATCGAGGCCACGTAGGAGGCCTCGGGCTCGCTCCCCCAGTCCGTGATGTCGCCGGTGTCGATCACCGCGTCGATCCGGTACTGCTCCACGATCGTGCGGATCACCGGCCAGGCGGCCGGGTTCAGGTGCAGGTCGGAGACGTGCAGGATGCGGGTGGTGCCCTCCTGCGGCTCGTAGACCGGCAGCGTGGAGACCGTGGCGTAGATCCGGCTGACGTTGCCGACCAGGCGTTGCAACTGCTCCGCGTACTTGTTGTAGTCGCTGGCGATCTTCTGCACGTCACCGATCAGCGCGGGCGCGTTGACCAGCAGCCCCTCGTACCGCGGCTCCTCGATCGACTGCGGCCGGACGGTGAGCGCGCCGACGCCGAGCGCGCCGAGCACCAGCGCGAGCGCGGTCAGCCCGGACGCGGCGACCGGCCGGGCCCGGCGGTAGATCAGCGCGGCCAGGATCATGGCGGCCAGCATGGAGACCGCGGCGGCGCGGAAGCCGAGCCGCATCAGGCCGCGCTGGACGTCGCCGACCACGGATTGGGTGGCGCGGGTGATGCCGGTCGGGTCGTCGATCAGCGCCTCCACCCGGCCCTGGTCCAGTTCGCCGAGCTCGACCGTGAGCTGCGACGGGCCCTGGTGGGTGTCCAGGATCAGCGAGCCGAGCGGCGGGATGTTCACGGTCGTCTCGCCGGTCAGCGACGGGCCGACGGACAGCTCCGCCCGGAACGGGCCGATGTCCGCGTTCACCCGGCCGGCCAGCAGCAGGCCGAGCGCGACGCCGGTGACCGCCACGGCCAGGACGGCGAGCACGCTCCCGGCGCGGCGCGCGCGGCGCCCGGTGAACAGGCGGCGCACCATGTTCTTCCTCTTCTCTGTGCGTCAGCTCTTGCCGGCCCCGCCACCGGGGAACACCAGGCGCAGGATCCGGTCGTCGTCCGCGGCCGGCTTGCCCCGCCCGTCCGTGTTCGACGTGCTGACCCACAGCGACCCGTCCGGCGCCGCGACCACGGTGCGCAGCCGGCCGAACTGACCGGTCAGCACCTCGGACGGCCGGCCGAACACGGTGCCCTGCTCGGTCGTCTCCACCAGCCACAGCCGCTGGCCGCGCAGGCAGGCGGTGACCAGCGTGGTCTCCACCACGGCCAGGCCGGAGCAGGACGCCTCGTCGGCGGGCCAGGTGACCAGCGGATCCCGGTACTTCGGGTCCGGCGACGGCGGCGTGCCCTGCACGGCGGGCCAGCCGTAGTCCTTCCCCGGCTCGATCACGTTCAGCTCGTCGGTGCCGTCCTGGCCGTACTCCGTGGCGTACATCCGCTTGCCGGCGTCCCAGGCCAGGCCCTGCACGTTGCGGTGGCCCCGCGACCAGACCGGCGACGCCGGGTCCGGATTGCCCTCGGCCGGCGCGCCGTCCCGGGTGATCCGCAGGATCGCGCCGCCCAGGTTCTTCGGGTCCCGCGCGGCCTCGCCGTCGCCGCCGGTGCCGGCGTAGAGGAAGCCGTCCGGCCCGAACGCGAGCCGCCCGCCGCTGTGGAAACCGTCCCGCGGGATGCCGGTGACGATCGGCTCGGGCGCGAGTTTCGGCAGGTCGCCCGGGGTCGGGGTGGCCTCGGTGCCGGCCAGCGTGAGCCGGCCGATGCGGTTGTCGGACGGGGTCGTGTAGTACACGAACACGGTGTCGTCGTCCGCGAACTCCGGCGACACCGCGATGCCGAGCAGGCCGCCCTCGCCGCCCGGCTCGACCGCGTCGCTGAGGTCCGCGAGCGCGCGCACACGCAGCCCGGTGCGGTCGGACTCCGGCCCGACCTTCAGGATGCGGGCCGAGTCGCGCTCGGTGACCAGCGCGCCGCCGTCCGGGAGGAACGCCATGCCCCACGGCGCGTCGAGGCCCCGGGCCAGCACGGTCGCCGCCTGGTCGTCGTCACCGCCGCCGGCGCCGGTGGTCGCGCTCGCGCTGGGCGTGGGGAACCGCGGCGGCGAACCCGCCTCCTCCTCCGTGGGCGGGCCGAACGCGCACGCGGTCAGCAGCGGGAAGACCACCGCCCCGGCGAGCAGCGCGCGGGCGGTGGGTCGGCGGCGGGCTCGGGTCACGCGATCCAGAGTAGCCATCCTCCCTGAGCGTTCCGGGCAAGCCGGATAGGGTCGTCCCCGTGAAGGTGTGGGTTCCGCATGCGCACGGGGTCGAGCTGATGGGCGCGCTGCCCCCGGAGACGACCGTGGAGGTGCTGAGCGGGCCGGACGAGCCGATGCCGTCCGCGCCGGATGACGTGCGCTTCTGGGTGCCGCCGTTCCTGGCCGGGCAGGACGCCGCCGCACTGGCCGCGCGCTTCCCCAGGCTGGAGGTGGTGCAGCTGCTCAGCGCCGGCGCGGAGGTCTGGGCCGGCCGGCTGCCGGAGCACATCACGCTCTGCGACGCCCGCGGCGTGCACGACTCGTCCACGGCCGAGTGGGCGATGACCGCGATCCTCGGCCACCTGCGGAGCTTCCCGGCGTTCGCGCGGGCGCAGGCGCGCGGCGAGTGGGCGTACGCCGCGCACACCCCCACGGACGAGCTGGCCGGCAAGCGGGTGCTGATCGTCGGCGCCGGCTCGATCGGCACGGCGCTGGCCGCCCGGCTGCTGCCGTTCGAGGTGTCGGTCACGCTGGTCGCCCGCCGGGCCCGGCCGGACGAGGGCGTGCACGGCGTCGCCGAGCTGCCGTCGCTGCTGCCGGACGCGGACGTGGTGGTGCTGCTGGTGCCGCTGACCGACGCCACCCGGGGCCTCGCCGACGCCGCCTTCCTCGCCGCGATGCCGGACGGCGCGCTGCTGGTCAACGCGGCCCGCGGCCCGGTGGTGGACACGGCGGCGCTGCTGGCCGAGACGTCGTCCGGGCGGCTCGGCGCGGCGCTGGACGTCACCGACCCGGAGCCGCTGCCGGCCGATCACCCGCTCTGGGCGCTGCCGAACGTGCTGATCACCCCGCATGTCGGCGGGTCGGTGCACGGGCTGCACCGCCGGGCGTACGCGCTCGCGGGCGACCAGCTCCGCCGCTTCGCCAAGGGCGAGCCGCTGATCAACACGGTCGCGGACGGCTACTGACCGCGCGGCCGGTTCCCGGCCGCCGCGGCCTTTTCGGAAGTGGGCCGGGACCGGCTCCGACCGGCGGACCGGAGCGGAGCGCCAGCGGAGTCGGAGGGAAGCCGGAGGTTGGCCCGCGGGAGCATGCGGGGCCGGACCGGGCTGGGAGCGGGAATATCGGGGTCCGGGGTCGTCCCCGGAGCCGGCACAGCGCCCGCGGGAGCATGCGGGGCCGGACCGGGCTGGGAGCGGGAATATCGGGGTCCGGGGTCGTCCCCGGAACCGGCACAGCGCCCGCGGGCCGGACCCGGCCGGGAGCGGGAAGATGGGCTTCAGTCTTTGAGTTCGGTGATGATCTGGTCGGCGACGGAGTCGACGAGGCGGAACTCGGAGTGGCCGAGGCAGCCGGCGTCGGTGTTCTCGGCGCCGTCGAGCAGGGCGCTGGTGTGCGGGATGACGATCAGGTCGCATCGGGAGTAGAAGGTGCGGTAGTCGATGTCGCCGGGGGTCTCGTCGCCGGCGTTGAGTGCGCGCAGGAAGGCCGAGCCGGGGACCAGTTCGCGGCAGGCGGCGTCGAATCGGCAGATGGCGAAGATCCGGGCGCCGTGGTGCGGGGCGGAGAGCGAGACCAGGTCGTCGACGGTGCCGGTGCCGCCGAGGTTGCGGGCGTAGTAGCGGGCGACGAGCGCGCCCATGGAGTGGCCGATCAGGTCGACGCGGGCGGCGCCGTGCTCCCGGCGGACCTCGGCGACGAGGTCGGCGAGGCGGGCCGCGGTGGTGACGTTGGAGCGTCGGTAGTCGTAGCCGAACGGGTGGATGTCGGCGGCGTCGTACCCGGCGGCGATCAGGCGCCGGGTGAGCGGGCCCCAGGCGTCGGTGGAGCTGTTGTAGCCGTGGATGAGGATCACGGGTTCGGTGCCGTCCGCGGCCACGGCCGGGCTCGGGACGAGGGTGGCGAGCGTGGCGAGGAGCGCGGCGGCGACGGCGGGCAGCAGGCGGGTGCGGAGGCGCATGCCTCGGACGATATGACCGACCCGCCGTAGTCAGCGGCTTTTCGGAGAAATGCCCGATTACCCGATCTGCTGTTCGCCGGCCTTGAGCAGGTCGGGGATCGCGCGCGGCGGGACACCGGTCAGGCGGATCACGGTGCCGTCGCGCAGCAGTGCGAACACCCGGTCGCGGCCGCTGGGCGCGATCTCGGCGATCTGCGACCACGGTATGCGCCGGGTGCCGAGCAGCGCGCGGACACGCAGGCCCTGCGGCCCCGCGTCGGTGCCGGCCCGTGCCGCCCAGACCGCGACGGCGAGCGGGATCAGCGCGATGGACAGCAGCCACGGGTTCTCGGCCGCCACCGGCACGGCGCCGACCGTCGCGAGGCCGGCCGCGATCGCGATCGGCCCGGCCTGGCGGTATCGGATCACCGTGGACTTTCCGCTGCTCACCTCCGCATCCTCCCACCGCCGTCACCCGCTGGTGGACGGCGGGTACACCGGAATGTCGGACCCGCGGGGCATACTGACCGCCGAACGGTCATGAGCAGGACTTACCCGGCCTGGAGATCGAGGTATCGACATGACACGACTGCTGGCGATCGGCACGGAAAAGGGATTGTTCCTCGCGACCCACGACGGCGGCGGGTGGGACGTGAGCCCGCCGCACTTCACGGTGAAGTCGGTGTACGCGGTGGCCATCGACACGCGGGGCGGCGCGCCGCGGGTGCTGGTCGGCGCGTCCAGCGCGCACTGGGGCCCGAGCGTGGCGATCAGTTCCGACCTCGGCAAGACCTGGGAGGAGCCGGACGATCCGGCGATCACGTTCCCGGAGGACACCGGCGCGGCGCTGGAGCGGGTGTGGCAGCTCACGCCCGGGCCGGCCGGCCGCCCCGAGGTCGTCTACGCGGGCACCGAGCCGTCCGCGCTGTTCCGCTCGGAGGACGGCGGGCGCTCGTTCTCACTGGTCCGTGGGCTGTGGGACCACCCGCACCGGCCCACCTGGGAGCCGGGCGGCGGCGGCCAGGCGATCCACACGATCCTGCCCGACCCGCGCGACGACGGGCGCATGGTGGTGGCGATGTCCACCGGCGGCGTCTACCGCACGGCGGACGGCGGCGACACCTGGGCGCCGTCCAACGCCGGCATCAAGGCCGTGCACGTGCCGGACCCGTTCCCGGAGTACGGGCAGTGTGTCCACAAGGTGGCGCGGGACAACGTGGACCCGGACCGGTTCTACGCGCAGGTCCACCACGGCGTCTACCGGTCCGACGACGGCGCGGCGACCTGGGTGTCCATCGCCGATCCGCTGCCGGGCGACTTCGGCTTCCCGATGGTGGCGCACCCGTCCAGGCCGGGCACGATCTACAACTTCCCGATGATCGCGGACATGGACCGCTACCCGGCCGATCACCGGTGCCGCGTGTTCCGCTCCACGGACGCGGGCGCGTCGTGGGAGCCGCTGTCCGAGGGGCTGCCGACCGAGCCGTTCTACCCGTCCGTGCTGCGCGACGCCATGTGCGTGGACCAGGGCGACCCGGCCGGGGTCTACTTCGGCGCCAAGTCCGGCGAGGTGTTCGCCAGCCTGGACGAGGGCGACTCGTGGTCGCGGGTCGCGGCCCACCTGCCGACCGTGCTCTGTGTGCGGGCGGCGGTGATCTGATGGGGGCGGTGATCCTGCTGCCCGGCGTGCTCCGTCCCGAGGCGGCCGACGCGTCGCGGCTGGAGGTGTCCGCGCCCGGCACCGTCCGCGACGTGCTCACCGAGGTCGCCGAGCGGTGGCCGCGGCTGTCCAAGCGGCTGCGCGACGAGCGGGGCGAGCTTCGGCGGTACGTCAATCTCTACGTCGACGGTGAGGAGTGCCGGCGGGTGAAGGGGCTCGATACGCCGGTGCCGGACGGCGCCGAAATTCAGATCATTCCGTCCGTCGCGGGCGGGTGACGCACACCGGCCCGCGCTTACCCGGTAGGTTGAGGACCGGCCCGGCTACTGTGCCGTAACTCACCGAGGCAACAATCGTTGCTGATGGATAGGTGCGGCCGTGCCGTGGCGCGGCGGATCCACCCTTTCGCGTTCCCTCGGCGACAGGATCACCCCGGTGTCCACGTCCATTGTTCTGCCCGCGGCCGGCGCGCTGCTGCTCGCCGCCGGCCTCGCCGGTCTGCTCGGCGCGCCCGGCCTCACCGGGCTGCCCGCGCACGTCGCGGCCGGCGGGGCGATCGTGCTGGTCACCGTGCAGGCGGCGACCGCGCTGATCCGCCGGGCGCTGCAGATACACGCGGCCACCCGCACGTTCGGGCCGTGCCGCGGCGCCGGGCTGCTCGGCATGGGCGCGGTCACGGCCGGGGTGACCGTGCTCGCCGTGCTGGTCACCGGGCCGGGCGTGCGCGAGCACGTGGCGATGGGCGGGCTGGTCGCGGCCGCGCTGGTCTACCTGTCCGGGATCATTCTGATGCCGGGCGCGGCCACCACGATCCCGGCCCGGCTGCGGCGCGCGGTCGACGGCGCGGGCGTCGGCACCAGCCTGGCGTTCGCGGCGTACCTGATACCCGGCGAGCGGCCGATGCCACCGGCCGCGCTCGCCGCCACGCTGCTGGCCGCGGCCGCGCTCTCGGTCATCGTGATCACGGCGCTGCGGGTCACGACGTACCGGCCGGCCGCCTGGCTCTGCGGTGGCGGCGCCGTCACCGCGATCCTCGGGCTCGGCGGCGTCGTGCACTACGCGTACGAGCAGAACGCGTACGTGCTGCTCGGCTCCTCCGTGCTGGTCGCGGGCGGGCCGCTGGCCGCGGCGGCCGGCGCGCGGCTCACCGACGACGGGCCCACCCCCGCGCCGCCCGGCACGCCGGAGTCCGTGCTCACCGGATATCCGGTGCTCGCGGTGCCGATGCTGATAGCGCTCGGCAGCGCGATCTACCACGTGCTCACCGGCCACGAGTTCGACACCCGGTCCATACTGATCGGACTGTCGATCATCCCGTGCGTGGTGTTGCGCGAGATCCTCGCCGTGATCGACATCCGCCGGTACAGCCGGCGGCTCGCCGCGCAGGAGGCCCAGTTCCGGTCGCTGGTCTCCGGCGCCAACGACCTCACCCTGATGATCGGCGCCGACCTGGTCGTGCGCTGGCAGTCGCCGGCCGCGGCCCGGCTGTTCGGGCTCTCCGACGCGGAGGTGGTGGGCAACTCGTTCGCCGGGCTGCTGCACCCGGACGACCGGCCGGACGCGGTGTCCACGCTCCGCGGGGTGCTCGCCGCCGACGGCCGGCCCGCGGACCGGCCGCCGCTGATCACGGCGCGGCTGCGTGACGGGTACGGCGCCTGGCGCGACACCGAGTCGACGATCAGCGACCAGCGGGACGTGCCGGAGGTGAACGCGCTGGTCGTGCACGTGCGTGACGTCGGCGACCGCACGGCGCTGGAGCGGCGGCTGCATGAGGTGGCGTATACCGACCAGCTCACCGGCCTGCCGAACCGGCGCGAGATCATGCGTACGCTGGCCGCGCAGCGGGCGGTGGACGGGCACACCGGCGCGCTGCTCGTCATCGAGCTGCTCGGCATCGCGAACATCAGCGACCAGCGCGGGCGGGAGATCGCGGACGCGCTGCTGATCGAGGCGGGCCGGCGGATGCGGACCGTGCTCACGCCGGACGACCTGCCCGGGCGGCTCGGCGGCGGCGAGTTCGCGGTGCTGACCGTGCAGGGGCCGGTCCTGGCGTACGCGCTGGGCACCCGGCTGCTGACCGTGCTCACCCGGCCGTACCACTTGCCCGGCACGATCGTCGACCTGCACGTGAGCGTGGGCCTGGCCGAGGTCAGCGCGTCCTCCAGCAGCATCGACGAGGTGCTGCACCGGGCCGACCTGGCGCGCCGCCGCGCCCGCCAGCAGGGCCCGGACCGGATCGAGTGGTACGACTCGTTCCTGGAGGAGCAGCTCGTCCGCCGGATGGACGTGGAGCGGGAGATCGTCGGCGTCACCGACCGCCGCGAGCTGGACCTGGTCTACCAGCCGATCCTGTCGCTGCCCGACCGCACCACGGCCGGCGTCGAGGCGCTGCTGCGCTGGCGGAACCCGGCGCTCGGCACGGTCCACCCCGGTGAGCTGCTGCCGGTCGCGGAGGACCTGGGTGTGATGCCGGAGATCGGTACGTGGGTGCTGTCCACCGCGCTGCGCCAGCTCGCCGACTGGACCGTCACGCATCCCGCGCTCACGCTCACCGTCAACGTGTCCCCGCGTGAGCTGGCCGTGCCGGACTTCGTGCACCGGGTCGCCGCCATGCTGAACGCGCACGGCATCGCGCCGGAGCGGCTGTGCATGGAGGTCGCGGAGGACCGGATCCCGCACGACATGCCGGCCGTGGTCACCCAGTTCGCGAAGCTGCGGGCGCTGGGCGTGCGCACCGCGATCGACGACTTCGGCGCGGGGCAGGCGTCGCTGGCGCAGCTGCGCCGGATGCCGGTGGACATGCTGAAGGTGGACGGGGAGCTGATCTCACGCCCGATCGACCCGGAGTCCGGCGGGCAGCCGCTGATCGACGTGATCGTGGGGCTGGGGCGGCGGCTCGGCCTGGAGATCGTGGCGGAGCGCCTGGAAACGACGGAGCAGGTGCGTGAGGCGGTGCGGGCGGGGCTGGGGCGCGGGCAGGGCTTCCGGCTGTCGCGGCCGGCGCCGGCGGAGCGGGTCGAGGCGTTTCTGACGGAGCCGACGACGCTGTCCTGAGCCGTTCGATCTTCGTTCGCCGCCGGCCTCGGCTCCATCCGCGACCACGTCGGATGGCGGGCTGACCTTTCCCGGCGGTGGTGGCGCTGCGCGGGACCTCCTTCCCGCGTGGCCGTATCGGCCGATCGGGTGGCGTGCAGCGATGATCGGCTATATCCATGTGCGACGGGTGCGCCACGACGCCTAGGAAGGGGGCATGGCCAATGAGATGACCGTTCCACTGCTGCCCTGCGCGTCCATCGACGAGATCGAGGCCTTCTACCGGGTGCTCGGCTTCGGCACCACGTATCACCAGCGCAAGCCGAATCCGTACGTGGCGCTGCAGCGTGAGGACCTGCGGCTGAACTTCTTCGAGATCGCCGGGTTCGATCCGGAGCAGTCCTACGGCTCCTGTCTCGTGATCACCTCGGACGTCGCGGAATTGCACCGGGCGTTCAGCGCCGGGATGCGCGCGGCGTACGGCAAGGTGCTGGTGTCCGGGGTGCCGAGGATGACCCGGCCGAGGGCGCGCAAGAACGCCGACGGGGTGAGCGGGTTCTGCGTGATCGACCCGGGCGGCAACTGGATCCGGGTGTTTCCCGCCCCCGCCGCGTCGCCCGCGCCGGCGTCCTCACCGGTGTCCTCCCCGGCGTCCTCGCCGGTGTCCTCCCCGGTGTCCTCGCCGGCGTCCGAGCGCGTCGCGGCTGCCGGGCGGGTTGCCGCGGCGCTCGCCAACGCGGTCGTGCTCGCGGACTCCAAGGGTGACGTCCGGCAGGCGGTCCGCGTCCTCGACAGCGCGCTGGCCCGGCCGGAAGCCGATGATGACCCGGTCACGCACGTGGAGGTGCTGGTGTACCGCGCGGAGTTGGCGATGGTGCTCCAGGACCGGGAGACCGCGACCGACATGCTGGCCCGGGCCGAGCGCATCGCGCTCGACGCGGACGAGACCGGCAGAGCGGCCTCGGCCCTCGAGAACGCGGCCGACCTGAGGGTGGCACTGGGCTGAGGCCCGGTCCGGGCCGGCGTTACCGTCCACCGATGAGCGTGCGCTTTCAGATCGTCATCGACTGTGCCGACCCGGTCCGGCAGGCCGCCTTCTGGACCGGGACGCTCGGCTACGTGCCGGAACCGGCGCCCGCGGGGCACGCGACGTGGAAGGAGGGCAACGAGTTCCGCGTGGCGTGAAACCGGGTGCCGGCCGCGCGGGGCCCGGGAACTCGGCGTGGGCCCGGCCGGGAGAGGCCGGCCGGGCCGGTGGACGTCAGCCCTCGACGCCGAGGCGGGACAGGATCAGCTCGCGGACGGTCTTGGCGTCGGCCTGGCCGCGCGTGGCCTTCATGACCGCGCCGACGAGCGCGCCGGCCGCGGCCACCTTGCCGTCGCGGATCTTCGCGGCCACGTCGGGGTTCGCGGCGATGGCCTCGTCGACGGCGGTGGTGAGCGCGCCGGTGTCGGAGACGACCTCCAGGCCGCGGGCGGTCATGATCTCGCGCGGCGAGCCCTCGCCGGCGACGACGCCCTCCAGCACCGAGCGGGCCAGCTTGTCGTTGAGCTTGCCCTCGTCGACCAACTGCTGCAGCTCCGCCACCTGCGCGGGCGTGGCGCCGACCGCGGACAGCTCGATGCCCTCCTCGTTCGCGCGCCGGGCCAGCTCGCCGAGCCACCACTTGCGCGCGCCCGCGGCGGTCGCGCCGGCCGCGATCGTGGCCTCGATCAGCTCGACCGCGCCCGCGTTGACCACGGACTGCATGTCCAGGTCGGTCAGGCCCCACTCGTCCTGGAGCCGCTTGCGGTGCACGCGGGGCGGCTCGGGCAGCGCGGCCTTGAGCTCGGCGACCCAGGCCGGGTCCGGCGCCATCGGCACCAGGTCGGGCTCCGGGAAGTACCGGTAGTCGGTCGCCTCCTCCTTGGACCGGCCGGGACGGGTGTCGCCGGTGTCCTCCTGGAAGTGCCGGGTCTCCTGCAGGATGCGGCCGCCCCCGTCGAGCACGGACGCCTGCCGGATCATCTCGGCGCGGACCGCGCGCTCGACCGAGCGCAGCGAGTTCACGTTCTTCGTCTCGGTGCGCGTGCCCCACTCGGTTCCGCCGGCGGGCATCAGCGACGTGTTCACGTCGCAGCGCAGCGAGCCCTGCTCCATCCGGACGTCGGAGACGTTCAGCGAGCGGATGATGTCGCGCAGCTCGGTCACGTACGCGCGCGCGACCAGCGGGGCCTTGGCCCCGGTGCCCGGGATCGGCTTGGTCACGATCTCGACCAGCGGGATGCCGGCCCGGTTGTAGTCCACCAGCGACTCGGTGGCGCCGTGGATGCGCCCGGTGGCGCCACCCACGTGCAGCGTCTTGCCGGTGTCCTCCTCCAGGTGCACGCGCTCGATGCCGATGCGCACCATCTCGCCGTCCACCTCGACGTCGAGGTAGCCGTCGACGCACAGCGGCTCGTCGTACTGGCTGGTCTGGAAGTTCTTCGGCATGTCCGGGTAGAAGTAGTTCTTCCGGGCGAACCGGCACCACTCGGCGATCGAGCAGTTGAGCGCGAGCCCGATCCGGATGGTCGCCTCGATCGCGGCGCGGTTCGGGACCGGCAGCGAGCCGGGCAGTCCGAGGCAGACCGGGCAGACCTGCGTGTTGGGCTCCGCGCCGAACTCGGTCGGGCACCCGCAGAACATCTTCGTGTTCGTCCCGAGCTCGACGTGCGTCTCCAGGCCGATCACCGGCTCGTAGCGCGCGACGACGTCGTCGTACGGCGGCAGCACGGTCGTGGTCATGAACTTCTCCCGGGTTTATTCAGGCTTCCGCGACGATCAAGATCAATAAGCGGCGGGGGTACGGCGGGAGCCGCTGACCGGCCCCCGCCGCATCACCGGCGTTACAGTGCCGGCGGCGTGAGCACGCCGACCGTGGACTCCAGCGCGGCCGCGACCCGGTACATCCGGTCGTCGGCCATGGTCGGCGCCATGATCTGCAGGCCGACCGGCAGGCCCTCGGACAGGCCGCACGGCACCGAGATGGCCGGGCCGCCGTACAGGTTCGTCGGGATCGTGAACAGGTCGGCCAGGTACATCTGGTACGGGTCGCCGGTGCGCGAGCCGAACGGGAACGCCACGAACGGCGTGGTCGGCGACACGAGCACGTCGACCTGCTCGAACGCGGTCGTGAAGTCGCGCGTGATGAGCGTGCGCACCTTCTGCGCCTGGCCGTAGTAGGCGTCGTAGTAGCCGGACGACAGCGCGTACGTACCCAGGATGATCCGGCGCTTGACCTCGGGGCCGAAGCCGGCCTCCCGGGTCAGCGACATGACCTCCTCCAGCGAGTGCTTCCCGTCGTCGCCGGTGCGCAGGCCGAACCGGACGCCGTCGAACCGGGCCAGGTTCGACGAGCACTCGCTCGGCGCGATCAGATAGTAGGCGGGCAGCGCGTACTGGAAGTGCGGGCAGGAGATCTCCACGACCTCCGCGCCGAGCTTGGTCAGCGCCTCGATCGAATCCCGGTACGCCGCCATCACGCCCGGCTCCGCGCCCTCGCCGTTGAACTCGGTGACCAGGCCGATCCGCACGCCGGTCAGGTCACCGGTCGCGCCGAGCCTCGCGGCGGCGACCACGTCCGGGACCGGCTGCGGGATGGACGTCGAGTCGCGCGGGTCGTGGCCGGCGATGACCGAGTGCAGCAGCGCCGCGTCGTGCACGGTGCGCGCACACGGGCCCGGCGTGTCCAGCGAGGACGAGAACGCGATCAGGCCGTACCGGGACGTACCGCCGTAGGTGGGCTTGGCGCCGACGGTGCCGGTCACCGCGCCCGGCTGCCGGATCGAGCCGCCGGTGTCCGTACCGATGGCCAGGGGCGCCTCATACGCGGCGATCGCCGCCGCACTGCCGCCGCCGGAACCGCCGGGGATGCGGCCGAGGTCCCACGGGTTGTTGGTCGGGCCGTAGGCCGAGTACTCCGTGGACGAGCCCATCGCGAACTCGTCCATGTTGGTCTTGCCGAGCATCACGGTGCCGGCGGCGCGCAGCCGCTCGACGATCGTGGCGTCGTACGGCGGGCGCCACCCCTGGAGGATCTTGGAGGCCGCGGTGGTCGGCACGCCCTTGGTGGCGAGCACGTCCTTGACCGCGACCGGGACGCCGGCCAGCGGCCCGAGCTCCTCGCCGTTCGCGCGCCGCGCGTCCACGTCCCGGGCGGCGGCGAGCGCGCCCTCCGTGTCGACGTGCAGGAACGCGTGCACGCGCTCGTCGACCGCGGCGATCCGGTCCAGGTGCGCCTGGGCGACCTCGACCGCGGAGACGTCGCCGGACGCGATCGTGGCGGCCAGTTCGGCCGCGGTCAGCTTGGTGAGATCCGACATGCTCAGGCCTCCTCGTCCAGAATTCGCGGAACGCGGAAGCGCCCGTCCTCGGCGTCGGGGGCGCCGGAGAGCGCGGCCTCCTGCGACAGCCCCGGCACGACGACGTCGTCCCGGAACACGTTGGTCAGCGGCACCGAGTGCGAGGTCGGCGGGATGTCCGCGGCGGCGACCTCGCCCACCCGGGCGACCGACTGCAGGATCACGTCGAGCTGGCCGGCGAAGGTGTCCAGCTCCTGCTCCGTCACGGCGAGCCGCGACAGGCGCGCCAGGTGCGCGACCTCCTCGCGGGAGATGGCGGCCATGGGATTGCCCCCTTGGTGAATTCGCTCTTCGGGTGACCTGGGACCGGCGATCGCGCTGGGCAGGCCAGACGTGAGCGCAGCGTCGCACGGGTCGGTGACCTGTGCGAGTCTATTTGTCACCCTCGGCACCGGCCCGGGCGACTCCCCGGATCGCCCGATTGGCGTCGTCGAGGCCTTCCAGAGGGCTCTCCGATCGGCTCTCCGGCACCCCCTCGGGCGGAAGACCACGCCGATTGGTACGGCGGTTGGTGCGCCGGGCGTGCGCTTCGGGCTTGTCGTTCGGGCTTCTCTCCGCACAGGTGTCGGCGTGCGCGCGGGCGGCGGGGCTGGGCTGCGGTTCGGTGCGGGGGGCGGGGCAGCAGTCGATGCGGGGGTCGGCCGGGAGCTGGGGGGTGGCCTCCGCCGCCGGCGCGATGAGAGCTTCCGGGGTGAGGGCGGCGGGCGCGTCCGCGGTCGCGGTCTTCGGGTGCGTGTCCGCGGGGGGTGTGCTCGCGTTGGTGTGCGGCTGTGTGGCCGCGTGCGGGGGTGGCTCGGTGTGGGCGCTCGCGGGCGGCTGTGGGTCCGCGTTCGCGGGAGACTTCGTGTCCGCGTTCGCGTGCCGCTCGGTCTCCGCGTTCGTGTGCCGCTCGGTCTCGGCGTTCGCGTTCGCGTTCGCGTTCGCGTTCGCGTTCGCGTTCGCGTTCGCGCGAGACTTCACGACCCCGTTCGCGCGTGGAGCCGCGTTCGCGTCCCGTTCCGACTCCGCGTTCGCGGGAGACTTCATATCCCTACTCGCGCGCGTTCCCATGCCCGCGTTCGCGTGCCGCTCGGTCTCCGCGTTCGCGTTCGCGCGAGACTTCACGACCCCATTCGCGCGCAGAGCCGCGTTCGCGTCCGCGTCTCGCTCCGTCTCAGCGTTCGCGTCCGCGTCCCGCTCCGTCTCAGCGTTCGCGTGAGACTTCAAGACCCCGTTCGCCCGCGGCGCCGCGTCCGCGTTCGTATCCCGCTCCGTCTCCGTCTCCTCGTTCGCGTGCGCGCGGGACTTCACGACCCCGTTCGCCTGCGGCGCCGCGTCCGCGTCCCGCTCCGTCTCCGCGTCCCGCTCCGTCTCCGCATTCGCGTTGGCGTTCGCGCGAGACTTCATGTCCCGGTTCTCGCGTGGCGCCGCGTCCGCGTTCCGTTCCGTCTCCGCGTGCGCGTGCCACGCCGTACTCGTTCCCGCACGCGTCTGCGTGGGTGCGGTGGTGCGCGGCTCCGTATATCCGTTCGCGCGTGGCTCCGTGCGCGTCTCCTGAAGGACCGGTGGGCGGTAGCGGGAGAGCCAGACGCCGAACTCCTCGGCCGGCATCGGGCGGCCGTAGAACCAGCCCTGCGCCACGTGGCATCCGGCCGCGCGCAGCTTGCGCCAGGTGCGCTCGTCCTCGACGCCCTCGGCGACCACGCGCAGGCCGAGCGCGCCGGCGAGTTCGATCGTCGACCGTACGATCGCGGCGTCGTCGCCGTCCTCGGCCATGCCGAGCACGAACGAGCGGTCGATCTTCACCTCGGACAGCGGCAGACGCCGCAGGTGCTGCATGGACGAGTACCCGGTGCCGAAGTCGTCGAGCGCGATCGCGATGCCGAGCCGGGACAGCCGGGACAGCGTGACCAGGACCCGGCGCGGGTCCGCCATCAGCGCGCTCTCGGTGATCTCCAGCTGGAGCCGGTCGGCGCTCAGTCCGTACCGATGGAGCCTGTCCTCGATCTGGTCGACGATGTCGCCGCTGTGCAGGTCCCGGACGCTGACGTTGAGCGAGGCGCGCATCGGCAGGCCCGCGTCCCGCCACGTCGCGAGCTGCTCGATGACGTCGTCGATGACGCGGCGGGTGAGCAGCCGCATCACGGCCGTGTGCTCGGCCGCCTTGATCAGCTCTTCCGGGTGGACCATGCCGCGGTCCGGGTGCCGCCAGCGCAGCAGCGCCTCCACGCCGACCACCTCGCCGGTGTCGATCGCGACCTGCGGCTGGTAGTACATGCGGATCTCGCCGGCGCCCGGCAGTTGCGGCACGTCGGCGCTCTCGGCACGGCCGCCGCCACCCGCGTCCGGTGACGCGGCGACGCCGCCGGTCACCTCGAGCGCGGTGCGCAGGTCACCGAGCAGGCTGAGCCGCTCGGGCGAGTTGTGGTCCGCCTCCGGCGCGTAGACCGCGACCGCGTCGCCACGGTGCTTGGCCTCGTACATGGCGACGTCCGCGTGGCGCATGAGCGTCTCGAAGTCGGTGCCGTGCTCGGGGTAGACCGCGACGCCGATCGACCCGCCGATGTCGAGCGGCAACCCGTCGAGCAGGACCGGCTCGTCCAGCGCCTCGGCGATCCCGGTCGCGAGCCGCCGGGCGGCCGCGGTGTCCTCCAGGCGGGGCGCGAGCACCGCGAACTCGTCCCCGCCGAGGCGGGCGAGCGTGGCGGGCGCGCGCACGACGGTCGCGAGCCGCTTGGCGACCTCGGTGAGCAGGCGGTCGCCGACCGCGTGGCCGAGCGCGTCGTTGACGCGCTTGAACCGGTCGAGGTCGAGCACGAGCAGCGCCATGTGCCGGTCGGTGTCGCCGCGCGCGGCCCGCTCCGCGTGCGCCGCGATCTGGTCGGCGACCTCGGTGAGCAGCGCCTTCCGGTTACCGAGACCGGTGAGCGGGTCGAGGCGGGAGATCTTCTCGTACGCGGTGGAGAGCCGCGCCATCCGGTAGACCGCGTAGAGCGGCACCAGGATCAGCGGGATCAGTGCGGCGCTGACGTGCGCCGCGACGACCAGCAGCGGGCTCAGGAACAGCAGCGCCCCGGCGGACAGCAGCTCGAAGCCCACGCCGCTGACGAACATGGCCGGCCACCGCCCGCCGAACCGCAGCCAGACCGCGGTGGTGACGGTGCCGTACGTGACCGCGAACCAGACCGCCGAGGCGGCGACGACCGCGAGCACGTCCGTCCACGACGGATCGCCACCGGCGCGGAACGCCGTCTCCGGCCCGGCCGTGAGCACCGCGCCGGCCGCGGCCAGCGCCAGCAGGTGCTGGGCGACGTTGAAGCCGGTGCGCCAGATGCTGCTCCGCATGCGCCACCCGGAGACCGCGACCGCGACGGCCTGCACGACCAGTGCCGGCCCCGTCCCCCAGCCGAGCATGATCGCGAACGTGATGCAGACGGAGGCCAGGATGGCCGCGCCCAGCCGGCGCCCGCCGAGGGACGTGAACGGCCGGGCGTCGATCAGCACGGCGAGGCCGGCCATGACCCAGAAGGCGGCCGGGAGGTCGGCGACCTGACCGGGGAGCGCGAGCAGCGGCACGACGGACGCGCCGGCCGCAGCCACGATCACGGCCCACACGAAGCCCAGGAACGGCACTGCCCGTTCCGGCGGCACCATGTTCCGCGGCGATGCGGGCTCCACGAGACCTCCCCCGTGTTGTAGGCCTCAGTCGACTGATAGGCCTGCGTCGACCGCATTCACGATAGGTGGACCGGCCCACCGAGGCATGAAACGGGCGTAGCCGTGACTAACTTGATATACGTCATAAGCACCCGCAATTACCGTGAGTTCTGCTGTGATAACTCTAAGTTGCAGGAAACAATCATCCGTTCGCCCGACAACTTCAGTCGGCGGACTTCTCCTCCTCCGCGCGATTGGTCGCGACGGCCCGCGCGGCCTCCGGCCCCTCGTCCAGCAGGACCGCGAACCCGGCCTCGTCCAGCATCGGCACCTTCAGGTCGACCGCCTTGTCCGCCTTGCTGCCCGGGTTCTCCCCCACCACGACGAAGTGCGTCTTCTTCGACACCGACCCGCTCACCTTGCCACCCCGCGACTCGATGGCCTCCTTCGCGGCGTCGCGGGAGAAGCCGGCCAGCGTGCCGGTGACCACGATCGTCAGCGCCTCCAGCGGCCGCGGCGTGTCGAGGTCACGCTCCTCCGCGAGCACCACGCCCGCGCCCCGCCACTTCTCCACGATCTCCCGGTGCCAGTCGACCTGGAACCACTCGACCACGCTCTCCGCGATGGTCTTGCCGACGCCGTCGACCGCGGTCAGTTCCTCCACGCTCGCACCCGCGATCGCCTCGATCGAGCCGAACGACCGCGCGAGGTCCTTGGCCGCGCTCGGCCCGACGTGCCGGATCGACAGCGCGACCAACAGCCGCCACAGCGGGCGCCGCTTGGCTTCGGCCAGGTTCTCCAGCAGCTTCTGCGCGTTGCTGCCGAGCGTGCCGTCCTTGTTCACGAAGAACGGCGACGTCATCAGCCGTTCCGCATCCACCGCGAACAGGTCGCCCTCGTCGGCGATGACGCCGTCGTCGATGAGCGCGGCGGCGGACTTGCTGCCGAGCGCCTCGATGTCCAGCACCTCGCGGCTGGCCAGGTACTCCAGGCGCCCGCGCCGCTGCGCGACGCAGTACCGGGTGTTCGGGCATCGGATGTCGATGTCCGACTCCTTCGCCGGCGCCAGCTCCGCGTCACACGACGGGCAGCGCGCGGGCATCACGAACGCGCGGGCGTCCGCCGGCCGCTTGTCCAGCACCGGCCCGAGCACCTCGGGGATCACGTCACCGGCCTTGCGCAGCACCACCGTGTCGCCGATCAGCACACCCTTGTGCTCGACCTCGCGTGCGTTGTGGAGCGTCGCCAGCGCCACGGTCGAGCCCGCCACCAGAACCGGCTCCATCACCGCGAACGGGGTGACCCGCCCGGTGCGCCCCACGTTGACCTGGATGTCGAGCAGGACCGTGGTGACCTCCTCCGGCGGGTACTTGAACGCGATCGCCCACCGCGGCGCCCGGCTGGTCGAGCCGAGCCGCCCCTGGATGGAGACCGCGTCGACCTTCACCACCACGCCGTCGATCTCGTGCTCGACCGAGTGGCGATTCTTCGCGTACTCGTCGATGAACGCGTCTATCTCCGCCGCCGTCTCCACGAGACGCCAGCGGTCGCTGGTCGGCAGCCCCCAGACCCGCAGCGCCTCGTACGCCTCGGACTGACTGACCGGCTGGAAGCCGGTCCGCGCGCCGATGCCGTGCACGACCATGCGCAACGGCCGGGACGCCGTGATCCGCGGATCCTTCTGCCGGAGACTGCCCGCCGCCGCGTTGCGCGGGTTGGCGAACGGCGCCTTGCCCTGCTCGACCAGGCTCGCGTTGAGGCCCGCGAACGCCTCGACCGGGAAGTAGATCTCGCCGCGCACCTCCACCAGTTCCGGTACGTCGTCGCCCGCGAGACGCTCGGGGATTTCGCGGATGGTGCGCACGTTCGCCGTGACATCCTCGCCGGTGTAGCCGTCGCCGCGCGTGGCCGCCCGGACCAGCCGGCCCTTCTCGTAGGTCAGGTTGATGGCGAGCCCGTCCACTTTCAGCTCACAGATGAACCGCACCGGACCGCCCGCGTCCCGGACGACCCTTTCGACCCAGATTGCAAGCTGCTCCTTACTGAACACGTTGTCGAGCGACATCATCCGCTCCGCATGCCGCACCGGAGTGAACAGCGTCGAGAACGTGCCACCGACCCGCTGGGTGGGCGAGTCCGGCGTCCTGAGCGCGGGAAACTCCCGCTCGATCGCCTCCAGCTCACGCAGCAGCGCGTCGAACTCGGCGTCCGGGATCGTGGGGGCGTCGAGCACGTAGTACCGGTACTGATGATCGGTCAGTTCGGCGCTCAGCTCCGCGTGCCGCCGGCTCGCCTCAGCCGTGGGCGGCGGACCGGCCGCGGCCACCTGCTCGGCCGTGACCTCGGCGTTCGCATCGACCTCGGGCACCCCGCCGTCGTCCCGTGCCTCGTCCGCCGCCATCGCACCGTCCCCCGTCCGCCTCGTCGCGCCGCCTCCGGCGCCTCAGCCGTCCCATGCACGGTAACGACCGGGACCGACGTTTTCGACCATCGACAGCCGAAACCCGCAACAAACCGATCGATCAACTTTATTGCGATCATTGACACGCCAGTACGACTATCGACGCCATGACGCACACCCCGGCCATCCCCGGTCAGACCGATCCGTCGTCCCTGCTCGCCGCACTCCGCGATCTCCGTGCGGCCGCGGCCACCTGCGCAAACAGCCCTGCCTGGTCCGCGCCGGACGACGACCTGCTCGCCGCCATCACCGAGGCCCACGCCGCCCAGCAGGCCATGACAGCGATCCTGCTCCATCTTATCCAGCAGGCCGACATTCGTTCGCTAACCAAGATCAAGAGACGCGCGGGTACGAGCACATGGCTCGCCGAGGAGCTGCGGCTCACCGTGCCCGCCGCCCGCCGCCTGGCCAAACGCGCCCGGCAGGTCTGCGCGCGGCCCCGCCTCGCCGCCGCGCTCCGCAACGGCGAGATCAACGCCGACCAGGCCGGCGCGATCGCCCAGGCCGTCCACACCCTGCCGGACACGGTCGACACCGCGCGCGCCGACGCCGCCGAGACCATGCTCATCGCCGAGGCCGACCAGCTCGACCCGTGGCGCCTCGCCCGGTCCGGCGACCGCGTCCTCGACGTCCTCGATCCGGCCGGCGCCCACGCCCGCGAAACCGTCCGCGCAGGCCGCGAGGCCGCCCGATCCGAAACGCGCGCCCGGCGCCGCCTCTCCGTCACCCCCGTCCCACACGGCGACGGCGTACGCCTGTCCGGCGTGCTCGACGCACGATCCGCCGCGGTCGTCGAGGCCGCTCTCAGCCGCCACGGCGCCCCGCCCTCCCCCGCCGATTCGACCGCGCGCCCGCCCAGCATCCCGGCCGGCACCGCGACCGCCGCGGAGCGCCGCGCCGACGCTCTCGTCGAGGTCTGCCGCCTGTCCCTCGACGCCGTCCCCCGCTCCGCCGCGACGACCGACATCCACCGGCCCGCCCCGGTTCCTTCGCAGCCCGGCGTGGTGATCGCGCTGAACAAGCCACACGCCCGCCGCGGCAACCGCGCCGCCCGCAAGCGCACGAAGAGTCCTCATCACGACGCGGGCAAGAACGGCCGCACCCGACAGCCTGCACGGCACTGACCGAGAAGGAGCCCGGCCTGGCCATAGGACACGTTCCGCCGCCATCGAGCGACACCAGCTGCCACAGCCTCGGAGCACATCGGCGGCGACCGACCGAGCGGAGGAACGATCGGCACCGTGGGGGGCCGTTTCCGGATCGGCCAGGGCGGCATACAGCCACCTGGCGGCGCGCCGCCCCACACACACATGCCACCCCAGCGCCACGGTGAGCCCCGGCGTCTCGCCGCTCGGTTTGAGTCGACGCCGGGGCTCGGCCTCTCCGTCAGGTTGCGAGCCAGGGAGAGGCATACCTCAGCCTAGGGCACTTAATCGACTATGTCGACGGTGAGTGACGGCCCATCGCGCCGCCTGGCATCCGCGCACCAAGCGGGGGCGGGTCACCTTCTGGGCCGGCATTCGCTTCGCGCCAGCACCCGCCGGCGAATCACAGTCGCCCATGACTGCAACTCAGCCACGCGCAACGGGCTCTGCGAATGCGAATGCAACCGAATTACGCAGGCGCCCGTGACGGTCGAGCCGGATCGACGGCGGACGTATGAATTAGCCGGTTCCGCGACGCGGACGACACAGGAGCCACCGCGCGGCATGGCTACTCTCGGCTAACCCGACAGCACTTTCACGCCATTTCCGGCGGCCTCCCGACCCACACCCTGGCGGCCACGACCAGCACGGACGCCACCGCATGGGGGCCGGAAGTGCGGAGTGGCCACGCAGCCGGCACGGACAGAGTCGTCATGCCGATGTCACCGCGGAGCAAATTCGAGTCATATCCCGATAGCATCGCAGCTCAGCGCCACTTAATCGACTATATCGACTATGTCAACTACATCGACTTGATTGACCAGAATTCGAATTCGGTGATCTACTTGGCCTTGCGAGCCAGGGAGATTAGGAGAAGCCGAATGGCGACGTCGAAGAAAGATCGAGTGTATGCGGCCATCAAGGCGCAGATACTCAGCGGGGATCTGCCGAGCGGGCACAAGATGCCGTCCACCCGGTTGCTGCAGGAGCAGTACGGCATCTCGTACGGCACGCTCAATACCGTGATCAACATGCTGAAGGCGGAGAAGCTCCTGGTCGGCTATCAGGGCGACGCCGTGTATGTCCGCAACAAGCCCGGTGAACCCCCGGAAGACTGAGCTGGATCTGCGAGTCAGCGAGCGGCCGGCCGGGCGATCATCCGTTGGGATGGTTGCCCGGCCGGTTGCCGTTGTGGCTACTCATTTCGACGGCTGAGGACGGTTAGGGCGACGGGAACGTGCGCGCCGGAGTTCATCGCGCGGTCCGGATGTCGTTGTCCCTGCGGGTTCCGGCAGCTGAGGGCGGCTAGGACGACTGGGAACGTGCGCGGCCGGAGGACATCGCGCGGTCCGGATGACGTTGTCGCTGCGGGTTCCGGCAGCTGAGGGCGGCTAAGGCAACCGGAAACGTGCACGGCCGGAGAACCTCGCGCGGTCCGGATGACGTTGTCCCTGCGGGTTCCGGCAGCTGAGGACGGCTAAGGCAACCGGAAACGTGCACGGCCGGAGAACCTCGCGCGGTCCGGATGACGTTGTCCCTGCGGGTTCCGGCAGCTGAGGGCGGCTAAGGCAACCGGGAACGTGCGCGGCCGGAGGACGTCGCGCGGTCCGGATGTCGTTGTGCGGCAGCTTTCCACTGCATGAGGCAGGCGCCCAGCCGCACGAGAGCAGATCCGCCGCGCGAGGCGGCGATCGTCCGGGTTCCGCGGGCGTGGCTTCGCGGCATTGCTGAAATCGGCGGCTATTGGCGGTTAGCGTCGCCGGGAGGCGCCCTGGGCGGACGGGCGCGTGGATCGAGAGCGGGTGCAGCGGGAATGAGCGAGCAGAACGTCACCAAGGTGCTTCTCGACGAGTCGGAGATGCCGCGACGCTGGTACAACATCGTGGCCGATCTGCCGTCGGCGCCACCGCCGGTGCTGCATCCGGGCACGCTGGAGCCGGTCGGGCCGGATGATCTCGCGCCGCTCTTTCCGATGGCGCTGATCGAGCAGGAGGTCACGAGCCAGCGGTACGTCGACATCCCGGAGGACGTGCTGGACGTGTACCGGCTGTGGCGGCCGTCGCCGCTCTACCGGGCGCGGCGGCTGGAAAAGGCGCTCGGCACGCCGGCGAGGATCTACTACAAGTACGAGGGTGTCTCGCCGGCCGGGTCGCACAAGCCGAACACCGCGGTGCCGCAGGCCTACTACAACGCGGTCGCCGGGATTCGGCGGCTGACCACGGAGACCGGGGCGGGGCAGTGGGGCACGGCGCTGAGCTTCGCGGCGGGACAGTTCGGGCTGGACTGTGAGGTGTGGCAGGTGCGCGCCTCGTACGACCAGAAGCCGTACCGGAAAATCATGATCGAGACGTTCGGGGGCGTGATTCATCCGTCGCCGTCGCGGCTGACCGCGGCCGGGCGGGCGGTGCTGGAGAAGAATCCGGACTCGCCGGGTTCGCTCGGTATCGCCATCTCCGAGGCGGTCGAGGTCGCCGCGCAGAATGCGGACACGAACTACGCGCTCGGCAGCGTTCTCAACCACGTGCTGCTGCATCAGACCGTGATCGGCGAGGAGGCGCTGCTCCAGTTCGCGAAGATCGGGGTCACGCCGGACGTGATCGTGGGCTGCACCGGCGGCGGCTCGAACTTCGGCGGCCTGGTCTTCCCGTTCCTGCGCGAGAAGCTGGCCGGGAACGTGGACGTGACGATCCGCGCGGCGGAGCCGGCCAGTTGCCCGTCGCTGACCAGGGGTGTCTACGCCTACGACTTCGGCGACACGGCGGGCATGACGCCGCTGATGAAGATGCACACGCTCGGCCACGACTTCATCCCCGACCCGATCCACGCCGGCGGCCTGCGCTACCACGGCATGTCCCCGCTCATCTCGCACATCTACGAGCTCGGGCTGATGGAGGCGGTCGCGATCCCGCAGTCCGCGTGCTTCGCGGCCGGGGTCCGCTTCGCCCGGACCGAGGGCATCGTCCCGGCTCCGGAGCCGACCCACGCGCTCGCCGCCTGCATCGACGAGGCACTGCGCTGCAAGGAGACGGGCGAGCCGAAGGTCATTCTGACCGCGCTCTGTGGTCACGGCCACCTCGACCTGGCCGCGTACG
Source organism: Catenuloplanes atrovinosus (assembly GCF_031458235.1). Lineage (NCBI taxonomy): Bacteria > Bacillati > Actinomycetota > Actinomycetes > Micromonosporales > Micromonosporaceae > Catenuloplanes > Catenuloplanes atrovinosus. The sequence continues at coordinate 8,878,019 of NZ_JAVDYB010000001.1, read as the reverse complement.
GCGCCTACCTGTCCGGCGAGATGACCGACCACGCGCTCACGGACGAGCAGTTCTCGGCCGCCATCGCCGATCTACCGTCGGTTCCCGCATAACCGCGGCCGGCCCCAACCGGATCGTCGCGCCGCTCCGGGGTGACCCCCGCCCCGCCGACCGCTGAACTGCGCCGGCCGCGTTCTGACGCGATGCGGCCCACCGTCCGGGCCGGACAGCCTCAACAGGCGGGATAAGAGCCCAACCGCGACCTGAAGAGATGCAGACCCGCGAGTCTCGGCCGGACGCCTCTTGGGCCGGTCCGCGAAGGGCGCGGGCCGGCGCAAGAGGCGCGGCGGGAGAGTCGCGGAGGGCAGCGGTGCGGGCCAACGAGAGAGACGCCGGCCAACGGGAGAGACGCGGGCTAACGCGAAAGACGCGCGGGTCACCGCCGGAGAACATGGCCAACGCGACAGACGTGGGCTGAGTTCTTCGGGGTCGCGGCTCTACGGGCCGGGGTTGGCCTCGTACGTACCGTGGGATGGTTGTCCGAACGGGATCAGTAGAGTCGGCGGTATGAGTGACGAGGCGGGATGGCCGTGGCCGGAGGGGGCGGCGACGGGGGTCGGGTCGCTGCCGGGGAGTGATGTCGCCGAGGCGCAGCGGATCATTCTGGGAGAGTTGCCCGATTTTCCGCATCTGGCCGAGCTGCCGGGCCGAGGGCCGGGGGCGGATCTCGTCGGCCGGGGCGCGGGGTTTCTCGTCGATCTGCCGGTCGAGTTGTACGCGGGGCGGTGGCGGGTCGCGGGGCGGCCGGGCAAGGATCTGCGGCGGACGCGTGACCTGCTGGAACGGGATGTCGACCAGTTGACGGAGCAGGCGGCGGGTCTGCGAGGCGGGACGGTCAAGGTGCAGGCGGCCGGGCCGTGGACGCTGGCGGCGAGCGTGGAGTTGCCGATCGGGGGGCGGCTGCTGCGGGATCACGGTGCGGTACGGGATCTGACGGCCTCGCTGGCGGAGGGGCTGGCGGCGCACGTGCGGGACGTCGCGGCGCGGCTGCCGGGGAGCACGGTCGTGTTGCAGCTGGATGAGCCGTCGATGCCGGCGGCGCTCGCGGGAAGGGTGCCGACCGAGAGCGGGCTGGGCACGTATCGGGCGGTCGAGTCGACGCTCGCGTCCGAGCTGCTGCGGCAGGTGGTGGACGCGGCGGGGGTGCCGGTGGTCGTGCACTGCTGCGCGCCGGACGTACCGCTGGATGTGATCAGGGCTTCCGGCGCGGCCGGTGTGGCGCTGGATCTGTCGCTGGTCACGCGGCTCGATCCGCTGGGTGAGGCGCTCGACGCGGGGTTGGGGCTGCTGGCGGGGGCGGCGCCCACGCTGCCGGGGGCGCGGGCGGTCACGTCGGCGGGGGTCGCGGACCGGGTGCGCAAGGTGTGGCGGGAGCTCGGCTTCCCGGCGGCGCGGTTGGCGAAGCAGGTGGTGGTGACGCCGGCGTGCGGGCTGGCGGGGGCGACGCCGGCGTACGCGCGGGCCGTGCTGTCCGCGTGCCGTGACGCGGGGCGGCGGTTGCACGAGGATTCGCTGAGCTGATTCGCCTGCGTGGAGGTGTGCGGTGACGGTGGCGGAGATCGACGGCGGCGAGGCGACGGCGGACCAGTTGCGCGCGCTCGCGCTGTCCAACTACGGGCACTTCACGTCGCTGCAGGTGCGCGGCGGGCGGGTGCGCGGGCTGCGGTACCACCTGGAGCGGCTCGACCGGCAGTCGCACGAGCTGTTCGGCCGAGGGCTGGACGGTGAGCGGGTACGCGATCATCTGCGGCATGCGCTGGGTGGGGCCGGGGACGCGTCGGTGCGGGTGACGGTCTTCGCGGACGAGGGGCGGCGGCCGAGCGCGGTGGCGCCCGGGGAGCTGCGTGTGCTGGTCACGGTGGATCCGCCGGCGCCCGCGCGGACCGAGCCGATCCGGGTGTGCGCGGTGCGCTACGAGCGGGACCTGCCGGAGGTGAAGCACGTGGCGACGTTCGGGCTGGCCTGGCATTGGCGGCGGGCGCGGGCCGCGGGGTTCGACGACGCGCTGTTCGTGGACCGGAACGGCCTGGTCAGTGAGGGTACGGTGTGGAACGTCGGCTTCTACGACGGTGCGCGTGTGGTGTGGCCGGAGGCGGGGATGCTGCACGGCGTGTCGATGCGGCTGCTCCGGGACGGGCTGGATCTGGCCGGGGTGCCGTGGGAGGTGCGGCCGGTGCCGGTGGGCGGGGTGGGGCGGTTCCCGTTCGCGTTCGCCGCCAACTCGATCAGCCCGGTGCGCCCGCTGGCGGCGGTGGACGAGGTCACGTTCGCGCCGGATCGGGCGGTGGTGGGCATGTTGGAGGCGGCGTACGAGGCGGTGCCGCCGGAGGCGGTGTGACGGCCGCGGCGATCAGGTGTGCGTGATCGTCCCCGAGCCCAGCACCACGTCTCCCGCCGGGTCCGGCCGGTACACCACGAGTGCCTGGCCGGCCGCCACTCCGCGGGCCGGCGTCGCCAGCTCCGCCGTCAGCTCACCGCCGGTCACCGACACCCGGGCCGGATACGTCTCGCCGTGCGCCCGCAGTTGCACCACGCAGTCCAGCGGCCCGTCGACGCCGTCCGCGAGCCCGGTCCACACCGGGCGGGCGGCGTGCACGGTGGACACCGCCAGCGCCGACGCGGGGCCGACCGTCACCGTGTTCGTCTTCGGCGTGATGGACAGCACGTAGCGCGGGCGGCCGTCCGGGGCCGGGACCGTCAGCCCCAGGCCCTTGCGCTGGCCGACCGTGTACGCGTACGCCCCGGAGTGCGCGCCCACCACCTCGCCGGTCGTCGAGTCGACGATGTCGCCGGGGGCGGAGCCGAGGCGGGACTCGAGGAAGCCGCGGGTGTCGCCGTCGGCGATGAAGCAGATGTCGTGCGAGTCGGGCTTCTCCGCGACGCCCAGGCCGCGCTCGGCGGCCTCCGCGCGCACCTGCGCCTTCGTCGAGTCGCCGAGCGGGAACATGGAGCGGTCGAGCTGGGCGCGGTTGAGCACGGCCAGCACGTACGACTGGTCCTTGGGCAGGTCGACGCTGCGCCGGAGCAGGCCGTCGGCGCCGAGGCGGGCGTGGTGGCCGGTGACGACGGCGTCGAAGCCGAGCGCGATCGCGCGGTCCAGCACGGCGGCGAACTTGATCTTCTCGTTGCAGCGCAGGCACGGGTTGGGCGTGCGGCCGGCCGCGTACTCCGCGACGAAGTCGTCGACCACGTCGGCGTGGAAGCGCTCGGCCATGTCCCACACGTAGAACGGGATGCCGAGCACGTCGGCGGCGCGCCGCGCGTCCCGGGAGTCCTCGACCGTGCAGCAGCCGCGGGCGCCGGTGCGGAACGTCTGCGGGTTGCGGGACAGCGCCAGGTGGACGCCGGTCACGTCGTGGCCGGCGTCGACGGCGCGGGCCGCCGCCACCGCCGAGTCGACGCCGCCGGACATAGCCGCGAGAACACGCACGTGAAACACCCTCCCCGGGAAAGCTCAGATCAACGGTACTAGCGGCTCAGCCGAGAACCGATTTGATTACCCCGGCCCGGCGTGCCCGTTCGACCGCGGCGGGCAGCGCGGTGATCAGCGCGTCGACGTCGGCGGGCGTGGAGGTGTGGCCGAGCGTGAACCGCAGCGACGAGCGCGCGCGGTCGTCGTCCGCGCCCATCGCGATCAGCACGTGGGACGGCTGCGCCACGCCGGCCGAGCAGGCGGACCCGGTGGAGCAGTCGATGCCCTGCGCGTCCAGCAGGAGCAGCAGCGCGTCGCCCTCGCAGCCGGGGAAGGAGAAGTGCGCGTTGCCGGGCAGCCGGTCCTCGGGCGCGCCGTTGAGTATCGCGTCCGGCACCGCCTCGCGCACACCGGCGACGAGCCGGTCGCGGAGGCCGCCGACGCGTGCCGCGTACTCCTGCTGGTTCTTGACCGCGGTTTCGACCGCGACCGCGAACGCGACGATGCCGGCCGCGTCGAGCGTGCCGGAGCGGACGTCACGCTCCTGGCCGCCGCCGTGCAGCAGTGGCGTGACCGCGACGTCGCGGCCGAGCAGCAGCGCGCCGACGCCGACCGGGCCGCCCAGCTTGTGCCCGGTGACGGTGAGCGCGGACGCACCGCTCGCGCCGAAGTCGACCGGGACCTGACCGACGGCCTGCACCGCGTCGGTGTGGAACGGGATGCCGCGCTCGGCGGCGAGCGCGGCCAGCTCCGCGATCGGCTGCAGCGTGCCGACCTCGTTGTTGGCCCACATCACGGTGATCATGGCGATCGCGTCGCCGTAGGCGTCGAGTTCGGCCGCGAGCGTCTCGGGCCGGATCCGGCCGCTGGCGTCCGCGTCGAGCCAGCCCGCGCCGGCGCGCTCGTGCGCGACCAGCCAGTCGACCGAGTCCATGATCGCGTGGTGTTCGACGCCGCTGGCGACCACCCGGGTGCGGGCCGCGTCGGCCGCGCGCCGCGCCCAGAACAGGCCCTTGACCGCGAGGTTGTCGCTCTCGGTCCCGCCGCTCGTGAAGATCACCTCGGAGGGCCGGGCGCCGAGCGCCGCGCCGATCCGCTCCCGCGACTCCTCGACGCGCTGGCGTGCGTGGCGGCCCGCGGCGTGCAACGACGACGCGTTGCCGACCTCGCGGGCCGTGGCGACATATGCCTCGAGCGCCTCGCTGAGCATCGGCGTGGTCGCGGCGTGATCCAGGTAGGCCATCACCCCTTAGCGTACCGGTCCTTACCTACCGGCCCATCGGCGCTGACCACAGTCTGGGCGCCACCCCGCGAACCCCATCAAAACCACAGAATCGCCACGGTACGCAGTGGCCCGCGCGACGGCCCGGCGGACGCGCACGGCGAGACGCCGCGCGGACGGGTAAGGGCCGGGCGCACCACGAGACGTGCGCCCGGCCCCGGCCGTGAAAACCCTACTTGCGCTTGCGGATCTCGTCCGCGGCCTGCGGCACCACCTTGTTCAGGTCGCCGACCACGCCGAAGTCGGCCAGCTCGAAGATCGGCGCCTCGGCGTCCTTGTTCACCGCGACGATCGTCTTCGAGGTCTGCATGCCGGCCCGGTGCTGGATCGCGCCGGAGATGCCGAGCGCGACGTACAGCTGCGGGGACACGGTCTTGCCGGTCTGCCCGACCTGGAACTGATGCGGGTAGAAGCCGCTGTCGACCGCGGCCCGGGACGCGCCGACCGCGCCGCCGAGCAGGTCGGCCACCTCCTCGACCAGCTTGAAGTTGTCCGCGCTGGCCACGCCGCGGCCGCCGGCCACCACGACCGACGCCTCGGTGAGCTCCGGGCGCGAGCCCTTCTGCTCCGCGACCCGGTCGACGACCTTGGCCAGCTTGTCCGTCTCGGCCGGGGTGACCGCGACCGGCTCGACCGCCGGGTTCGCCGGGGCGGGCACGGGGGTGACCGAGTTCGGCCGGAGCGCCACGATGGGCAGGCCACGGGTCACCTTGGACTTGACGATCGTGGCGCCGGCGAACGCGACCTGGGTGGCGGTGCCGTCCGCGTCCAGGCCGACCGCGTCGGTGAGCACGCCGTTGTCCAGCTTGATCGCGAGCCGGGCCGCGATCTCCTTGCCCTCCTGGGTGGAGGCGAGCAGCACGGCGGCCGGGGAGACGCTCCGGACCAGTTCGGCCAGCACGGTCGCCTTGGGCGCGACCAGGTAGCCGTCGATCTCCTCGCTCTCCGCCGCGTAGATCTTCTCCGCGCCGTACTCCGCGAGCTTGTCGGTCAGTGCCGCGGCGGCGCCGGGGCCGCCGAGCACGACGGCCGACGGGGAGCCGATCTCACGCGCGAGCGTGAGCAGCTCCAGGGTGACCTTCTTCACGCCGAAGGCCGCGGTGGCCTCGACGACGACGAGAACCTCTGCCATGTCCGCAGGCCCCTTCTCAGACGAACTTCTCGGTGGCGAGGAACTCGACCAGCTTCACGCCGGCGTCGCCCTCGTCGACGATCTTCTGACCGGCGGAACGCGGCGGGCGCTTCGCGTGGTCGACGACGGTGCTGGTGGCGCCCGCGAAGCCGACCTCGGACGCGGGCACGCCCAGGTCGGCCAGGGACAGCGTCTCCACCGGCTTCTTCTTCGCGGCCATGATGCCCTTGAAGGACGGGTACCGCGGCTCGTTGATCGTGTCCCACACCGAGACGACGGCCGGGGTGGAGGCGGTGACCACCTCGTACCCCTCCTCGGTCTGCCGTTCGACGGTCAGGGTGCCGCCGTCGACCGTGAGCTTGCGCGCGCCGGTGAGCGCGGCGACGCCCAGCCGCTCCGCGAGCATGTGCGGGAGCACCTGGACGCGGCCGTCGGTGGACTCCGCGCCGCACAGCACGATGTCCGCGTTCAGCCGGCCGAGCGCGGTCGCGATCACCTTGGAGGTGGCGACGGCGCAGGAGCCGTGCAGCGCGTCGTCGACGATGTGCACGGCCTTGGCCGGACCCATCGAGAGCGCCTTGCGGATCGACTCGGTGGCGCCGGACGGGCCCATGGTCAGCACCGTGACCTCGCCGCCGTGCGCCTCCGTGATCTTCAACGCCTCCTCGATGGCGTACTCGTCCATCTCGTTGATGACGTTGCTCGCCGACCCGCGGTCCACGGTGTTGTCGTCAGCACGCAGAGACCGTTCGGCACCGGAGTCCGGTACCTGCTTGACCAGTACCACAATGTTCATCGCGCTTCGACGACCCTCCTGTTAAACGGTTCTCGCCCGACGCCTGAATTCTCGTCCGGAACCAAGTCCTGGGAGCAACCGGGGCAGGTTCAGGCTTGCCCGGCTGCGTCATCGGGGTCAACCACCCGGCGTGTGCGGTCGACCACGCCCCATGTTACTTGCAGGTAAGTTACCCCGGCCCCGCACGGAGAGTGACACACCTCACCCGGGCGCGCCCCGAAACCGCTAGAGTCAACCCAGCGGGAGGAGTCGTGATATGTCAGTGCAAATCGCTCCAGTGCGGGCGGATGCCGGGTGGACGGCACCGTGGTTCACCGGCCGCGTGACCGCGACCGGCCACCGCCGCCGGAAGCGCCCCGACGACCATCTCTGCGTCTGCGGACGGCTCCGGGACGAGTGCGTCCGCGTCGCCGTCCGCGCGCTCTGGAGCGTCTGAGTCAGGGGCGGAACACGTACGGCGTGGTGGTGGTCAGCGGCGTGAAGCCCAGCCGTTCCAGGATCGGGCGGCTGGAGTCGGACGCGTCCACCTGGAGCAGCGTGAACCCGCGCTGGTCGGCCAGCCGCGCCCGGTACGCCACCAGCGCCTTGTAGATGCCGCGCCGCCGGTGCTCCGGATGCGTGCCGCCACCCCACAGCGTGCCGAACGCGGTGCCGGCGACGTACCGGATCCAGGCGGCGCAGACCACGGTGCGCGCCTCGTCGTCCGTCTCCGCCACCACGATCGTCACCGACTGCGGGTCGGCCGCGATCTCCCGCTCCATCGCGTCCGCCCACCACTGCCGGGACGTACCCGGGTAGATGATCTCCCCGAGCCGGGCGATCCGGTCCAGGTCCGCGCGTGCGGTGACCTCGCGCAGGCGTACCCCCTCGGGCACCACCGGCACCGCGGCCGCGAGCGGCGCGACCGCGCCGACCACCACGGTCTCCGTCGCCTCCGGCACGAACCCGGCCGCGCGCAGCCGGTCCGCCAGGTCCGCGGGGCGGTCGTGACCGTGCAGCTTCCACTCCACGCTCTCGCCGCGCTCCGCGAAGTACGCGGTCTGCCGGGCGATCAGCGCGTCCAGCTCCGCACCGTCGAGCCCGCCCAGGTCGGGGTAGGTGATGAAGCCGCCCTCGTCCAGGCCGCGCAGCCGCACCAGCGGGCCGTCCCGCTCGACCGTGGCGCCGGCCGGCAGCGGGTCGGGCAGGTGTGCGCGCAGCTGCGAGTCGTACGCGGCGAGCAGGTCGGTGGCGTGGAGATCCGGTGTGGTCACGAGCACCAGCCCAGCACAGCGCGCGGGTTACCGCCAGCCGGTTAGGCTCACCGCGTGCGCGCGCTGCTCAAGAGCTGGTTCGACCCCGCGGACGTCCAGCGGGTCGGCTCCACGCCGGACTACCGCTTCTCGCTGGCCAACGAGCGCACCTTCCTCGCCTGGATCCGCACCGGGCTGGCGCTGGTGGCCGGCGGGCTGGCCGCGTTCCAGTTCCTGCCGCGGATGCCGCTGACGTACCTGCGCGAGACGATCGCGGTGGTGCTGCTGGCACTCGGCGGCGCGGTCGCGTTCCACTCCGTACGGCACTGGACCCGCACCGAACGGGCGATGCGGCTGGACCAGGACCTGCCGCCCTCGCACTTCCCGGCGCTGCTGGCCGGCGGCGTCACGCTCGGCGCGCTGGCGCTCGCCGCGATCCTGATCTACCAGGCCGCGCAGGAGACGCCGTGACCCAGCCGGTGCACGGACCCGGCGTACCGATCATCCGGACCGGCCTGGCCTGGCGACGCACCGCGCTGTCCTTCGCCGCGGTCACGCTGCTGGCGCTGCGCCTGGCGCTCACCTCCGACGCCGGCGCCCCGGTCGCCGCGGGCGGCGCGCTCGCCGCGCTCGCCGCCTGCGCGGTCGCGGTGCTGGCGACCCGGCGCCGGGTGGCCGCCCTACGGCACGGCCGCACCTCACTCAACGCCCGAGTGTTACTACTGTGCGCGATACTGACGGCCGGTTACGTCATCATCGGTGCCGTTTTGATGATCCTCTGACGGCACTGACTGCCGATCCGGCGTTTCGCGCGGCATCATTGCGAGATGGCTCGACTGTTCGCGCTCGTCTTCCTGCTGCAGATCGCGATGGCGGTCGTGGCCCTGATCAGCTGTCTCTCCGCGGAGCCGGAGCAGATCCGGCGCCTGCCCCGCCTGCTCTGGGCCGCCGTGATCGTGTTCATCCCGGTCGCCGGCCCGATCCTCTGGTTCACGACCGGCCGCTCCCGCCCGTCCGACGGCGCCGACTCCACCCCTCGCCGCCCCACGGCCCCCGACGACGACCCGGACTTCCTCCGCACCCTCGACGCGGACAAGGCCCGCCGCGACCGTGAACTGTTCGAGCGCTGGGAGGACGACCTCCGCCGCCGCGAGGAACAACTCCGCCACGACGAGGACCCCCACAACCCCGAACTCCGCAACGAAAAAAACGGCGACGCCTAACCCCCCTCCGGCCTGTCCACCCCCACCCGCGCGCCGATCGCGCGCCCCGGCACGCCCACTCCCGTCGATCTAGGCGCAATTCACGTGATTAGAGATCGATGCGCCGGAATCCGCCCTTGATCGACGCCGACAGTGCGGCGCCGACAGTGCGGCGCCGCTGGGGCGGTGTGGGTTAGGGGGTGGTGGCGAAGAGGGCGTCGATGTCGGAGCGCATGGGGAGGGAGTTGCTGGCGCCGAGGCGGCGGACGCAGGCGGCGCCGGCGGCGGCGGCCCAGCGGACGGCGTCGGGGAGGGGGCGGCCCTCGCCCCAGGCTACGGCGAGGGCGCCGGTGAAGGCGTCGCCGGCGGCGGTGGAGTCGACGGTCTGGACCGGGAAGGCGGGGACGCGCAGGTCGGTGCCGTCGCGGTCGACGAAGCAGGCACCCTCGGCGCCGAGCGTGAGGACGGCGCGGGTGACGTAGTCGAGCAGGGCGCGGGGCTCGTCGCGGCCCCTGCCGGTGATGGTGGCGGCCTCGCCCTCGTTGACCACCAGCAGGTCGACGGCGTCGAGCAGGTCGGGCGGGAGCGTGCGGGCGGGGGCGGCGTTGAGGATGACGCGGGTGCCGGCGGCGTGGGCGGCGACGGCGGCCTCGGTGACGGTCTCCAGCGGGATCTCGAGCTGGCAGAGGAGCACGTCGGCCTCGCGTACGGCGGCGAGTTCCTGGTCGGTCAGGCGGGTGAACGCGGCGTTCGCCCCGGGCGTCGCGATGATCGAGTTCTCACCCCTGGTGTCGACCATGATGACCGCGACGCCGGACGTGCCGTAGACGATCCGGACCCGGGACGCGTCCACGCCGGAGGCGCCGAGCCGGGCCTTCAGCGTCACGCCGAACGAGTCGGAGCCGATCGCGCCCAGGAAGCACGTCTGCGCGCCGGCCCGGGCGGCGGCGATCGCCTGGTTGGCGCCCTTGCCGCCGGGCATCTGCAGGAACTCGGTGCCGAGCACGGTCTCGCCGGGCCGCGGCAGCCGCGGCGCGATGCCGACCAGGTCCATGTTCGCGCTGCCGGCGACGACCACCCGAGTCATCCGCGCACCTTTCCGAAGCCGGGATCAGGCCGCACGGGCGGTGTACCGCCCGGCGGAGCGCTCCACCACCAGCGGCAGGCCGAACGCCTTCGACAGGTTGTCGCCGGTGATCACGTCGGTCAGCAGGCCCTGCGCCACGACCGCGCCCTCGCGCAGCAGCAGCGCGTGGGTGAACCCGGGCGGTATCTCCTCGACGTGGTGGGTGACCAGCACGGTGGCCGGCGCGTCCGGGTCCATCGCCAGCGTGGCGAGCCGGCCGACCAGGTCCTCGCGCGCGCCCAGGTCGAGCCCGGCGGCCGGCTCGTCGAGCAGCAGCAGCTCCGGGTCGGTCATCAGCGCGCGGGCGATCAGCACGCGCTTGCGCTCGCCCTCGGAGAGCGTGCCGAACGTACGGTCGGCGAGGTGTCCCACGCCGAACTGGTGCAGCAGCGCCCGGCCGCGCGCCTCGTCCTGCCGCTCGTAGCGCTCCCGCCAGCGGCCGACCACCGACCAGGCCGCGGTGAGCACGGCGTCGACCACCCGCTCCTCGCCCGGGATCTGCTGTGCCAGGTGCGCGGTGGAGATGCCGATCCGGGTGCGCAGCTCGTTGACGTCGGTGCGGCCGAGCCGCTCGTTCAGCACGTGGACCGTGCCCGTGGTCGGGTGCAGCCGGCCGGAGGCCAGGTTGAGCAGGGTGGTCTTGCCGGCGCCGTTGGGGCCCAGCACGACCCACCGCTCGTCCAGCTCGACCTGCCAGCTCACGTCCCGCAGCAGGTGCGTGCCGGAACGAACGACGCCGGCCGACTCCAGGGCGATCACGAGATCCTCAGACACGCTTCCCATCCAACCACGCATTCTCCGCGGCGCCCCGGCTGGGGAACTCGTTCGCGCATCCCGCGCGGCGTGGCGGTCGTCACGGGCGACACCTCGGCAATGCCGCGACCGGGGACGGCCGGGCCGTAGGCTGCCCGCGTGACGACGAGGGGAGACGGATGCCTCCGGTGATCGAGATCGCGGGGCTCCGCAAGGGCTACCGCAGGCTGCGCGGTGGGACGCACCGCGCGCTGGACGGGTTCGACATGCTGGTCGAGCCGGGGCAGGTGCACGGGTTTCTCGGGCCGAACGGGTCGGGCAAGACCACCACGCTGCGCGCGCTGCTCGGGCTGGTCCGCGCGGACGCCGGCGAGATGCGGATTCTCGGCCACTCCTCGCCGTCCGCGCTGCCGCAGGTGATCGGCCGGGTCGGTGCGATCGTGGAGAGCCCGCAGTTCTTCGGCAACTTCAGCGGGCGCCGCATGCTCTCGTTGCTGGCGACCGCGGGCGGCGTGCCGCAGACGCGGGTGGAGGAGGTGCTGGCCCAGGTCGGGTTGCGGGAGCGCGGCAAGGACATCATCAAGACCTATTCCCTGGGTATGAAGCAGCGCCTGGCCGTGGCGTCCGCGCTGCTCAAGGCGCCGGAGCTGCTGATCCTGGACGAGCCGGCGAACGGGCTGGACCCGGCCGGCATCCGGGAGATGCGCGAGCTGGTCCGCGCGCTCGCGGCGCAGGGCGTGACGGTGCTGATCTCCAGTCACATCCTCGGCGAGATCCAGCTGATCTGTGACTCGGTCACGATCATCTCGCGCGGCCGGCGGGTGCTCGCCGGGCCGGTCAGCGGCGTGCTGGACGACTTCGACCGCGGCGACTTCCGGATCCGGGTGTCCGACCTGCCCCGGGCCGCGCAGGCGCTGAGCGCGGCCGGCGTCGCGGTGACGGCCGCGCCGGACCACCTGGTGGCGCACCGCGTCACGGAGCCGGCCCGGCTGACCGAACTGCTCGGCGGCCAGGGGCTGTGGATCTCCGAGCTGTCGCCGCTCACGCCGGACCTGGAGAGCGTCTTCCTGCGGCTCACCGACACCGCGCCCGCGTCGGGCGAGGCGAAGCAGGTGGACGACTCGGTGCTGCCGCCCGCGCCGCCGTCGGCGCTGAACGAGTTCACGGTCCAGCCGGAGGTGCCCCGATGACGACCCCCACCCACACCGGAAGCCTCCTGCTGGCGGAGTTCCGGCGCCTGGTGGCTCGCCGGTTCGTACAGCTGATGGCCGTGCTCCTGGTCGGCGCGTGCCTGATCGCGATGGTCAGCACCGTGGCCAGCTCGCACACCCCGACCGACGCGGAGCTGCGCGACGCGACCCGGCAGGCGGCCGACCGGCTCGCGGACGACCGCGAGTACTACCGGATGTGCTCGGCCGGCAGCCGGCCCACCATGCCGTGCGTGGAGCCGGACCCGGCCGACTACCGGGCGGAGGACTACCTCTACGGCACGTTCGTGTTCGCCAAGGAGATCCCGGGCCTGGTGTACTTCGTGGCGGTCTTCCTGGCGCTGTTCGGCTTCCTGGTCGGCGCGTCGTTCATCGGCGCCGAGATGTCCTCCGGCGGCCTGACGAACCTGCTGCTCTGGCGGCCGCGGCGCGGCGTCGTGCTGGGCGCGAAGCTGGGCGTGGTGACGGCGGCGGTGGGCGTGCTCTCGGTCGTGGTGGTCGCCGGGTATATCGGCGCGTTCTGGGGTGTGAGCGCGATCAGCGGGTTCGCGGGTGACACGTCGGGCACGTTCTGGCCGGATCTGACGCTGCTGGCCGTGCGCTCGCTGCTGCTGGTGCTGGCCTGCACGGTGATCGGCTTCTCGATCGCGGCGCTGGGCCGGCACACCGCGGCGGCGCTGGGCGTGGTGGCGGCGTACGCGGTGCTCTGGGAGGTCGGGCTGCGGATCGTGCTGGCCACCGTGGAGGCGTCGAAGCCGGACCTGTGGATGCTGACCAGTTATCTGGCCGCGTTCGTGGACGGGCGGGTGACGTTCTACAGCTCGTACGCCGGGTGCGAGATCTACAGCGTGGACTGCTCCAACGAGTACGTGCTGACCTGGGTGGACGGCACGCTGGTCGGCGGCGCGGTCACGGTGGCGGCCGCGGTCGCGGCGTTCGTGCTGACGCAGCGGCGGGATCTGGCCTGACACGTGCGCGGTCGAGGTCGTATATCCGTTTTGCCGGTTTTGACCGTGCGGCCGGTCGCGTATCAGCCGATCAGTTATAACTGACGGTCATCGTACGGATTCGCTGAGTGAAGTCCGCAAAGTCGGACATGATCCTGGAGTGCCTCATAATGGGCACTCTGAAGGGAGATGTCTGAAATGCGAAGTGTTAAGCGTTCGGTTGCCCTGTCCCTGGTCGCGCTCGCGGCCGGCGGTGCCGTGAGCCTGGGTGCGGCCGGTGCCGCGCAGGCCTCGCCGTCCCACGACGGGGTCGCCGTGACCCACGAGCGCGACCGCGACCGCGATCGGGACCACGACCGCGACTGGGGCCGCGACCGGCACGACGGCCGCTGGGACGACCACGACCGCCGGTCGAGCTGGCAGTACGCCGGCACCTACCGCAGCTGGCACAGCTGCGAGAAGGTCGGCTACCTGGGCGAGATCTCGCACCGCTGGCGCGACTCCAAGTGCGTCGGCGGCGGCTGGGGCGGCGTCAAGCTGTTCGTCAAGAGGTACGGCTGGGGCGGCTAGTCAGGCGGCCGGGCGCGCTTCCCGGGCGCGCCCGGCCTTCGCCGCGGGCAGCGGGACGAAACGTGGTCCTCAGGATTCGCGGACGAGGGTGACGAAGCGGCTGACCTCGGAGCGCAGCACCTCGGCGAGTTGGGAGAGGCCGGCCTGTCCGGAGTCGTGGGTGCCGTCGACGGCGGTGGCGATGCCCTCGACGAGGCCGCTCATCTCGCGGATGTTGCCGGTGACGCGTTCCAGGACCTGGATGGCGCCGACCGCGGCGGCCTGGACCGTCGAGACCTGGTTGATGATGCTCTCGCTGGAGTTCGCGGTCTCGGTGGCGAGCGTCTTGACCTCGTTGGCGACCACGCTGAAGCCCCGGCCGGCCTCGCCGGCGCGCGCGGCCTCGATGGTCGCGTTCAGCGCGAGCAGGCGGGTCTGCGAGGCGATCTGGGTGATCAGGTCGACGGCCTGGCGGATCTGGTCGGACGCGTCGCGCAGCGAGCTGACCGAGCCGAGTCCGCGCTCCGCGTCCGCGACCGCGTCCCGGGCGAACGTGGAGAGGTTGTTCGCGGTGGCGCCCATCTCGGTGGCGGCGGTGGCGACCTGCTCGGAGACGGTGAGGACGGCGGATTCGAGCTGGTCGGCGAGTCCCATCCGGCCGAGCTTGGCGGCGTCGACCGCGTGCACGCCCTCCTTCATGTTGTCGCTGGCCCGGTTGATCGTGGTGGCGGCCTGCTCGAACGAGCCGCGCATGCCGCGCGGCAGGAACCGGCGGTGAAAGCGGTTCTCGGCGGACGCGGTGAGCGCGGCGCCGGACTCGCGGACGAACGCGTCCGTGGTGTCGAGCAGCCGGTTCACCGCCTGGCGGGCGGCCTCGGCGCGCGGGTCGTCGCCGAGCTGCGGGACCCGGGCCTCCAGGTCGCCGGCGGCGGCGCGGTCACAGATCTGCGCGATGAGGGTCAGCGCCTCGCCGTCGGAGGCCTCCGGGGCGGCCTTGGCGCGGCGCCTCACGCGTGCCTGCCGGACGTCACGTTCTTCACGACCTTGACCGGTTTGCGGTTCCGGGGGCCGGCCGGGGACGGCGCGGGACCGGAGTTGAGCCGGCCGGTGCGGGCCGGGGTGGCCTGGTGGGGCGCGTTGTGCGCGGCGGACGGCGGCGGCTCCGCGCCGAGCGTGAGGTCGAAGACGAACTCCTCGTACGTACGGCCGCGCGCGGCCAGCTCGTCCTGGAGCATCCGCCACGACGCGTCCAGCCCTTCGGCGGCGCTGTGGTGCCGCCTCTCCTCCGCGCGCAGCCGCGCGTAGAGGTCCTTGACCGCGGCGATCGCGGGCCGGTCGGGCCGGCGGCGGGACGAGTGGTAGCCGACGATCCGGCCGGCGGCGTCGCGGGACGGCGTGACGTGCGCGAGCACCCAGTACTCGGCGCCGTCCGAGGCCATGTTCACCACGTACGCGAAGATCTCCCGGCCCTCGCGGAGCGTGTCCCAGAGCAGCTTGAACACGGCGCGGGGCATGTCCGGGTGCCGGATGATGTTGTGCGGCCGGCCGATGACCTCGTCCTCGTCGAAGACGGAGAGGCGCAGGAACACGTCGTTCGCGTACGTGATGACGCCCTTCATGTCCGTCTTGGTCACGATGATCTCGTGATCGGCGAAGGTCCGCTCGACACCGGTCGGGCGCACGTCCGTGCGTCTCATGTCGTCACCGCCTCCGCGCGAAAAGAGCGTTCATGAGAATGGTGCGCGATCGGGCTGATGGATGACGGGGGTTTGGAAGACTTTCCGGCCGGTACGCGGATGAGGTTCCCTATAGGCGTGACCGTCTATTACCGGGACGACAGCGTCGAGGTGACCTCCGCCCAGCTCCGGGTCGAGGCGGCCGCGTACCCGATCTCCCAGCTGGAGTACGTCTGGCACACGCGCAGCCGGTTCACCTCGCGCGGCGCGGCCCGGCGGCTGATCCGCTGGCTGATCGTCACGGTGCTCACCGTGCCCGGCGTGCTGCTCGCGCTGGTCCTGATCGGGCTGCCGTTCATCCAGGTCGACGGCGAGCTGAACCTCGGCGTGCTGGCGCTCGGCCTGGTCGCCTGCGCGGTGCTGGCGATCGCGCTCGCGCCGCTGCTGGAGGTGCCGCTCACGGTGCTGGACCGGATCAACGACCGCGGCGTGGAACAGCACGAACTCTGGGCGCAGATCGTCGGCGAGCAGGTGCTGCTGTTGCAGACGCACGACGCGACCCGGTTCGGGCAGATCTACCGCGCGGTCCAGCGGGCGGTCGAGGCTAGCTCCTGACCCCGCTGCTCTCCACGGCCCGTTGCAGGGCCCGGTAGATCTGGTTGAACCGGCGCGCGTCCGTGCTGTGCAGCAGCCGCACCGGCGCGCCGCCGATCAGCGCCCACAGCTCCAGCTCGCGGGTGCCCCGGTCGTAGGAGCGGTCGACCTGGTCGAGCAGCAGGTCCGCGACCGGCACCGCGGCCAGGCCGACCACCACGGAGCCGGCCACGATCGCGGCCGTGACCGCGATGGACGTCTCCAGCAGCAGCGCGACCAGGATGCCGAACGTGGCCGCGACCAGCGGGCCGAGCATGAGCAGGCCGAGCGCGCCGCGGTTGACGACGCCGCTCCACCGGCGGGAGCCGCGACGGTGCCAGACGCGGTGCAGCGCGGAGATCGGGTACCCGGCCGGCCCGACCCGGAGCCGGTCGGAGGTTATCTCGACCGTCGCGTCCCGGTAGTACGTGACCATGCTTCCTGTGTACCCGATGTTTCTGTCCGTAGTCTGATCCCTACCCGACGGGAGGACTGTCTCATGGGCGAGTTCGTGCGGCTCGAGGTCGCGGACGGCATCGGGACGATAAGGCTGGACCGGCCCCCGATGAACGCGCTGAACAGCCAGGTGCAGGAGGAACTGCGGGCCGCCGCCACGGCCGCGGCCACGGACGACGCGGTGCGCGCGGTGGTCGTCTACGGCGGCGAGACGGTCTTCGCGGCCGGCGCGGACATCAAGGAGATGGCCGGCATGGACTACGCCGGGATGAGCGCGCGGGCCGGCGCGCTGTCCAGCGCGTTCGACGCGGTGGCGCGCATCCCGAAGCCGGTGGTCGCCGCGATCACCGGGTACGCGCTGGGCGGCGGCTGCGAGCTGGCGCTGGCCTGCGACTGGCGGGTGGTCGCGGACGACGCGCGGCTCGGCCAGCCGGAGATCAAGCTGGGCGTCATCCCGGGCGCGGGCGGCACCCAGCGGCTGGCCCGGCTGATCGGCCCGGCCCGCGCCAAGGAGCTGATCTTCTCCGGCCGGATGGTGGGCGCGGAGGAGGCGCTGCGGATCGGGCTGGCCGACCGCGTGGTGCCGGCCGACTCCGTCTACATCGCGGCGGTGGAGCTGGTGTCGGCGTACCGGAACGGCCCGGCGATGGCGCTGCGCGCGGCCAAGGCGGCGATCGACGGCGGGCTGGAGATGGACCTGGCATCCGGCCTGGCCTGGGAGAGTCAGCTCTTCGCGTCGCTGTTCGCCACGGAGGACCAGAAGATCGGGATGGCCGCGTTCATCGCGAAGGAGAAACCCGGCTTCACCGGTTCCTGAGCGACGTTACTTCGGGGTAACGTGCGTCACATGACGGAGATCGAGGGCCACGGCGGCGAGCTGGCGCTGGCGGCGGTGCGGGCGTACGGCGTCACGGAGATGTTCACGCTCTCCGGCGGGCACGTGTTCCCGCTCTACGACGCCGCGCACCGGGCCGGGTTCCCGATCTACGACGTGCGGCACGAGCAGTCCGCGGTGTTCGCCGCGGAGGCGGTGGCGAAGCTGCGCCGGGCGCCGGGCCTGGCGGTGCTCACGGCCGGGCCCGGCGTCACCAACGGCGTGTCCGGGCTGACCAGTGCGTTCTTCAACGCGTCACCGGTGCTGGTGCTGGGCGGCCGGGCGCCGGCGTTCCGCTGGGGGTCCGGGTCGCTGCAGGAGATCGACCACGTGCCGATCGTGGCGCCGGTGACCAAGCACGCCGGCACCGTGGCGTCCGCGCCGGAGATCCCGGCCGCGATCGGGTCCGCGCTGCGGGCCGCGCTCACGCCGCACCGCGGCCCGGTCTTCCTGGACCTGCCGCTGGAGGTGGTCTTCTCGGTGGCGTCCGCGTCGTTCGAGGCCGCCGCGGTCCCGGCCGTCGAGCACGACCCGGAGGAGGCGTCCCGGGCCGCCGCGCTGCTGGCCGCCGCGGACCGGCCGGTGATCATCGCGGGGTCGGACGTCTGGGCCGGCGACGCGGTCGACGCGCTGCGGGCCGCGGCCGAGGCGCTGGACGTGCCGGTGTTCACGAACGGGATGGGCCGCGGCGCACTGCCGCCCGGTCACCGGCTGGCGTTCGCCAAGGCGCGGCGGGCCGCGCTCAAGGGCGCGGACGTGGTCGCGGTGATCGGCACGCCGCTGGACTTCCGGCTCGGGTTCGGTGACTTCGGCGCCGCGGCCGTGGTGCACGTGGTGGACGCGCCGTCGCAGCGGGCCACGCACGTCACGCCGGCCGCGTCACCCGCGGGTGACCTGCGCGCGATCCTGACCGCGTTCGCGGCGCACGCCGGGCCTCGCACCTCGCACCAGGACTGGGTGAGCGGGTTGCGCGACGAGGAGGACGCGGCGGCCGCGAAGCACGCGGCGGAGATGGCGGCGGAGACCGACCCGATCAAGCCGGCCCGGGTCTACGGCGAGCTGCGGCGGGTGCTGGAGCCGGACGCGATCACGATCGGCGACGGCGGGGACTTCGTGTCGTACGCGGGCCGCTACCTGGAGCCGGCGCGGCCGGGCACCTGGCTGGACCCCGGGCCGTACGGGTGCCTCGGCACCGGCACGGGCTACGCGATGGGCGCGCGGGTGACGTACCCCGACCGGCAGATCTGCGTGCTGATGGGCGACGGCGCGGCCGGGTTCTCCCTGATGGACGTGGAGTCCCTGGTCCGGCAGCGGCTGCCAATGGTGATCGTGGTCGGCAACAACGGCATCTGGGGCCTGGAGAAACACCCCATGCACGCGATGTACGGGTACGACGTGGCCGCCGACCTCCAGCCCGAGCTCCGCTACGACGAGGTGGTGCGCGCGCTCGGCGGCGCGGGCGAGACCGTGGCCAAGGCGGGCGACCTGGGCCCGGCCCTCACCCGCGCGTTCGAGTCCGGCGTGCCGTACCTGGTCAACGTGCTCACCGACCCGGCCGACGCCTACCCGCGGTCGAGCAACCTGGCCTAGGGGGCGGGTCATGGCGGGAAACGCGGTGGTGATCGGCGGTGGGATCGCGGGGCTGAGCGCGGCGGCCGGGCTGTGGCGGACGGGCTGGCGGGTGACGGTGCTGGAGCGGGTCGCCGCGTTCCGGCCGGTGGGTGCGGGGCTGGTGGTGCAGGCGAACGGGGCGCGGTGCCTGGAGGCACTGGGGCTCGGCGGTGGCCTGCGGGACCGGGCCCGGGTGGACGTGTCCGGCGGCACGCGGCGGGCGGACGGACGATGGCTGGCGCGGATCGGGGCCGGCGACCTGGAGCGCCGGTTGGGCACGCTGGCGCTCGGCATCCATCGTGCCGCGCTGCACGAACTGCTGCTCGGCGCGCTGCCGGAGGGCGCGGTCCGGACCGGCGCGGAGGTGCGGTCGCTGACCGAAAACGGCGAGGTCACCTGGCAGGCCGCGGACGGGCCGGGGCGGATCGAGGCGGACCTGGTCGTCGGCGCGGACGGGATCCGCAGCACGGTACGCCGGCTGCTGTGGCCGGAGGCGGCCGAGCCGGTGCACGTGGGCGTGACCGCGTGGCGCGGGATCACGCCGGTCTGGGACGGTGACCTGGACGTGGCCATCAGCTGGGACCGGGGCGCGGAGTTCGGCATGGTGCCGCTGATCGACGGCCGCGTCTACTGGTACGGCGCGGTCAACGCGGCGCCGGGCGAGCCGGCCGGGGACGAGGCCGCACGGGTGCGCGCCCGGTTCGGCGGCTGGCACGCGCCGATCCCGGATCTGCTCGCGGCGACCGGCACGGTGCTGCGGGACGATCTGGCGTGTCTGGACGAGCCGCTCGGCAGCTACGTGAAGGGGCGGGTCGCGCTGGTCGGCGACGCCGCGCACCCGATGACGCCCAACCTCGGCCAGGGCGCGAACCAGGCGCTGGAGGACGCGGTCGTGCTGGCCGCCGTCGCCGGCCGGCCGGACGGGCTCGCCGAGTACGACCGTCAGCGCCGGCCGCGCAGCCAGCGGGTCGCCAGGGCGTCGCGCGCGATCGGGCGGTTCGGCCAGCAACTGGACAATCCGCTCGCGGTGGCCGCCCGCAACGCCGTCATGCGGCTGACCCCGCCGGGACTGGCCCTGCGCTCGATGGCCCGCTACGCCGACTGGCGGCCCCCGCCCCTCACCTGAACGCGGTGCCACGGCAGCGAGCCGGCGCGGTGCCACCGGCAGCAAGCCGGCGCGGTGCCACGGCAGCGAGCCCGGACCGCCTGCCCCTGCGCGGAATGAACGCTGCGCCCATGCCGCCGGCCGGTGCCCGCGGTGCCGATGCGGAACCGGTCGGGAATCCACCCGCCAGGCCCCCGCGGTGCCGATGCGGAACCGGTCGGGAATCCACCCGCCGGGCCCGCGCGGTGCGACGCGGAACCGGTTGGGAATCACCCGGCCGGCGGTCCCGTGGTGCCACCGCGGGACCGGCAGGGAGGCCGCCCGCGGCCGACCGGTGCCCGCGGGAGCATGCGGACCGCGACCACGCCGGAAGCGGGAAGAACAAAGGTTTTCGGGTTTTTCACACGGTGCTGCCGAAGACCTCGTCGCGGACCGCGTCCAGCGCGGTGCGGAGCGCGCCCTGGAGGACCGGCTCCTCGGTGACCTCGGTGACCACCACCTTCGGGGCGACCAGTGTGGTGGCGGCGACCTCGTGCTGCACGCGTTCGGCGAGTGCGCTGCCGCCGGCCTGGCCGACCTCGCCGGCCAGCACCACCATCGGCGGGTCGAGCACCACGGCGGCGCTGGACACGCCGAGCGCGAGCCGGGCGGCCAGCTCGTCCAGGAACGGGCCGCCCTTGGTGCCGGCGGCCACGGCGGCGCGGACCACCTCGGCGGCGGAACCGCCGCGGAAGCCGTGCTCGCGGCCGATCCCGCGGACCGCCTCGGCGCCCGCGAGCAGCTGGAACGCGCCCTTCGCGCCGCGCTTGCCGGTGTCCCGCGGGATCGGCGCGCCGGGCACGGGAAGGTAGCCGATCTCGCCCGCCGCGCCGGTCGAGCCCTGGTGCAGGCGCCCGCCGAGGACCACCGCGAGGCCGACGCCGCGGCCGGCCCAGAGCAGCAGGAAGTCGTCGACGCCGCGGGCCGCGCCGACGTGCGCCTCCGCGATCGCGGCCAGGTTCACGTCGTTGGCGAACGCGATCGGCGTGTGCAGGTCCTCGCCGAGCGCGTCGCGCAGGCCGTGCCGCCAGCGCGGCAGGTCCCAGGCGAAGCGGATGTCGCCGGTGTCCGGCTCGACCAGGCCGGGCGTGCCGAGCACCACCCGGCGCACCGTGGCCATCTCCGCGTGCGCGCTGGTCGCGGCGCGGACGACCGCGGTGTGCACCACGCCGACCGGGTCGTCGGTGTCCTTGGTGGACAGTTCGACGCGGCCGATCACGGCGCCGGTGATGTCCGCGCACGCGGCGACCACCCGGTCCGGGCCGAAGTCGACGCCGACCACGTGCGCGCTGCCCGGCGTGACCGCGTAGAGCTGCGCGTTGGGCCCACGGCCGCCGGCCTGCTCGCCGACCCGGGTGACCAGCCCGCGCCCCTCCAGGCGTTCCACCAGCTGGGACGCGGTGACCTTGCTGAGACCGGTCATCTCGCCGAGCTGCGCGCGGGTGAGCGGGCCGCGGGCCAGCAGGAGCTCCAGGGCGGCGCGGTCGTTCAAGGCGCGGAGCAGCCGCGGAGTGCCGGGTCTCGGCGTGACGGCCATGCGTCCCCCTAGTATTTAGGAAACTTTCCAATTACTGTGGCAAGCCTTGACTGAGATAAGCCGTAGCGTAGCTGTGACACCCTGACACCCTGGTCCCACGTACGGTCAGGAAGCCGCTGTCGCCGGCTGGCAATGGGGGGAATTCATGACCACCATCGATCCCGGTCTGCGGCGCCTGGCGCTGGGGACGCTGCTGGCGGCGTTCCGGGGCCCGGTCGCGCCGGAATGGGCCCGTGACCTCACCGCCGAGGGACTCGCCGGGTTCACGCTCTTCGGCTACAACGTGGAGACGCCCGAGCAGCTGGCCGCGCTGACCGCGTCGCTGCGCGAGATTCGCCCGTCCGTGCTGCTCGCGATCGACGAGGAGGGCGGCGACGTCACCCGGCTGGCGCACGCGACCGGCAGCCCGTACCCGGGGAACGCCGCGCTCGGGGCCGCCGGTGACGTCGAGGCCACCCGCGCCATCTACCGGGCGATCGGCCTGGACCTGGCCGCGCTCGGCATCAACGTCAACCTGGCCCCCACCGTGGACGTGAACTCCGCGGACGACAACCCGGTGATCGGTACCCGCTCGTTCGGCGCGGACCCGGCGCTGGTGTCCGCGCACACCGCCGCCGCCGTCGCCGGCCTCCAGGAGGCGCGCGTCGCCGCCTGCGCCAAGCACTTCCCCGGCCACGGCGACACGGTCGCGGACTCGCACACCGAGCTGCCCACCGTGGACGTGCCGCTCGAGGTACTCCGTTCGCGTGAGCTGCCGCCGTTCGAGGCCGCGATCGGCGCGGGCGCGCGGACCGTGATGACCGCGCACATCCGGGTGCCGGTGCTGACCGGCGACGACCCCGCCACGTTCAGCCCCGCCGTCCTGCGCGATCTGCTGCGCGACGAGTTCGGCTTCACCGGTGCCGTGATCACCGACGCGCTGGAGATGAAGGGCGCCGCCGTCGCCGCCGGCGGCATCGCCCCCGCCGCCGTCCGCGCACTCTCCGCCGGCGCCGACCTGCTCTGCATCGGCGCCGACGTCGACGCCGACCTGGTCGAGGAGATCGTCACCGAGATCATCGCCGCCGTCGGCGACGGCCGTCTCTCCCCCGACCGCCTCGCCGACGCCGCCTCCCGCAACGCCGCGCTGGCCGCGTGGACCGCACAGCCGGTCGCCGCCGGCCCCGTCGACCCGTCCCTGCCCGACACGGTCGCGCGCCGCGCCGTCCGCATCGACGGCACGGTCTCCGGCCTGGACCTCTCGGCGCCGCTGATGGTCCAGTTGGGCTCGGCGTCGAACATCGCGGAGGGCCGGGTGCCGTGGGGCCTCGGCGGCTACCTCCCGCACGCGGACCTGCTGCACGCCGCCGCGTCGGAGGTGACGGCGGAGGCGCTGGCCGCCCGGGCCGGCGAACGGCCGATCATCCTGGTGGGCCGGCACCTCCACCGCTTCCCGGCGAGCCGGGCGCTCGCGGAGTCACTCGCCGCCTCCCACCCGACCGTGATCGTCGAGCTAGGGTGGCCGTCGTCGTCCTGGCGCCCGGCCGGGGCGTGCGCGTTCATCCGTACGCACGGGGCGACCCAGCCGCTGGCCAAGGCCGCAGCGGCACTGCTCAAGCCCTGACAACCCTCTCCTCCGGCGGTACGCGCCCGCCCGGTCCCCGTACGCGGCGGCCGGGCGGTTCGGGTTCGGGTGGCGGTTCGGCGAGGTCATGCGCTGACCGCCCGGTCGCCGGTGAGGGTGGCCTCGCCGGCGTAGTTCGGGTGGCGCGCATGGGTCGCCGATGGCCGGCGGCCCGCCGGGGCGTGCGGTGGCCGCTACCGCCCCCGCACAAAGGTGACGCGGTGTGATGGCCGTGGCGGGGCCGGCGATCCGGTCGCACCGATTCCGGCTCCGGGGCCAACCTTCGCGTCGAGCATGTCGGATATGTCGGGCGGCCTGCCTGCCGTCGGCAGGCGATCGATCGGGTTTCTTTGGTGATCAACTGACTATGTATACGTGGTCAACGTAATGGGCGGCTCATAACGTTGACCACGTATACATAGCGGCCGTCACCTTTAGTGACATGCCGCGATAAGCCGAAATATCGGGCGCAGCGCGCCCGGTTAGCCGACGGAATCGGACGCCGCATTGCCGGGACGGACGCCGCGTTGCTGGGGCAGACGCCGCATCGCCGGGACAGACGCCGCATCGCCGGGACAGACGCCGCATTGCCGGGCGCGTCAGCGCCGGCAGGAGGACGGTGGCGCGTCAGCGCCGGCAGGAGGACGGTGGCGCGTCAGCGCCGGCAGGAGGACGGTGGCGCGTCAGCGCCTGGGCTTGTTTCGTGCGCCAGCACGGACCGCGCCGGCCTGGCTGCCCCGTCGCCGTCGACCTGCCCTTGGGGTGCAGATCATCGGCAGGGCCGCCACACACCACGACACCACAACCGACGAGACCAAAGCTGGCGGCCCTGCCGATGATCTGCTCGGCTTCGCCCGGGAGACGGTGACGGGGCAGCCAGGCACACGACACGCAACCCATACCACCCACGAAAAGACAACGGGGCCGACGAACCCCGCCGTGACCAGGCAACGCACGCCCATGCCCCGAAGCCAGAGATCCGCCGGAGGCAGACCTTGACCCGCCCCAAAGCCAGAGACCCAACCGAAGGCAGACCTTGACCTGCCCTAGAACCAGAGACCCACCGAAGGCAAACCCCCGACCCACCCCAGAACCAGAGACCCACCGAAGGCAAACCCCCGACCCACCCCAGAACCAGAGACCCAACCGAAGGCAAACCTTGAAGCCGCACCCGACCTACGAGACAGGGCCGCCTCAAGGCCTCCGGCTCAGTCCTCCAACCCGTAGAACGACCAGCCGCGATCCGCGAACCCGGCCGACTCCGCGACGCGCGACGACGCGAGGTTCGTGACGTCGTGCAGGTACGTCGGCACGGCCCCCTCGTCGAGGATCCGCCGGGCCGCCTGTGCCACCAGACGTCTGGCCAGCCCCTTGCCCCGCGCCGCCGGCTCCGTACCGACGGAGATCTCGTTGCCGTGCCGGTCATGCCGCTTGATCCCGACCCCGGCCAGATAAGCACCAGAGTCCGGATCGCGATGGATCAGCACCTCGGGGGCGAAGACGCGCAACCACTCCGGCACCACCGGGTCCGTGACCGGTGTCCACTCGCCCGCGTCCGGCAGCGGCGCCGGTTCGGTGGTCCACCGGAACACCCCGAGAAACGCCTGGCGGTCCGGCGCACCGACCGCATCCGGCACCTTCGCCAGCAGATCCGGCACCGGGAGGTCGGCGATCGCCCGTAGCGCCGCCACCCGCGGAACCGCCGCGGACAGTACGGTGCCGGTCGACGGCGATCCTACGCCGAGAAAGGGATGGATCTTGCCGTCCCAGCCGGGAAGCGTGCGGCGCTCGGAGCCGACGACCGCGGTCGTCTGTCGCGGAGGCCACTGCCCGAGCCACGCCACCAGGTGGTGATAGAGGCGCTTGTCCAGCATTGTGGCGCTCCTTGCCGACGCTCCGATGAGTGGGAGGAAATCAGCTTTCCCGCACCGCGCGGGCGACGCAAGCGAGGCTGACCAACACCACAGGAAAGCGACGATTGTCTCAGCGATCTCCTCGTCGGCCGGCCGGCCCTTCTCCCGAAGAACGACACGGGCACGGCCGTGCGCGACCGGTGCCGCGCGAGGCGGCCCACCGGGGACGGGCCGGGTTCGGCCGCTCGGCAGGCTGCCCCGCGTTCGGGGGCCGCGGCGTCGGGACTGCGGACCGCACGGTGCGGCATCCGGTCACACGGCATCGGGTCGGCGCCGACCCGGATTCGTCGGGTGCGGAAAGGGTGAGGCGACATTCCCACTACCGGACACGGAGCTCGTGGGAGCGCTCCGCCGGAAAATCGCTCCGAATAACGCGCTGTTGACGCTCGCCGTCTCGATCGCTCGTAGCATGTGAAAGTAGCGAACGGCGCGGCGACCGGAAATTCCCGGAAGCTTTGTTCCGGGCATCGTGTGTGCGACGTTCCGCTCAGAGGTGCTTCCGGGGGTGAGCCTTGATATCCGAGTGTCCTGTTTTCGCGTACCGCGGTTGTCGCTGTTCCCATCGGAACGTGCGCTCGGCGGTTGATGAGGATTCGCGGACCGGGTGGGTGACCGCGTGAAGGCGGCCGGGGTGGTGATCGCGCTGCTCGTCGCGGTGGTCTGCGGCCTTGTCGCGGTGATGCTGTTCGGAGGACTGGCCGCGGACGGGGTCGTGCTGCCGCGGGAGGCGCTGTGGGGGATGGTGGTCGCGGGCGGCGCCGTGTTCGCCGCCGTGGCGACGCTGGGCCTGGCGGTCGTGGGGCTGCTCGATCTGAAGACGTGAACCGGGGTGGCCGGCCGTGGAGCCGCCCGAGGGTACGCGCGCGGAACGCGTACCCTCGAAAGCGGTTTGTCAGCCCGCGGCTGAGGTTTTGACCAGGGTACGGATCTGGCGCAGCAGGACCGAGAGGGCGGCCAGGTCGCCGGCGGAGTCGTCGAAGTCGGCCATGGAGCGGCGGGCGCGGGTGAGGGCGGAGGCGTTGGCGCGTTCCCAGGCGTCGACGCGGTCCTCGGCGGCGATGGTGTCGTCGGAGGACTGGAGGACCTCGGCGGTGAGCGCGGCCAGGGCCGCGTAGAGGTCGTAGCGCAGCGCCATCCGGGCGAGGGTCTGCCAGCGGTCGTTGCGCGGGAGCGCGGAGACCTTGGAGAGCAGCGCGTCGACGCGGAGGCGTTCGGAGATGACGAAGTAGACCTCGGCGACCTCGTTGACGTCGCGGCCGGTGAGGGACGCGGTCTCGACGATGTCGAGCAGGCCGAAGCTGTAGACCAGGCGGGTGGCCCAGACGGCGAGGTCGCGCGGCACTGACTGTGCGGTCATCTCGGCGACGCGCGCCTCGAAGGCCTCCAGTTCGGCGCCCTGGAGCTGGCGTTCCAGGCGCGGGAGCAGCGCGGCGATGCCGGCGCTGAGCCGGGCGGTCTCGCCGGGTACGTCCAGCGGGGAGCGCCGGTTGCCGACCAGCCAGCGGACCGCGCGGTCGAGCAGCCGGCGGCCCTCCAGGTAGACCAGGATCTGCGCGTGGGTGGGGATGCGGTTGTCCTGCGCCTCGACCGCGGCCCACAGGTCGGGCAGGCCGAAGACGTCGCGGACCACGGTGTAGGCGCGGATCACGTCGGCGGCGGACGCGCCGGACTCGTCCATGGCACGGTAGACGAACGACGTGCCGCCGCGGTTGACCACCTCGTTCACCAGCGAGGTGGTGACGATCTGGCGGCGCAGGCGGTGGCCGGGCATGCGGTCGGCGAAGCGCTCGCGCAGCGCGGTCGGGAAGTAGCGGCTGAGCACGTCCGCGGTCCACGGCTCGTCCGCGATCGGGTCGTCCTCCAGCTCCTTCTCCAGGACGATCTTGGTGTACGCGAGCAGCACCGCGAACTCGGGCGCGGTGAAGCCGCCGCCGCGCGCGTCCAGTTCGGCGTCGCTGGGCAGCGCTTCCAGCTCACGGTTGAGGTGGCCGGCCGCGACCAGGTCGGTGACCATGCGCCGGTGCACCGGCAGCAGCGACTGGGACTGCGCGCACGCGGTGCCGAGCGCGCCGGCCTGCTCGTAGTTGTCGCGCAGCACCAGCGCGGCGACCTCGTCGGTCATCTCGGCCAGCAGCGCGTCCCGGTCGGAGACGGTCAGTTCGCCGTCCGCGACCGCGCCGCCGAGCAGGATCTTGATGTTGACCTCGTGGTCGGAGCAGTCGACGCCGGCCGAGTTGTCGATGAAGTCGGTGCCGATCTTGCCGCCGTTGAGCGCGAACTCGATCCGGCCGCGCTGGGTGAGGCCCAGGTTGCCGCCCTCGCCGACCACGCGCACCCGCAGTTGGCCGCCGTTGACCCGGATCGCGTCGTTGGCCTTGTCGCCGACGTCGCCGTGCGACTCGGACTCGGCCTTGACGTAGGTGCCGATGCCGCCGTTGAACAGCAGGTCGACCGGGGCGAGCAGGATCGCGCGCATCAGTTCCGGCGGGCTCAGGTTCGCCGGGCCGCTCAGTCCCAGCGCGGCAGCGGCCTCCGCGGAGACCGGGATGGACTTGGCGGTACGCGGGAACACGCCGCCGCCCGGGGAGATCAGCGACGTGTCGTAGTCGGCCCACGAGGAGCGCGGCAGCGCGAACATGCGCTGCCGTTCCGCGAACGAGGTGGCCGCGTCCGGCGTCGGGTCGAGGAAGATGTGCCGGTGGTCGAACGCGGCGACCAGCCGGATGTGCTCGGAGAGCAGCATGCCGTTGCCGAACACGTCGCCGGACATGTCGCCCACGCCGACCACGGTGAAGTCCTCGGTCTGCGTGTTCAGCCCCAGGTCGCGGAAGTGCTTCTTGACCGACTCCCAGGCGCCGCGCGCGGTGATGCCCATCTTCTTGTGGTCGTAGCCGGCCGAGCCGCCGGACGCGAACGCGTCGCCGAGCCAGAAGTCCGCGCCGACCGAGATCTCGTTCGCGATGTCGGAGAACGTGGCCGTGCCCTTGTCCGCGGCGACCACCAGGTACGGGTCGTCGCCGTCGTGCCGGACCACCTCGCGCGGCGGGACGATCTTACCGCCGGAGATGTTGTCCGTGACGTCCAGCAGCGCGGCGATGAACTGCCGGTAGCAGGCCACGCCCTCGGCGAGGAACGCGTCGCGGTCGGACGAGGGCGGCGCCTGCTTCAGCACGAAACCGCCCTTCGCGCCGACCGGCACGATCACCGCGTTCTTCACCATCTGCGCCTTGACCAGGCCGAGGATCTCGGTACGGAAGTCCTCGCGCCGGTCCGACCAGCGCAGGCCGCCGCGCGCGACCGCGCCGAAGCGCAGGTGCACGCCCTCGAAGCGCGGCGAGTAGACGAAGATCTCGTACATCGGGCGCGGCGCGGGCAGGTCCGGGATGGCCTGCGGGTCCAGCTTGAACGCCACGTACGACTTCGGCCGGTTGTCCTTGCCGCGCTGGTAGAAGCTGGTGCGCAGGGTGGCCAGCACCATGGTCAGGAAGGACCGCATGATCCGGTCCTGGTCGAGGCTGCTCACCTCGTCCAGCCGCTCGGTGATCTCGGCGACGATCGCGTCCGCGCGCCGGGTGCGCTCCGCCTCGCCGAGTTGCAGCCACGGCGAGAACCGGGTCTCGAACAGCCGCACCAGCGCGGCCGCGATCGCCGGGTACTGCACGAACGTGGCCTCCATGTACTCCTGCGAGTAGACCGCGCCGGCCTGGCGCAGGTACTTCGCGTACGCCCGGAGCACCACCACCTGCCGCCAGGTGAGACCGGCCCGGAGCACCAGCTCGTTGAGGCCGTCCACCTCCGCCTCCGCGCGCCAGGCGGCCGCGAACGCGTTCTCCACGTGCGGGCGGACCTCCTGCAGCGCGCGGTGCGAGTCGGGCAGGCGCAGGCCGAAGTCGTAGAGGAAGACGGACGCGGGGTCGAGCGAGATCTCGAACGGGCGCTCGTCCAGCACGCGCACGCCGAGCGAGTGCAGCACGGGCAGCACGTCGGAGAGGACCATCGGCTCGCCGTACCGGAAGACCTTGAACCGGACCTCGTCGTCCTGCGGGAACAGGTGCATCTCCAGCTGGCCGGCCTCTTCGAGCAGCTCCAGCTTGGCCAGGTCCTGCACGGCCTCGTACGGGTTGTACTGGTCCTTGTAGCTCTCCGGCAGCGCCTCCACGTACCGCTGGTAGAGCCGCTTCGCCTGGCCGTCGCCGAGCTTGCGGTCCAGCACCAGGCGGAAGTCGTCGTCCCAGAGGCGGGTCGCGTACGCCAGCTCCTCGGCCAGCGCGTCCGCGTTCACCACGCCGGGCGGGTTCGCCGGGTCGGTGCGCACGATGAAGTGCACGCGGGCCAGCATCGACTCGCTGACCCGGGTGGTGTAGTCGACGCCCACGCCGTTCAGCTCGCGAAGCAGGATCTCCTGCATGCGCAGCCGGTTGACCGTGGTGAACCGGTCGCGGGGCAGGTAGATCAGGCAGGAGATGAACCGGCCGTAGCCGTCCCGGCGCAGGAACAGGCGCAGCTGGCGGCGCCCGGCCATGCGCAGCACGCCGATCACCGCGTGGTAGAGGTCGTCCACCTTGATCTGGAACAGCTCGTCCCGGGGGTACGTCTCCAGGATCGCCATCAGGTCCTTGCCGGAGTGGCTGCGCGGCGACAGGCCGGAGCGCTCCACCACCTCCGCGACCTTGCGCTTGACCACCGGCAACTCGGTGACGCTGGTCCGGTACGCGTCCGTGGCCAGCAGCCCGAGGAAGCGCCGCTCCCCCACCACCTCGCCGGCCGCGTCGAACGTCTTGATGCCGATGTAGTCCAGGTAGGCGGAACGGTGCACGGTGGCCCGCGAGTTCGCCTTCGTGATGATCAGGAGGCGCTTCTCCAGCACCTTCGCGTACGCCTCCGGGGTCATCGTGGACAGCACGCGCGGCGTCTGCTGATCGCCGCGCAGGATGCCCAGCCCGCTGCCCATGGTGGCGCGCAGCACCTTGTCCCCGTCGTCGCCGTCGACCAGCTCGTACTCCCGGTAGCCGAGGAACGTGAAGTGCTCCTCCGCCAGCCAGGTCAGCAGCTCGATCGAGTCGGTCAGGTCCTTCTCCGGCACCGGCGGGCGCTCCGGCGTTTCCCGTACCGCGGTCAGCTCGGCCGCGATGTCCAGCGCGCGGCGGCGCATCCGCGGCCAGTCCTCCACCGCGTCGCGCACGTCCGTGAGCACCCGCTGCAACTCGCGGTAGAGCTGGTCGCGGGTGGCCGAGTCGCGGACCGGGTCGATGTCGATCCGCATCCAGCTCTCGACGAGGTCTCCGTCGATGCCCTCGTCCGGCTCCACCTCGGCCGCGACCTCGGTCAGCGCGCCCAGCGGCTCGCGGCGCACCACCAGCAGCGGGTGGGCCAGCAGATGTATGTCGAGGTGGTAGCCCTCCAGCAGCGCGGTCACGGAGTCGACCAGGAACGGCATGTCGTCGGTGACCACTCCGATCACGGTGCGGCCCTGCTCGGACAGCTCCTCGATGGTGAGCTTCAGCTCGCCCGGCACCCGTTGCGCGGCCAGCTCACGGTGCTTGAGCGCGGCGTCGAGCAGCGACTTCGGCGTATACCCGACCAGTTCCTCGTCGGCGGCGAAGCGCCAGAACCG
Organism: Catenuloplanes atrovinosus; assembly: GCF_031458235.1. Classification (NCBI taxonomy): domain Bacteria; kingdom Bacillati; phylum Actinomycetota; class Actinomycetes; order Micromonosporales; family Micromonosporaceae; genus Catenuloplanes; species Catenuloplanes atrovinosus. The sequence goes on along the minus strand of NZ_JAVDYB010000001.1, from coordinate 8,847,280 downwards.
GTCCACCAGGCTCGCGGCGTCGTGATCCTCACCGGCCAGCGCGACCGCCTGCGCGACCAGCCGTTCCGCGTTCGGCAGGGGCTCCTCGAGCTCGGAGTCCTCCACCTCGCGGGCGCTCACCCCCGACTCGATCGCCTCGGACCCGGGGACCGGAACGGCCACCTCGTCGTCCTGGATGTCGTCGTCCCCGCCGGTCACCTGGCGCCGGTCCATCGGTGCAGCTCCCCTCGCCCCACCACGCTGTGGGTCATGTTCTCGACCCCGAGCCTAGGCCCTCGGTCCGGCAGATCCGCCGCGCGACCGTGCGGTCGTCCCGCCAGTCGGGCCCGGCCGCACCGTCCCATCCTCGGCCACGTGAGGATTTCCGCTGGTCAAAACCTTCAAACCCGTTCGGGGGTACGGCCGTACGCCGCGTCCCATCCGGCGGTACGCCGATCGGGGTCCCCCACTCGGGTCCTCGCGTCGGCTACCGTTTCGACCATCGATCACGGCCTGTCGAAAGGTAACCATGCTCAGGCTCCGCGCGACCGCCGTCACGATGCTGCTGCTGGCGGGGGCCTCGCTCACCGCCTGCTCCGGCTCCAACGGCGCCGCCGACGCGCTCAACGCGTTCCTGGCCGGCTGGCGCGCCGGCAACCTCGACGGCGTCGGGGTGGTCTCCGCCGCCGGGCAGACCATGGCCCCCGCCGAGGTGGTCACCGCCATCCAGACGCTCTCCGGCGAGCTGAAGGACACGCCGCCGGAGCTGTCCGCGCCCGAGCCGGCCGAGGAGGACACGCTGGCCACCGGCGACGTGAAGGTCTCCTGGACGCTGCCGGGCGGCCACCTGTGGGAATACCAGACGCCGGTACGGCTCACCCGCGGCGACGACGGGTGGCGCGTGATCTGGCAGCCGGCGGTCGTCCACCCACAGCTCAAGGACGGTGAGGAACTGCGCGTGCAGCGGCTCACCGGCACCCGCGCCGCGATCATGGACGGCACCGGTGCGCCGATCTTCACGGACCGCAAGATCATTGTGGTCGGCCTGCACCCGAAGCTCGCCACCGACCTGGACGAGACGGTCGCCACCTTCGGCGCGGAGCTGAAGCAGTTCGGCGTGGACGTCAGCGGGCTCAAGGCCGAGGTCGAGGCCGCCGAACCGGACAGCGAGGTGATCGTGGCCACGCTGCGGGACACCGACTACGAGAAGATCCGGGCCAACGTCGAAAACCTGCCCGGGCTGGTGACCCGCCAGGAGACACGCATGCTGGCGCCCACCCGCGTCTTCGCCCGCGCGCTGCTCGGCACGGTCGGCGACGTCACCAAGGAGGACATGGACGCCAACCCCGGCCAGTTCGAGATCGGCGACCAGGTCGGGCACGGCGGGCTCCAGGAGCGGTACGACAAGCAACTGCGCGGCACACCCGGCGAGGCCGTGCTGATCACGCAGACCACGCCGTCCGGGGAACCGACGTTCACCGAGGTGTGGCGCGCCGAACCGGGCGCGGGCACGCCGGTCAAGACCACGCTGGACCCGAAGATCCAGACGGCCGCGGACGACGCGGTCGGCAAGGAGACGAAGCGGACCGCGCTGGTCGCCATCCGGATCTCCGACGGCGCGATCGTCGCGGCGGCGAACGGGCCGAACGGCGGGGCGGAGAACCTGGCCTTCACCGCCCAGGTGCCGCCGGGGTCCACGTACAAGATGGTCGCGGCGCTCGGGCTGCTCGACGCCAACGCGGTCGGATTGGACAGCCCGGTGGCGTGCCCGAAGACCTACACGGTGGAGGGCCGGGAGTTCAAGAACGCCTACGACCTGGAGCTGGGGACCGTGCCGTTCCGTACCGACTTCGCCCGCTCCTGCAACACCGCGTTCGCGGCGCTGTCGTCGAAACTGGGCGCCCCGGGCCTCGCCAGCGCGAGCGCGCAACTCGGCATCGGCGGCACCTGGGACGTGGGCGCGGAGGCGTACACCGGCAAGCCCTCCACCGGAACGCCGGCCGCGGAGCTGGCCGCGGCCTCGTTCGGGCAGGGCACCACGGTGGTGAGCCCGCTCGCGATGGCGGCGGCCACGGCCGCCGTGGCGCGGGGCTCCTTCATCGGGCCGAAACTGGTGGTCGACCCGGCGCCGGCCGGCTCGCCGGCGCCGGCCGCGCCACTGAAGGAAACGTCGGTGGCGGCGCTGAAGGCCATGATGCGCGAGGTCGTCACGAACGGCACCGGCACGGACCTGAAGTCGGTGAAGGGCGACCCGGTGTACGGCAAGACCGGCACCGCGGAGTACGACTCGGCCGACCCGGAGAAGACGCACGGGTGGTTCGTCGGGTGGCGCGGGGACATCGCCGTGGCGGCGTTCGTCGAGGGCGGCGGCTCCGGCGTGGGCGCGGCCGTACCGGTGGTGAAATCCTTCTACTCGGCGCTGTAGCGCCGCCCCCGTTCCCCGGCCCGTCAGCGGTCGGGGTCGTCCGGCTCCGACGGTGCGGCCCGCCGGAGCCGGCCGGGGCCGGCGGACGGCGGCGGCCCGACCGGAGCGGGATAGGAGCCGATCAGGCGACGCAGCCGGCCCAGGACGGTGGTGGCCCCGGCCTGCTCACCGGCTTGCGGCCGGCCATCCACCTCGGCGGGCGTGGGCTGGTGTGGTAGCTGGTGCCGCTGGGTATCGGCCGAATCTTGGTCTTGCCGCCCGGCTTCAGGGCCGCCGTCCGGCCGGGTGTCGGCCGCATCTTGGTCCTCTCGGCCCGCTTCAGGGCCACCGTCCGGCCGGGCGTCGGCCGGCTCCCGGTCCTCTCGGCCCGCTTCAAGGCCACCGTCCGGCCGGGCGTCGGCCGGCTCCCGGTCCTCTCGGCCCGCTTCAAGGCCACCGTCCGGCCGGGCGTCGGCCGGCTCCCGGTCCTCTCGGCCCGCTTCAAGGCCACCGTCCGGCCCGTCGGCCGGCTCCCGGTCCTCTCGGCCCGCCTCAGGGCCACCGTCCGGCCAGGCGTCGGCCGGATCTTGGTTCTGTCGGTCCGCGTCCGGGTGGGGTGGAGTGTCGGCGCCGGCGGGCGGCTCGGCGTCGTTGTCTGCGGATACGGGATCGTTGTTGTCCGGCTCGCCGTCCGGTTCGGCCTCGCTGCCGCCGGTCGCGGCCTCGTTCACGTGATCGATCGCGTCCGGAAGACCGGGCGAGGCCTCGTCCGCGGGACTTGTGGCGGCCCGATCCACCGACTCGGTGGCGGCGTGCGCGGGACTGATGTCGGCCTCATCCACGGAACCGGTCGCAACCTCATCCACGAGACCGGCGGCGTCGGGAGAATCGGCCGGATCGACGCTGTCGACAGGACCGTCCACACCGGACGTTGCGCCCTCCTCGGCCGGATCGAGGCCGGTAGGCTCGGCCTCATCAGCGGTGAGGTCCGCGCCGGACTCGTCGATGGCTGCGTCGGCGTCGGCCTGGCCGGCGGTATCGACCAACGCCGCATCGGCGGATTCCAGGAGACCGGCGGGCTCACCGGCCGCGCCGTCTTCCCGATTGTCGGGGCCGACCGCGGTCCCGAGGCCTATCGGTGCCGCAAGGTCCGCAGGACTCGCGATGCCCTCTGGTTCGCCATCCGCACTGCTCACGCCATCCGCGGCGTCACCCGGCTCCGGGCCGGCATCCGCAGCATCCCCCGACTCCGAATTACCGGCATCCGCCCCATCACCCGACTCCGAACCACCGGCGTCAGAAGCACCGACTCGGTGGTCGCTTCCCGCCAGGCCCTTCATGCCGGAAGAATTGCCTTCTTTCGACACATCGGCGGTCACGTCGGCCAGCTCCCGATCATCGATACCGGGTATGTCGCCTTCGTCGGACACGTTGGATTCGTGCGTTTTCCGCTCATCGTGCGACGTCGCCCTGTCCACTTCAGACGAGAACCGCGGTGTCTGCTGAAGCAAGACGTCAGCCTCAGCATCCGCCTCGGCGTCCGCGTCGGCGCCCGCCTCGGCGACTGTGTCAGCCTCAGCGATCGCCTCGGCAACAGCGTCAGCGTCAGCAGCCGCCTGGGCAACAACGTCAGCATCCGCCTGGACAACAACGTCAGCATCCGCCTCGGCAACAGCGTCAGCATCCGCCTGGACAACAACGTCAGCATCAGCCTCGGCATCCGCGCCAGCATCCGCCTGGGCAACGTCAGCATCAGCCTCGGCATCCGCGTCCCCGTCAGCGGCAGCGGCAGCGGCAGCGGCAGCGGCAGCGGCGTCAGCATCAGCGTCCGCCTCGGCGGCAGCGTCACCATCCGCCTCGGCGGCAGCGTCAGCGTCAACCTCAGCATCCGCCTTGGCGTCAGCGTCACCATCCGCCTCGGCGGCAGCGTCAGCGTCAACCTCAGCATCCGCCTTGGCGTCAGCGTCAGTATCGGCCTCGGCGGCAGCGGCAGCGGCAGCGGCAGCGGCAGCGGTCTCAGGATCGGACAAATCGCTTTCACCGGATGCGTCCGGTTCCGACGAAGATTGACCGGCCCTCTCGTTGCCGGATATGTCGCTCTCGGCGGATGAATCGGACCCGTCGTGAAGTGGAGTGCCGGACGAGGCTGCCGAGTCCGGCTGAGGCGTCATCGCTGGGGCGGCCGAGGGCTGCGGGTCCGCGGGTGTGGTGCCGGGCTCGGTGGACGCAGTGGTGCCGTTCGGTGGGGTGGGTGCCGGCGCGGGATCCTCGGGGTCGGCGTGGTCGGGGGCCGAGTCGCCGGTCGTGCCGGGGGTGGAGGGGCGGCGCGGGGTGCCGGTCTGCTTCGGGGGGCGGCGGCGGAGGCCGCCGGGGCGTACCACGTCGGGGTTGGTGACGCTGATGCTGGTGGTGGGCTCGGCCGGGGGTGTCTCGTCGGCGGCCGGGCGGCGCAGGCCGCCGGGGCGGCCGGCGTCGGGGTCGGCGGGGGTGCCGGGGGCCGGGGTACGCCGAGGGGAGAGCAGGCCGGAGCGGCTGGTCAGGTCGTCGAGGTCCCAGCCGCTGCGGCGGGCGGGGGTGTCGGCGCGCTTCGCGGGCTTGGCGGGGCGCTGGCCGGCCCGGCGGCCGGCGTCGACGTGCTGGCCGCCGATGGTGAGCGGCGACGGGATCACGCCGCCGGCGGGGCCGCTGACGGAGAGCGGGAGGTCGGGGTCCTCGGGGTCGGGCTTCGCGGCGGCAGCGGCGGCGGCGGCCGCGAATCGGGCCTTGGCCAGCGCCGCGGCCTCGGCTATCGAGGTGGGCGTGGTCTTCCGGGACTGCGCCTCCCGGCGGGCCAGGGCTTCTCTTATCGTGTTCGGCACCGGAGGCGCGGCGAGATCGTCATCGTCGGCCACAGGCGGCCGGGGCTGCGCCGGCACGCCGCGGCCGGCGGAGCGTTGCGGCGGCGCCTCGTCGTCATCGGCCGGCCATGCGTCCCCGGCCGACGGCTCCGCGTCCGGCCGCACGCGCCGGATCAAACCGGCGCCGGGCGCATCGTCGGCCACACCCGAGGCGCGCACGCCCGAGGCGCGCGTCCCGTCCGCGTCGACGTCGTTCGCCGACGACGACGCGCCGCGCGTCCCCTCGTCGGCACCGGACGGCCGTGAACCCAGCCGCCCCGGCGCCGTGGCGTCGCCGGGCGACCGCAGTCCGGACCACGCCGGGCCACCGTCCTCACCGGACCGTGGACCGAGCCGCCCCAGGGCCGTGGGGTCGCCAAGAGAACCCGGACCACCGTCCTCAGCGGACCGTGAACCGAGCCGCCCCAGGGCCGTGGGGTCGCCAAGAGAACCCGGACCACCGTCCTCACCGGACCGCGCGCCCAGCCGCCCCGCGACCGTGAGATCGCCAGGAGATCCCGGACCACCGTCCTCACCGGACCGCGAACCCGGCCGCCCCGGCGCCGTGGCGTCGCCGGGAGACCGCGGACCGGACCACGCCGGATCGCCGGCCTCGCCGGACGGCCGCGGCGCGGGCACCACCCCGGGGACCGCGTCACCGGCCGGCCCGGGTTCATCACCCTCGGGCGCCGGATCAGCGGCGTCCGCCGGCCCTCCACTCACCCCCAGGAACCCGCCGGCCCCCCGCGCCACCAGCGCCTCGTACGTTCCCGGCGCCGGCGCCGCGGCCACCACCTCCGCGGGGCCGGACGGCTCCGGTGAGCCCTCGTTCCGCGGTCGCGGCGTGGCCAGGAGACGGCCGGCCGCCTCGATTCCCGCGCCGACGGTGGCGACGATCTCCCTGGCGTACGAGCCGTCCGGGTCGTAGTCCGGGTCGAAGACGGTGATCTCCATGCCGAGGCAGTGCGGCGTACCCACGAGGTGTTCGAGCAGCGCCTCCAGCTCGGGGAACGCGATGCCGCCCGGTTCCGGCGCGTCGACCGCGGGCATCACGGCGGGGTCGAGCACGTCCACGTCGATGTGTACCCAGAAGCCGGCGCAGTCGGCGATCTGGTCCAGCGCCCACTGGGCCGACCGGGGCGCGCCCTCGGCGCGCAGCGCGGGGACCGGGCGGGTGACGATGCCGGCGGCCTGGAGGTCCAGCCGGTACTCGTCGTTGGCGCGGATGCCGACCACGACCACGTCGATGTCCCGGTAGTACGGCCGGCGGCCCTCCAGCGCGGTCAGGTCCGCCTGCCCGCGCCCGGTGATCAGCGCCAGGCCCTCGCCGGCGGCGGCGCCCACGTAGGACGCGTTGCCGGGGTGCCGGAAGTCGGAGTGGCCGTCCACGAAGACCAGGCCGACGTGGCCGCCGACGGACTCGCCGAGGCGGCGCATGGCCAGCGCGGAGCCGATCGACACGGAGCAGTCGCCGCCCAGGATGATCGGGAACTCGCCGTTGTCGATGATGGCGCCGATCCGGTCGGCGAGCGCCACCGAGTACGCCGCGATCTCCGGGGCGTGGCTGACGCCGTCGCCGGGCCGCCAGTCACCCGGGTCGTACCGCGGCGGCGTCAGACAGCCGGCGTCGCGGGCGCGGAGCCGGCGGAGCAGCCCCGCGTCCCGCAGCGCGCCTGGCGCCTTGGCGCAGCCCGGCACCGACGTCGCGGTCGGCGGGCGCAGACCGAGATTGGAGGGTGCGTCGAGGACGGCGATCCGGCGCATGGCGGCGGCCGATCAGAACAGCGCGTTCGCCAGCGCGCGGCGGGCGCTGGCGACGGCGGGATCGTCCGGGCCGGCCACGGTGAACAGCGAGAGCAGGTGGCGGCGCACCGTCTCGCGATCGTCGCCGAAGACGCGGCGGATGAGCTTGATCAGCCGCTGGTACGCCTCGGCCGCGTTGCCGCTGAGCACCTCCACGTCCGCGGCGAGCAGTTGCGCCTTGACGTCGTCGGGCGCGCCGGCCGCGACGGAGAGCACGGCGCCCGGGTCGACGCCCTGCACCCGGCGGAACAGCGCGACCTGGGCGAGCCCGGACTCGGCGGCCTGGTCGGCCGGGGACTCGTTGAGGATCTTCTTGTACGCCGCCTCGGCCGCGTCGAGGTCGCCGTCCATCATCGCGTCGTCGGCCTCGGCCAGGCGCGGGTCCTCGTGCTGCGGGGACTGCACGCCCGCGGCCTTGAGCACGGCCTCGATGTACTGCCGGACCTGGGCCTCGGGCAGCGCGCCCTGGAAGCCCTGCACCGGCTGGCCGCCGACCACGGCCGCGACCATCGGGATGCTCTGGATCTGGAACGCCTGGGCCAGGCCGGGGTTGGCGTCCACGTCGACCTTGCCCAGCACCCAGGAGCCGCCGCCCTCCTCGGCGAGCCGCTCGAGCACCGGGGAGAGCTGCTTGCAGGGCTGGCACCACTCGGCCCAGAAGTCGAGGATGACCGGCGTGGTCAGGGACCGCTCCAGCACGTCGGCGCGGAAACCGGCGTCGGTCACGTCGATGACGGTGACGGCGCCGGACGGCGAGGCGGGGGCCGCGGTGGGTGCGGTGGGTGCGGCGGGACGCGCCGCGGGCGCGGGCGTGGCGGTCGGCTGCGGGGTGCTCCGCAGCGCACCGAGGTCGACCGCGCCGCGGGTGAAGATCGACGAGGTGATCCGTGGGTCGCTCATGGTTGTCTAGTCTCGCACGCGAACAGGCGCCGCCGCCTCGACCGACCGCCGATCACGGTGTGCCGTCCCCTACAGCGGGCCGGGTGGCCGACACCATCACCACCTGCCCCTCCACGTTCTCCACCGCGAGCAGCGTGCCGGGCGGGTAGCTCTCCAGCATCGCGGGCGGCAACTGCACCGTCCCGTCGCCCGCGACCACCGCGAATTCCTGCCCGTCGCGGCCCTCCGCGCCGACCCGGCCGTCCCGGATGGTGATCGCCCGGCCGAGCCGCGCGCCGACCTCGGGGTCGTGGGTGACCACCACGATCGTGGTGCCGCGCTCGCGGTTGACGGTCTCCAGCGCGTCGAGCACCTCGTCCCGCGCGGACCGGTCCAGCCGGGACGTCGGCTCGTCCACCAGCAGCAGCCCGGGCGAGGCGGCCATGCCGACCGCGAGCGCGGCGCGCTGCTGGGCGCCGGGCGGCAGTTCGCCGACCGTGGCCTCCCCGAACCCGCCCAGCCCGACCAGGCCCAGGATCCGCTCGACCGGCTCGACGTCGGCCGGCCGGACCTTGGCCGCGCGCCGCTGGGCCAGCCACATGTTCGCGGCGAGCGTGGCGTGCGGCAGCAGGTTGCGCGCGGCGCCCTGGAGCACCACGCCGATGTCGGTGCCGCGCATGCGGGCCAGTTCCGCGTCGGCCGCCTTGCCCAGGTCGACCAGCCCGACCTGCACCCGGCCGGCGGACGGCCGCATCAGGCCGGCCAGCAGCGCGATCAACGTGGACTTGCCGGACCCGGACGGCCCGACCAGCGCGACCGTGCTGCCCGGCGCGATGTCCAGGTCGACGCCGGAGAGCGCGACCACGTCGTTGCCCTCCACCCGGTAGATGTGGACCACCCGCCGGCACACCACCGCGATCCCGTTCACCCGACCACCCCTCGCAGATCACCATCACGACCATCAGCGGGTACGCCGCCGCGCGGCCCGGACCGAGGCGCGTCCGTACCCCCGGATCGGCTCATCGCTCCTCCACCGCCCGGCGCAGCGACAGCGCCGAACCGGCCGCCACCAGAGACAGCACCACCAGCGCGGTGACCGGCCCGAGCAGCGCCTCGGCCCGCGGCCAGTCCGGCGGGGCCGGACCCGCCCAGTCGTCCACGTAGTACGTGATCGCGCCGCGCGTCATCCACCAGGCGAGCGCGCCCGCGGCCAGCCCCAGCACCACGCCCGCGCCGACCACCGCGAGCTGCGCGACCAGTTGGCTCCGCCACGCCGGCCCGGCGCCCAGGCCCTGCGCCCGCAGCGCGCGCAGCTGCCGGACCCGCCGCGGCCGGTCCGCGCCGAGCACGAGGAGCGCGCCCACGCCGAGCAGCACCGCGCCGGCCGCGGTGAGCAGGTGGAATCGCAGCGCCAGCGCGGCGCCCTGGCCGGCCAGGACCGTGGTCCGCTCCGCCACCGTGCGCTCGCCCGTGATCACCAGCCCGTGCGTGGTCAGTGCCGTCACCACCGAGTCCGGCGTGTCCGCGCGCAGCCAGACCTGCGGCTCGGCGGCCATCGCGGCGTCGTAGGCGGCGAGGTCCGCGTACTCCAGGTCGACCAGTGTGATCGCGCCGGCCGGCCCGGCCGCGAGGTGCCCGGCGCGCGCGATCGGGACCGGCCCGGTCGCGGACGGGAGCACGTCGTCCGGTTCGCCGCCGGTGACCACGGGCAGCGGGACCGGCGTCACGACCGGGATCAGCCGCAGGTCGGGCCGTCCGCGGCCGGTGTGGGACAGCCGGGCGCCGCGCGCGTCCACGGCCAGGTCCGGGCTGTCCAGCACGGAGCCGGAGGTGACGCGCCACCGGGCCGGGTCGGTCAGGCCCGCGTCGACCGGCCCGGTCGCGTCCGTGATCGCGGAGACGGTCACGTCCACCGCGTACTCCACGGCGAACGGCGTCTCCACCTCCAGCACGCCGAGCCGGCAGCCGGTCGCGCAGGCCGGGACGGCGGCCCGGTACTCGTGCGTCCCGTCCCGCAGGTCGCCGGCCCGCACCCGGACGATCGGGCCGGTGGCCGGCAGCAGCGTGATCCAGAGGCGGGTGTCCGGCGGTGGCGACACCGCGGTCGCGCGCACGGTCACGGACTCGCCGGTGATCCGCAGCGGGGTGGCCGGGCGGGGCCGGATCAGTGACGCGACCGTGGCCGCGTCCGGGCCGAAGCGCGGGTCCCAGTCCGCGACCGTCGCCAGCCGGGTGCTGTCCACCGCGAGCGCGTCCAGCTCGGCCCGGGTGATCCGCGCGGTCGCCATCGCGTACCGGCCCTCCGGGTCGGCCGCGCGCACGGCGCGCAGCAGGTCCTGCTCGCCCGCGTCCGCGACGGTGAGCACGCGGGGCGCGCCCAGGTCGATCCGGGCCCGATCGCCGCGGCCCTCCGCCGCCACCACGGACGCGGTGGCCGAGAAGCCGACCAGCGCGAACACGATGACGGAGATCGCCACGACGCGCAGTTGGGCCGGCTGGCGGGCGAACTCGGCGGCGGCCAGCCCGCGCACCAGCCGGCCGCGGCGCAGCGCCCGGCCGGCCGCGCGCCCGGCCAGCAGCCCGGCGAGCCGCGCGCCGAGCAGCCCGGCGGTGAGCGCGATCAGCATCGGGACCAGCAGTTCCAGCCCGCCGGCCGGCTCGTCGACGGCGCTCACCTGGTACGCCGCGGCGGCGGCCAGCGCGCCGGCCACCACGTCCAGCGTGCTCACCGCGACCTGCCGGTGCCGGGCCGGCGTGGCGCGCAGCAGCACCGCGACCGGCGCGACCACGGCCCGCCACTGCGCGGCCAGGCCGACCAGCAGCGCGCCGGCGACGGCCGCGACCGCGTACCACATCGAGCCCGCGGCCGGCGTCACCGTGGGCGCGCCGTCCAGCGTGGTCGCGGACACGACCGAGACCAGCAGCCAGGCCGCCAGGTAGCCGAGCGGCGTGCCGGCCAGCACCGGGAGCACCGCCTCCGCGAGGACCAGCGCCCAGCGCAGCGACGACGGCGTGCCGCGCAGCGCGAACAGGCCGGCCTCGGTGCGGCGCAGCGCCACGCCGAACGAGACCGCGAACCAGAGCACCAGCCAGGCGAGCAGCACCAGCGGCAGCCCGGCCAGCGCCAGCCCGTCGCGGAGCTGGGCGTCGCCGGCCGTGATCCGGGCGTCCAGCGCGTGCAGGTCGGTCCGTACCGACCACTCGGTGCCGGCCGCCCAGCGGCCCACCACGTCCGTGGCGGTACGCGCCGGGCCCGGGAACGCCTCCGGCCGGGCGACCAGGTCGGCCGCCTCGACGTAGTCGGCGGAGAGCGTGCGGTGCACGGTCTCCCGGGTGGTGAAGAACGGGTCCGCGACCGGATCGCGCGCCTGCCACCCGGCGAAGAACGGGCGCCCGGCCCAGTAGCCCGCGGCCGGGTCGGCCGGCGTGTACAGGCCGACCACGGTGTACCGGTTCAGCGGGTACCGGTCCGAGGTGTGGAAGACCACGGTGTCGCCGACCGCGAGCGCGGCCCGGTCGGCCGTCCGCGCGCTGGCCACGATCTCGTTGTATCCGGTGGCGCAGCGCCCGGCCGTGACCGTGAGGTGCGCGCACACCTCACTCCGCCAGGCGAGCGTGCCGTTCAGCCCGGTCAGCGTCTCGCCCGGGTCCGGCGGCAGGGCCGCGGGGTCGACGATCAGCCCGTTCGTCCAGAGCCCGCCGATCGAGTCGAACCCGGCCACGGTCGGCAGGTCACCGATCAGCTCCGGCGGGAACGCGCGCTCCGGCTGTGTGCGGTCCGGCACCACGGGTGAGAGGTGCCGCTCGGCCGTGAGCCGGCGCTCGGCGGCCGGGGCCGCGGCGACCTCGGTGACGGTGGCGGCGCGGCGGGCGGCCGGCTCGTAGAGCAGCGGCGCGGCGGCGGCACCCGCGGCGGCGGCCGCGAGCAGCATCATCACCAGCGCGGACCGCCACCGGGCGCGCAGCGCGGCGCGCACCAGCGCGATCACGGCCGGTCCCCCGCCCGGGATGCCCGGCCGCGGGCTGGTGATGCCCGATCCGGGCGGGAGTCGCGGCGGAGCGCGGCGGTGAGCAGCGCCGCGGTCGCCACCGCCACCGCGGCCGCCGCCCAGTACGGCTGCACGGGCACGGACGGTGCGGCGCCGTCCGCGAAGACCGGCAGCAGCCCGTCGTGCACGGCCCAGCTGAGCCGTCCGAGCAGCACGCCGGCCGTGACGCCGGACAGCACCAGCACCACCCGGTCCCACCGGGACGCGGTGCCCGCGGCCGAGGCGGACAGGCCCTGCGCCCGCAGCGCGCCCAGGTCGGCCGCGCGCCGGGACCGTTCCACGGTGCCGACCAGCACGATCCCGGCCAGCGCCAGCACCATGCCGAAGAGGGCGGCGGCCAGGTGCAGCCGGGCGGCCTGCCCGGGCCCCTGCGCGCGCAGCTCGGCGGCCCGCGCGTCGATCGTGGTCTCGCCCACCACGGTCAGCCCGGCCGCGCGCAGGTCGTCGCGCACCCCGGCCGGCGCGTCCGGGGCCAGCCACACCTCGTAGGTCGCGTTCAGCGCCGGCCCCTCCAGCAGCCGTACCGCGTACTCGTAGTCGATCAGCAGGCCGTTGTGGCCGAGGCCGGGCACCGAGGGCAGCCCGCCGGTCATGGTGACCGGCCACGTGCTGAGGTCGAAGCCGGTGGCCTCGCGGATGCCGTCCGCCTGCACGCCCGCCTCGGCCGCGGCCACCACCACCGGGACCGGCACCGGCACGTCCGCCTGCCGCACCCGGACCTCGATCGGCGAGTCGCGCGGGCTGGTGCCCTCGAACCGGGCGGCCAGCCACGGGCCGTCCTGCCGCATCGACAGCAGCGCGGCGCCGAGGTTGAAGCCGGGCCGCCAGCGACCGGGCGCGCCGAGCTCCGCGCCGGTGAGCACGGTCCGGTCCGGCCCCTCCTGGCGCAGCTCGAGCAGGCGCAGGCCGGCCGGCCCGGGCACGAACCCGAGGTAGACCAGCCGGCAGCCGGCCGCGCAGCCCTCGACCGGCGCCCGGACCGTGGTGCGCCCGGGTGTGAGCGGCAGCGGCAGGCTGACCGTCACCGGCGTGCCGGCCGGGTCGACCAGGTGCACCGCGAGGTCGTCCGCGGTGGACAGCTCGTCCACCTCCACGTCCAGCACCAGCGTGCCGCCGTCGACCGTCACCACCGGGTTGGTGTCCGCCCGGAGCAGGCCGGGCAGCGCGTCCAGCCGGCCGGGGTCGAGCCCGCGCGGCCGGGCCATGACCGCGACCGCCCGCTCCGGCTCCACCGCGAGCAGCGGGGCGCCGCCGTGCCGGGCGCGCAGCACCGGCATCGCCCACCGCCCGTCCGGGTCGGCCCGGTGCACGGCGTCGCGCAGCGCCTGCGGGCCGGTCGAGCGCACCGCGAGCACCCGGTCCGCGCCGACCTCCCACCGGGCGCGTTCGCCGGCGGCCCGGACGCCCAGGTCGGCCGCGGCGACGGCCTGGACCAGCAGCGCGATCGCAGCGGCGAAAAGCGTGATCACGCGGTGGCCGCCGGGCCGCCGGGCCAGTTGCAGCGCGGCCAGCCCGGAGCCGAGCCGCCCGGTGCGCAACCGGTGCGTGGCCACGCGCGCGGCGAGCGGCGGCACCAGGCGCGCGGCCAGCAGCCCGCCGCCGAGCGCGAACAGCGCGGGCCCGAGCAGCGCCACGCCCTCGGCCGCGGGCGCGCCGGCGCTGTCGATCTCGAACCAGGCCGCGGCCGCGAGCGCCAGGACGACCAGCGTGACCGCGTCCAGCGGCTGGACCCGGAGCCGGGACGGCGTGCGGCGCAGCCCCTCCAGCACCGGGCCGCGCGGCCGGTGCACCACGGCCGCGATCAGCACCACGGCGACGCAGCCGAGCGCGGCCACGCCGGCCCAGGCCAGCGACGGCTCGGGCGGCGGCACGGCACTGAACTCGGCGCGCGCGGCCAGCGCCGCCGCGCCGTAGCCGGCGGCCAGCCCGGCCGGCGCCGCGATCAGCACGGCGAGCAGGCCGGGCGTGACCGCGACCAGGCTCCTGGTGCCGGCCGGCGCGCCGCGCAGCGCCGCGAGCGCGGCCTCGTCCCGGCGCTCGGCCGCGAGCTGCGCGGCGGCCAGCAGCAGCACGAACCCGCCGAGCAGCGCGAGCTGCGCGGCGGTGACGGTGGCGCCGCGGAACAGCGCGTCCTCGTTGCCGCGCAGCCCGTCGAGCAGCACGGGCAGCCGGGTGTTGAGGATCAGGTCGTCGAGCCGCTGCGGGGTGAGCCCGGCCAGGTCGGCGCGGATCGCGGGCACGTCCAGCGGCACGTCGGTGCGCAGCACGTAGTCGTACGTCACGTCGGTGGCCGGCACGCCGAGCGGCTCGAACCCCCCGCGGTCGCCGAGCAGCGCGCCGCGGTCCGGGGTCAGGCCGGGCGCGGTGCGCACGGTCCAGAACTCGTCGTCCACCTCGGCCGGCCGGAACACGCCGGTGACGGTGAACGGCACGGCCGCGCCGGGCGCGCCCTGGAGGCCGATCCGGTCGCCGGCCGCGACGCCGAACCGCGCGGCGGTCTCGGCCGACATCATGATCTCGCCCGGGCCGTCCGCGCAGGCGCCGTCCAGGACCAGGCGGGCGCAGGCGCCGTCCAGGTGGTGGAGCCGGAACGTCTCCGGGCCGTCCGGGCCGGCGCCGGTGACGGTGGCGCCGACCGCGGCGTACCGCGTGAACCGGGCGCCGGGCAGCAGGTCGGCCGCCACGGTCGCGGAGGCGGCCAGCGCGAGCGGGTCGGGGCGCAGGACGCCGCCGAGCCGCGCCGACCGGTCACCGGGCGCGGTGTCGCCGAGCGCGGACACCGTGGTGCCGGTCGCGGCCGCGCCGGACCAGGCCGGGATGGCGGCCGCGGCGGCCACGCACAGCCCGGCCAGCAGCGCGAAGATCAGCAGCCGGGCGCGATGGCCGCGGATCAGGCCCGCCAGCAGTCCCAGCATGCCGCCCACCCCCATGGATCGCCGCCCGTCACTGCGACGGTAGGCGATCTCGGGCCGGTCCGGCGTCCCCGTCTCCGGGAACCGATACCAGGCTGTTGCTCAGAAGCGGGCCGGCTCCCGGTAGACGCCCCACTCGTGACGCAGCACGCCGCAGATCTCGCCGAGCGTGGCCTCCGCGCGGGCGGCGTCCAGCATGGCCGGGATCAGGTTCACGTCGGTACGGCACGCCGCCGCCAGCTCGTCCAGCGCGCGCCGCACCCCCGCGCCGTCCCGCGCGGCGCGCCGCCGGGCCAGCGTCTTGCGCTGCTCCAGCTCGACCTCGTGCGAGATGCGCAGGATCTCCAGGTCCTTCGTGACCGTACCGGTGTGGACGTTCACGCCGACGATCCGCTTGTCGCCCTTCTCCAGCGCCGCCTGGTACGCGAACGCCGACTCGGCGATCTCCGAGGTGAACCAGCCGTCCTCGATGCCGCGCAGGATGCCGGACGTGATGGTGCCGTCGCCGCCGAGGTCGCGGATGCGCGTGAAGATCGCCTCGGCCGCCTCCTCGATCCGGTCGGTGAGCGCCTCCACGTACCAGGAGCCGCCGAGCGGGTCGGCCACGTTCGCCACGCCGGTCTCCTCCATCAGCACCTGCTGGGTGCGCAGCGCGATCTCCGCGGACTCCTCGGTGGGCAGCGCCAGCGTCTCGTCCAGCGCGTTGGTGTGCAGCGAGTTGGTGCCGCCGAGCACGGCCGCGAGCGCCTCCACCGCGGTCCGTACCACGTTGTTGACCGGCTGTTGCGCGGTGAGCGACACGCCCGCGGTCTGCGTGTGGAAGCGCAGCCACATCGCGCGCTCGTCGGTGGCGCCGTAGACGTCGCGCAGCCAGCGGGCCCAGATCCGGCGCGCGGCCCGGAACTTCGCGATCTCCTCGAAGAAGTCCACGTGCGCGTCGAAGAAGAAGCTCAGCCCGGGCGCGAACCGGTTGACGTCCAGCCCCCGGGACAGGCCCAGTTCCACGTAGCCGAAGCCGTCCGCCAGCGTGTACGCCAACTCCTGCGCGGCCGTCGAGCCCGCCTCCCGGATGTGGTAGCCGGAGACGGACAGCGGCTTGTAGCGCGGGATCTCCGCCGCGCAGAACTCCATCAGGTCGCCGATCAGGCGCAGGTGCGGCTCCGGCGCGAACAGCCACTCCTTCTGCGCGATGTACTCCTTGAAGATGTCGGTCTGCAGCGTGCCGTCCAGCGACCCGAGCGCGGCGCCCTGACGCTCCGCGGCCACCAGGTACATGCAGAAGATCGGCACGGCCGGGCCGGAGATGGTCATGCTGGTGGTGACCGCGCCCAGGTCGATGCCGTCGAAGAGCACGTCCATGTCCGCGGCCGAGTCCACCGCGACGCCGCAGTGCCCGACCTCGCCGAGCGCGCGGGCGTCGTCCGAGTCGTACCCCATCAGCGTGGGCATGTCGAACGCCACGGAGAGGCCGCCGCCCCCGGCCGCGAGCAGCATCTTGTACCGCTCGTTGGTCTGCCGCGCGTTGCCGAACCCGGAGAACTGCCGGATGGTCCACGCCCGGCCGCGGTAGCCGGTCGGATACAGCCCGCGCGTGTACGGGAACTCGCCGGGCCAGCCGATCCGCGCGAAGCCGGGCAGGTCGGCGTCGGGCGGGGGGCCGTAGAGCGGCGCGACCGGCTCGCCGGAGAGCGTGGTGAAGTCCGCGTCCCGTTTGCGGGCCGCGTCGTACCGGGCCTGCCAGCGCGCACGGCCGGCGGCGATCTGCTCGGCATCCATGCCGCCAGTCTAGGGCGCGGACTTAACGATCGCTAAGCTCTCCGCGCGGCCATCTCGCAGATGCAGCTCCGCGTCGCAGAACGCGGCCGCCTCCGCGTCGTGCGTGGCGAACACGACGGCCGCGCCCCGGTCGGCCTCCGCGCGCAGCCGCTCCAGCACCCGCTGCCGGTTCACCGCGTCCAGCTCGCTGGTCACCTCGTCGGCCAGCAGCACGTCACCGGCCAGCGCCAGCCCGCGGGCCAGCGCGGTGCGCTGCTGCTGACCGCCGGACAGCTCCTCGACCAACTGCCCGGCCTGCTCCGCCAGGCCCAGCGAGGCCAGCGCGGCCGCGGTGGCGGCGCGCGCGTCCGCCGGGCGCACGCCGACCGCCATCAGCGCGACCTGCACGTTCTCCCCGGCGGTGAGGATCGAGGCCAGCCCGTTGTCCTGCGGCACCAGCACGACGCGCCGGGACACCGCGTGGTCGCGGTCGCGGACGGCCTCGTCGCCGACGCGCACCTCGCCGGCGGACGGGCGCAGCAGCCCGGCCATGGCATGCAGCAGCGTGGTCTTGCCGGCGCCGGACGGCCCGGTGACGGCCAGCAGCCGGCCGGGCTCGGCGCGCACCGAGACGTCCCGCAGCACCGGCTCGCCGCCGTAGCCCAGCGTGACGCCGTCGACGGACAGCACGGACATGGACCGGACCCTATCCCTTTCGCGCCCGTCGCGCCGCCCCTATGCTGGTGGCTCTTGGTGGATCAGATGATCTCCCAACCGGAGGTGCCCGATGAAGGCCGCGCTGACCGCCCTGCTCCTCGTCGTTCCCGCGCCGGTGCAGGCCGCGGCGTGGGCGGCCGCCTACGATCTCGACGACGACTGCGTGACGCTCGCCGCGCCGGACGGCCGGCACATCACCAAGAACAACGGGGGGTACGGGTTCACCGCGGTCGCCGCCGCGGCGGAGCGGTTCCGGTTCGACGCCACCGGGCTCGGCCGCTACACGATCCGCGACGCGGCGGGCGCGTACCCGTACCAGAGCGCCGTGGGTTTCGTTCTTCCCGGCCGCGGCTACAGCGCCCGCGCCGACTGGACCACGGTCACCACCGGCGACGGCCGCTACCGGCTCACCTCGACCGAGACCGGCCAGGGGCTCGGCACGTTGCTCGGGCGCCTCGGCGCCGGCACTCCGGCCACGCTGACCGCCGCCCCGGCCACCGGCTGCGTCCCGGTCGAGGACATCGCGACCGGGGTGACCGGCACCGCGGCGCGCGGCGTGGACGCGGACGGCCGGCTGTACGGCTGGATCGACGGCCACGCGCACGTCACGGCCGCGGACGCGTTCGGCGGCGACCTGCACTGCGCCGACGCGTGGGCGGCCGGAGGCCCCGCGGTCGCGCTGAGGGGTTGCGCGTCGCACGCCACGCTCGGCATCGGCGCGCTGCTGGAGGCGATCATCGCGGGCACCGACCCGATCGACTCGCGCGAGGACGGCTGGCCCACGTTCGGCGACTGGCCGCAGCACAACAGCCTGCTGCACGAACAGTCCTACTTCCGCGGCATCGAGCGCGCCTGGCGGTCCGGCCAGCGCGTGCTCAACACGCTGCTGGTGGCGAACCGGGTGATCTGCGAGCTCTACCCGACCCGCGACACGTCCTGCGACGAGACCGCGCAGCTGCGGGCGCAGGCGGACTACCTGCGCTCGATGCAGGACTACGTGGACGCGCAGAGCGGCGGGCCCGGCCGGGGCTGGTTCCGGCTCGCGTCCACGCCCGAGCAGGTCCGCGCGATCGCGGCCGAGGGGAAGCTCGCGGTCACGGTCGGCGTGGAGAGCTCCGAGCTGTTCGGCTGCCGGGAGATCCAGGACGTGCCGCAGTGCACCACCGCGGACATCGACGCCGGCCTGGACGAGCTGGAGGCGATGGGCGTCAGCGGCCTCTACCCGGTGCACAAGTTCGACAACGCGTTCGGCGGCACCCGCTTCGACTCCGGCGCCACCGGCGTCGCGGTCAACATCGGCAACGTGCTCACCACCGGCCACTGGTGGACCGCGGAGTCCTGCACCGGCCCGGCCGACAACACGCAGCCGCTGGTCAGTGACGAGCTGGCGGAGCTGCTCCGGCTGGGCGAGCTGGAGCTGCCGGCCGGCACGATCCTGCCGGTCTATCCGAGCGGCCCGATCTGCAACACCCGCGGGCTGACCCCGCTCGGCGAATACCTGATCGCGCGCATGATGGAGCGCGGAATGATCATCCACCTCGACCACCTGGGGGTACGCACCGCGTCCGCGGTCCTGGACCTGGCCGAGGCCGCCGGCTACCCCGGCGTGGTGTCCGTGCACTCCTGGTCCGATCCCGCGCTGGTCGACCGCATGCTGGGTCTCGGCGGCTTCGTCGCGGGCTACGCGCACGCGGCGACGGACGCCGGTGACGGCGAGGTCCCGTTCCTGGAGGAGTGGCGCACCAACCGGGCGCTCCCGAACGGCGACGCGATCAGCGGGTACGGCATGGGCAGCGACGTCAACGGCCTGGGCCCGCTGCCGCCGCCGCAGCTGAGCCCGCCGGCCGGCCCGCAGGCGTACCCGTTCACCGCGCCGAACGGCACCACCGTGGACCGGCAGGTCTTCGGCACCCGCACGTTCGACCTGAACACCGACGGCGTGCCGCAGTACGGGCTGTACGCGGACTGGGTCACGGACGCGATCCGCCAGGCCGGCCCGGAGGGCCCGCTGCTGGAGCGGCACCTGATGAGCGGCGCCGAGGCGTACGTGTCGATGTGGGAGGACGCGCGCGGATGACCGGGCTCCCGCTGCTCCCGCCGGGCTTCCGGTTCGGGATGGCCACGTCCGCGTACCAGATCGAGGGCGCCTTCGACGCCGACGGCAAGGGCCCGTCGATCTGGGACACGTTCACCGCGCGGCCCGGCACGGTCCGGCACGGCGAGCACGGCCGCGTCGCGATCGACCACTACCACCGGTACGCGGAGGACGTCGCGCACGTCGCGGACGCCGGCGCGCACGACTACCGCTTCTCGTTCTCCTGGCCGCGGGTGCTGCCCACCGGCACCGGCACGGTCAACGAGCCCGGGCTGGACTTCTACGACAGGCTGGTCGACGAGCTGCTGGCCCGCGGCGTCCGCCCGGTCCCGACGATCTACCACTGGGACCTGCCGCAGGCGCTGGAGGACGCGGGCGGCTGGCTGTCCCGGGACACCGCGTACGCGTTCGCCGACTACGCCGCGACCCTGGCCGGCCGGCTGGGCGACCGCGTCCGCGACTGGATCACGCTCAACGAGATGAGCGTGCAGGTCCTCTACGGGTACGCGCTGACCGCGCACGCGCCCGGCCGCGGCCTGGGCTTCGGCGCCCTGCCGGCGGCGCACCATCAGTTGCTGGCGCACGGGCTGGCGGTGCGGGCGCTGCGCGCGGCCGGCGCGGCCACGGTCGGCGTCGCCGCGCAGCACTTCCCGGTCACGCCCGCCGGCGACGACCCGGCCGACGTCGCCGCCGCGGAGCTGTTCGCGACGCTGACGAACTGGACGTTCGCCGACCCGATCCTGCGCGGCGCCTATCCGGACGCGGTGCGGGACCTGCTCCCGGTCCGGGACGGCGACCTGGAGATCATCTCCGCGCCGCTGGACTTCTACGGTGTCAACTACTACGAGCCGACCCGGATCGAGGCGCCGCGCCCGGGCCGCGACTACCGCGGCGTGCTGGAGGTGGAGATCCCGCCGGACCTGCCCTTCGCCCCGGTCCCGCCGGAGGCCACGAGCCGCACCGACTTCGGCTGGGCCATCGTCCCGGCCGGCCTGACCACGATCCTGACCACGTTGCACGACCGCTATCCGGCCCTGCCACCAATCGTGATCACGGAAAACGGCGCATCCTTCCACGATGCGCCGCCATCGCCGGACGGGCGGGTGGCCGACGAGCGGCGGACGGCATATCTCGACGCCCACCTGCGCGCGGTGCTCGACGCGATCTCGGCGGGGGTCGAGGTGCGGGGATACTACGTGTGGTCAGCGCTGGACAACTTCGAGTGGGCAGCGGGATATGCCGAACGCTTCGGTCTGGTCCACGTGGATCGAGTCACGCTGCGCCGCACCCGGAAGGACTCCTGGCACTGGTTCCGGTCCCTGATCGCCGCCCAGCCCGGGTGATTCTGATCCTTCGGTCAGTCCCGACTGCGTGAGTGGTCAATCCGTTCCGGGTGACTGATCAGCGCGTCCTGCCCGACTGGTCAGCAAGTCCTATGTGGCAACTCAGTCGGCTGTCTCGCTCGCCGACTGGGGGTGGCACCCGCCGACCGCGGCGGAACCCGGCGGCCTCGTCAGCGGAGCCGGTCGACGAACGCGGTGGCGATCCGGGCCAGCCGCTCGGCCCGGCCCTCCTCCGCCCAGCCGTCCACCAGGCTGAGCAGCGCGCTGCCCTCCACCAGGATGATGAAGTCGTCTATCACGGCCTCGTCGACCACGCCCGCGCCCAGCTCGTCCAGCTCGCGCGCCTCGCGCATGCAGACCCGCAGCAGCTCCCGGATGCCCACGTGCGACTCCCGCCGCGACGCCGCCAGCCGTGGATGCGACAGCGCCGCCCCCGCGAACGCCACGTTGACGTGCGCGTCCGCCGCCCGCTCGTCGTCGAACGGGAGCGCCGCCTCCAGCGCCGCCCGCAGCGCGGCCAGCCCCTTCAGATCCCCGCCGAGCCGCCACGCCCGCGCCACGATCCGCTCGTACATCGCGGTCTGCGCCGCCACCAGGATGTCGTCCTTGCCACCGAGGAAGTGCGCCAGCACGCTCAGCGAGCACCCGGCCTCATCCGCGATGGCCCTGGTGGTGAGCCGGTCCACGCCCCGCTCCCGCACCACGCGCCAGGACGCCGCCAGCAGCTCCGCCCGCCGCTCCTCATGATCGACCAGCTTCGGCACGCCCTCACCCTACGACCCCCCGCTCGGCCACCCGCGAAGCGACGACCGGCGTACCATCCCGTCCCCGCCTGATTCACGGCGGACGCCCGGTCACGCTCCCCCGGGGCGACCGGCTAGAGCGAGTCCAGCAGTGACGCGGCGGCCGAGTAGGGGTCCCGGTGGCCCGCGGCGACCTCGGCGGCCAGGGCCGCCAGCGCCGTTCCGCCGCGCAGCGCGGTCAGCCGGGAGCGGAGCGCGCCGAGGGCGATCGCCTCCACCTCCGCGGACGCGCGTGCGGCGCGACGGCGCTCCAGTTCGCCGTGCGCGACCAGCCAGTCGTGGTGCCTGTCCAGCGCGGCCAGCGTGTCGTCGATGCCCTCGGCCCGGGACGCCACCGCGCGCACCACCTGCGGACGCCACTCCCCGGGGCCGCGATCGGCGAGGCCGATCATGCCCTGGATGTCGCGGTACGTGGCGTCCGCGCCGTCCCGGTCGGCCTTGTTCACCACGAACACGTCCGCGATCTCCAGGATGCCGGCCTTGACCGCCTGGATCGCGTCGCCCATGCCGGGTGCCAGCAGCACCACCGTGGTGTCCGCCAGCGACGCCACCTCCACCTCGGCCTGGCCGACGCCCACGGTCTCGACCAGCACCACGTCGCAGCCGGCGCCCTCCAGCACGCGTACGGCCTGCGGGGTGGCCGCGGACAGCCCGCCCAGGTGGCCCCGGTTGGACATGGACCGGATGTACACGCCGGGGTCCGTGGCGTGGTCCTGCATCCGGACGCGGTCGCCGAGGATCGCGCCGCCGCTGAACGGGCTGGACGGGTCGACGGCCAGCACACCGACCCGGTGATCACGCTTGCGCAGCGCCCGGACCAGCTCGTTCGTGGTGGTGGACTTGCCGACGCCGGGCGAACCGGTGATGCCCACGACGCGCGCCCGCCCGGCGTACGGCGACAGCGCCGCGGCCATCTCCGGCAGCGACGCGTCCCCGGACTCGACCAGCGTGATCAGCCGGGCCACCGCGCGCGGATCGCCGTCGCGGGCGTGCTCGACCAGCAGGGGGATGTCGCGGCTGCGGCGCAGGGAGGTCACCCCGCCGAGCCTGCCACGTGACGGCCGGTCACGGCACCCGGATGATCAGCGCGTCGCCCTGCCCGCCACCGCCGCAGAGCGCGGCCACCCCCACGCCGCCGCCGCGCCGGCGCAGCTCCAGCGCGAGCGTGAGCGCGAGGCGGGCGCCGGACATGCCGATCGGGTGGCCGAGCGCGATCGCGCCGCCGTTGACGTTCACGATGTCGCCGCTGATCCCGAGGTCGCGGATGGACTGGATGCCGACCTGCGCGAACGCCTCGTTGATCTCGACCAGGTCCAGGTCCGCCGCGGTCAGCCCCTCCTTGGCCAGCGCCGCGTTGATCGCGTTGGACGGCTGGGAGTGCAGCGAGTTGTCCGGGCCGGCCACGTTGCCGTGCGCGCCGATCTCCGCGATCCAGCTCAGCCCCAGCTCCTCCGCCTTGGCCCTGCTCATCACCACGACCGCGGCCGCGCCGTCGGAGATCGGCGACGAGCTGCCGGCCGTGATCGTGCCGTCCTTGGCGAACGCGGGCCGCAGCCGGGACAGCGACTCCGCGGTGGCGTCCGGCCGGATGCCCTCGTCCTCGCTGATCACCACCGGCTCGCCGGTGCGCTGCGGGATGGTGACCGGCGCGATCTCCTCCGCGAAGTGCCCGTTCTTCTGCGCGGCGGCGGCCCGCTGGTGACTGGTCGCGGCGAACTCGTCCTGCTCCTCGCGCGGGATGCCGTGCCGCGCGCCGTGCCGCTCGGTGGACTCGCCCATCGAGCAGCAGTCCCAGGCGTCGGTGAGCCCGTCCAGCGCCATGTGGTCCTTCACGATCACGTCGCCGTACCTGTACCCCCGCCGCTGCCCCATCAGCAGGTGCGGCGCGTTGGTCATCGACTCCATGCCGCCGGCCACCACCACGTCGAACTCGCCCGCGCGGATGAGCTGGTCGGCCAGCGCGATCGCGTCCAGCCCGGACAGGCACACCTTGTTGATCGTCACCGCGGGCACCGACATCGGGATGCCGGCCTCCACCGCGGCCTGCCGCGCCGGGATCTGGCCCGCGCCGGCCTGGAGCACCTGCCCCATGATCACGTACTGCACCTGCTCCGGCGCGACGCCGGCCCGCTCCAGCGCCGCCCTGATCGCCACCGCACCGAGCGCCGTGGCCGGGAAGTCCTTGAGGTTGCCGAGCAGCCGGCCCATCGGGGTCCGCGCTCCGCCGACGATTACCGATCCCATCGCTACCGCCCCTGTGGGTCGACGCTGACCTTAACGCTTGTTTGGGTCAGACTATCGCTCATGACCTCACAGCCCGATACCGGATTCGTCACACACGGAGAGATCGGGATTCTCCGCATCGACCACGTCGGCATCGCGGTCGCGGACCTCGACGCCGCCATCGAGTTCTACGCCCGCGTCTTCGACATGCGGTGCGTGCACCAGGAGACCAACCCCGAGCAGGGGGTACGCGAGGCGATGCTCGCGGTCGGCCCGGACCCGGACGGCGGCCGCCTCCAGTTGCTGGCCCCGCTGAGCCCGGAGTCCACCATCGCGCGGTTCCTGGACCGCAACGGCCCGGGCGTGCAGCAGGTGGCCTACACCGTG
Source organism: Catenuloplanes atrovinosus (assembly GCF_031458235.1). Lineage (NCBI taxonomy): Bacteria > Bacillati > Actinomycetota > Actinomycetes > Micromonosporales > Micromonosporaceae > Catenuloplanes > Catenuloplanes atrovinosus. The sequence goes on along the minus strand of NZ_JAVDYB010000001.1, from coordinate 8,823,055 downwards.
GCGGACGTGGACGCGGCCTGCGCGGCGCTGCGGGCCCGCGGCATGCGGCTGCTCTACCCGGAGCCGCGGCGCGGCACCGCGGGCTCCCGGATCAACTTCGTGCACCCCAAGGACGCGGGCGGCGTGCTGGTGGAGCTGGTCGAACCCGCCCGCTGACCGGGCCCCGGCCACGAGCCCGGCGCCGGTCCCGGGCGGAGCGAGCGCGCCCTCGTCCGTACCGCCGCATGGTTTTGATCTTGGATCGGCCGGCGGCGGTCAGCCGGCGCCTAGATAAAGCAGTCTCGGGGCCGCACGCGGGCCGGGGAGGCGGGTGCACAACGGCGTGTACCTGGGGCCTCACGGTGTGCTAACCTGCGCAGCGCCCGATTCGCAAGCTGCAATTTTCCGCTTTTTCGGACAAAGTTCAACGAGTCGGGTCTACAGGAGTTAGTGGCTCATCAGGCCCGATATCCGACCTCATCAAAACGCCTGCCCGGCGCACCTCACCGAGCGGCCGATCCCTCCTGGACCGAACGGGCGACCGGCCCGGTGACCTGCTGAGTTGACCATGAAAGCGGTCCGGGACATGCCCCGTACGCTCTTGCGAAGCACCTGGGTACGTCTGCCAGTATGTCCCAATGCCCCAGCAGCAGGACTCTTCCCTCGCGTTCTTCGAGAGCGCGAAATCCGAGCACGACTTCACGGTCGTTCTCCGCGGTTACGACCGCGGCCAGGTGGACGCGCACCTGGGCCGGCTGGTCGCCGCCCTGAACCAGTCGGAGCAGGCGCGGGCCGAGGCCGAGCAGCGGATGAACGACGCGCAGCGCCGCCTGCGCCAGGCTGAGCAGCGCCTCAGCTCGGTCGAGCAGAAGCTGACCGACACCAACAAGCAGCTCGAGGAGAACAACCGCCCGACGCTGTCCGGTCTGGGCACGCGCGTCGAGCAGATCCTCCGCCTCGCCGAGGAGCAGGCGAACGATCACCGCAGCGAGGCCAAGCGCGAGTCGGAGGGCATCCTCTCCGCCGCCCGCCTGGAGGCCCGCGAGATCACCGACAAGGCCCGCGCCGAGGCCGCCGCCATGAAGGCGACCGCGGAGCGCGAGGCCGGCCAGGTCCGCACGCACGCCGAGCGCGAGGCCGCCGAGGTCCGCGTGCAGGCCCGCCGCGAGGCGGACACGCTGCGCGCCGACGCCGACCGTGAGACCAAGCAGCTGCGCACCGTCACCGCCCACGAGGTCGCGGAGCTGAAGTCCACTGTCGAGCGCGAGGTCTCCACGCTGCGCGCCACCGCCGAGCGGGAGATCACCCAGCTCCGGGCGAAGGCGGCCCGCGAGGCCGAGGAGAAGCGCGCCGAGGCGACCAAGATGCTCACCGACGCCCGCGACAAGCGCGACAAGGACCTGCAGGCCCTCGCGCTGGAGCTCGCCGAGCGCCGGGAGAAGGCGGAGCGCGAGGAGTCGCAGCGCCACGCCGCCCAGGTCGCCGCCACGCAGAAGATGGTCGCCGAGGCCGAGGAGCGCGCCCGCGCCGCCGAGGACCGCGCCAAGGAGATCGAGCAGCGCGCCGAGGCCCGCCGCGTCGAGTCCGAGCGCAACGCGAACGAGACCGTCGAGAAGGCCAAGGCCCTCTCCGACAAGACCATAAACGAGGCGCGCGCCGAGGCGCACCGCCTGGTCAGCGAGGCCCGCACCGAGGCCGAGCTCACCACGCAGGCCGCTCGCCGCGAGGTCGAGGACCTGACCCGCCAGAAGGACGCCGTCACGTCCCAGCTCGGTCAGATGCTCTCCGGCCTGGCCGGCATCGTCCCCACGCCGGCCGCCGCCGCCCCGGCCGCGGCTCCCGCCGCCGCCAAGGCCGAGACCACGGACAAGGGCGACGCCTCCGACGAGAAGGTTCCGGCCAAGGCCAACAACTGAGCGCCGGTGCGGCTCGTTGGTACGGTAAGTCCCCCGGGTTTGGCAGAACCCGGTTGCTTCACCCGAAAAGCGACAGATCACTAAGAGACGCATACGTCCCGTCAGGCCGGTGTGTATCCGTGCATGACGGGACGATGCGTGTGTGAGGATGGAACCATGTCACACGGCGGGGAAATCTTCGATCTCGGCGACGATGTGGCTCTGGAGCCAACCTTCGAGTCACAGTTCAAGGGCTACGACCGCAAGCAGGTCGATCGGTACGTGGCCCGGGCCGAGAACGAGATCGCCACGCTCGCCACCGAGCGCGAGCAGGCGTACGGGCAGATCCAGGGCATGGCCCGCGAGATCGAGCAGCTGAAGGCGGAGGTCGCCGCGCTGCGACGCCGGGCCGCCACTCCCGAGCGCGTGTCGTTCCGGCACCTCGGCCCGCGCGTGGAGCAGATCCTCGCGCTCGCGGAGGACCAGGCCGAGGCGATCCGCAGCGAGGCCACACAGGACATCGCGGACCGGCGCAACGAGGCCGACCGCGTGCTGAACGAGGCACGCGAGGACGCGGAGCGCATGGTCGGGGAGGCCCGCACCCGCGCGCACGAGGCCGCGCGCGACTTCGAGATCGCGCTCGCCTCGCGCCGCGCCGAGGAGGACAAGGTCGACGCGCAGCGCCGGTCCACCGCCGAGGCGGAGATCGCGGCGGCGCGCGAGGAGGCGGACAAGGCACGCAGCGAGGGGCAGGCCGCGCTCGCCCGCGCCCAGCAGGAGGCGCGCCAGCTCACCGAGCAGACCAAGCAGTACGTGCAGCGCACCCGCGCCGAGACCGAGGCGTACGTGCAGTCCTCCCGCACCCAGGTGCAGCAGGAGCTCAGCCACTGGCGCAGCAGCGTCGAGCAGGAGATCAACCAGCGCAACGCGGCGGCCGAGCGGGAGCTGGCCGAGCTGCGTACCGCCGCGGAGCACGAGGTCGCGCAGCGCCGCACGGCGGCGGCGCAGGAGCTCAGCCAGCTCCGCGCCGAGGCCGAGAAGCAGATCGCGGACCAGCGCGCCGACGCCGAGCGCCAGCTCAACGAGGCCCGCCGCGCCGCGGACAAGGAGGCGGCCGAGGCGCACGCGCGGCTCACCGCGGTGCAGCAGGAGGTCACCACCACGCAGAAGCAGCTCACCGCGCTGCGCGAGGAGATCTCCACGACCGAGTCCGCCCTGGCCGAGATGCGCGAGCAGTCGCTCACCGCGCGCCAGGAGGCGGACAAGGTCGCCGAGAAGCTGAGCGGCGTGCAGAAGCAGCTGGCCGCGGAGCTCAAGCGGCTCAGCGACGCTCAGCGCTCCGCGGAGGCGGCCGAGCGGCACGCGTCCGACGTACGCCGGCAGGTGCAGCGCGAGGCCAAGCGGGTCGCGGAACTGGCGGCGGCGGCGGTGCTCGCGGCGGCGGCCGGACCGGCGGACGGTGCCGCGGACGCGGCGGCCGATTCGACGGATGTCGCGGCCGGCTCGGCGGGCGCCGCGGCCGACTCGACGGGCGGGTCGGCGAAGACCGAGACGGCCGGGCCGGATGAGACGCAGGTCGTGCCGGTCGCGACGCGGCCGGCCGCGGACAAGTCCACCACGGAGCCGGCCTCCACGGCCGCCGCCGGGGCTCCGAGCGCCGGGGCTTCGAGCGTGGGGGACAAGGGTGCTGGGGACAAGGGCGCTGGTGGGGACAAGGGCGCCGCGGAGGGCAAGGCTTCCGAGGACAAGCCCGCCACCGGCGCGCCCGCCGGGAGCAAGCCCGCCGACGACGCCACGCAGGTCATCTCTCAGCAGGATCTGGCCGACGCCGCTGCCGCGGCGAAGGCCGCGAAGCCGGGGCCGGCCGGCGCGGAGACCACCCAGGTGATCTCGCGGGACGCCGAGGCCACCCAGGTGATCTCGACCGACGCCGTGCGCGCCGCCCAGACCGCCGCGGTCCCGCCGAAGCAGACGGACGGCCCGCCCGCGTCGCTGAGCAACACGGCCGCGCCCACCGCCGTGATGCCGACCGTGCCGGCCGGCAACCGCACCACCACCGCGCCGGACGCGCGCGACGGCAAGGCGGCCGAGGAACTGACCGCGGACTCCACCGCGGTCTGACGGTTTCATCGCAACGGGGGCGGCCGGTCACGGCCGCCCCTCGCGTGGTTCATGGCATGGCCACATCACGGCGGATACGCTGCGCGCTGGAGGTGTGCGAGTGAGCGAGAAGCCCGAGACCACGCGTACCGAGGAGCCCCCGGCCGCCGAGGCCGGTCCCCCGGCGGCGCCCGGTGCCGAGCCGGCCGCTCCGGTGCACGTGATGAACCGTGTGGACGCGCTGGCCGCGTTCGGTGCGACGAAGTTCGGGGAGCCCGGCCGACCGCTGCGCCGCAACCCGTTCCTCACCGGCTTCCTCGGCGGTCTCGGCCTGGCCGTGGCGTACGCGCTGTTCCTCGGCATCCAGAATGCGTCGTCCATCCTGGTGCTGGTCTTCATCGCGCTGTTCCTGGCGGTCGGCCTGCACCCCGCCGTGGTGCGCCTGACCCGCTGGGGCGTCCCGCGCGGGATAGCCGTGGCGCTCGTGGTGCTGTTCGTCGTCGGCCTGATCGTCGGCGGCATCACCGCGCTGGTCCCGCCGATCGTCACCCAGGTCGGCGAGTTCGTCGGCCAGTTGCCCTCCTATGTGGAGGACCTGCAGCGCAGCCGCACGCTGCGCGAGCTGATCCAGGACTACGACCTGGTGGAGAAGGTCCAGGCCATGGTCAGTACGGAGAACGCCTCCCGCGTCTTCGGCGGCGTCTTCGGCGGCGCCCGCCTGTTCTTCGGCACGGTCTTCAACGTGCTGACCGTGCTGATCCTGACCATCTACTTCCTGGCCTCGTTCGAGCGCCTGAAGCGGGCCGGCTACCTCCTGGTCCCCGCCTCCCGCCGCGAGCGGGTCCAGCTGATCGGCGACGAGATCCTCGCCAAGGTCGGCGCCTACCTGGTCGGCGCGCTCGCGATCGCTCTGCTCTGCGGCCTGTCGACCTTCGTCTTCGCGCTGATCGTCGGCCTCTCGTACCCCTTCGCCCTCGCCATCGTGGTGGCGATCTGCGACCTCATCCCCCAGATCGGCGCGACGCTCGGCGCCATCGTGGTCAGCCTGGTCGGCCTGGCCACCTCGCTGCCGATCGGCATCGCCTGCGCCATCTTCTTCCTGCTCTACCAGCAGATCGAGAACTACCTGATCTACCCCAAGGTCATGCGCCGCTCCGTCGAGGTCAGCGACGTCGCCGCCATCGTCGCCGCCCTCCTCGGCGTCTCCCTCTTCGGCGTGATCGGCGCGCTCATCGCGATACCCGCCGTAGCCGCCGCCCAGATCATCATCCGCGAGGTCCTCATCCCCCGCCAGGCCACCCGCTGACCCCACGTCCGGCAGGTCACCGCCGGCGGTCGGCGGCCGCACCCGGCCCGGCTCCCGGCCATGATCGCAGCGCGCGGCGCTGCGCCAGACCGCGGAAACCCCTGGGCCGGAGCATCAGGAGAGCGTGAGCGTGAGTTTCTGCGTGTGGAAGGCCTCCGCGTAGCGGTGGCGGCATTCCATGCCGCGGAGGCGGGCCAGGCCGAGGAATACCTCGTCGTCCCACCAGTCCCGGTCGGACTGGGACGGGAAGTGGGTGTGCAGCAGCGAGACCTTGCGGCGCGCGGTCTCCTCCACGAGCGGCACGTAGACCGACGGACGGCCGAGGTCGCCGTCCCACTTCGGGATCTCGTAGTGCAGGACCAGGGCGTCGCGGAACGCCGTGGGGGCGAGGGTGCCGAGGGTGCGGTGGTCCTGGTGGGCGTCGCCGGACCAGGGGGCGACGACCAGGTCGGGGCGGGCCTCGCGGGCGGCGCGTTCGATCTGGTCCTTGACGGTGTCCCAGTGGGCGGGGAGCCGGCCGTCGGGGAGCGTGCCGAGGTCGAACGTGAGGTCGGCGCCGGGGAGGAACGCGGTGGCGGCGGCGCGGGCCTCGGCCTGGCGGGCGGGGGTGCCGGTGGCCAGCACGTAGCGGACGGCCAGGCCGGGGTTCGCGGTGGCGAGTTGGAGGAGCAGGCCGCCGGCGGCGATCTCGATGTCGTCGGGGTGGGCGCCGAGCGCGACCAGCGACGACACGCCGGTCAGGGCGAGCGGGCGCATCAGCCGGCGACGAGCGAGGAGGCGCGGGTGTGCTGGGTGGGCACGATCAGTTTGCGGCCGCCGTTGCGGTTGTCGTCCCACAGCATCCAGGGGCAGTCGCCGCGGGCGAACATCTCCTCGAGTTCGGCGCGGTCCTTGAACGTGTCCGCGGCGCGCCAGAAGCCGTCGTACCGCTGCGCCTGGAGCTTGCCGCGCGGGATCAGGCGGTCGAACGCGTGCGGGACCATGTCCTCGCCCTCGTGCAGGTAGTCGAAGATCTCCGGCGTCATCACGAAGAAGCCGCCGTTCTCGTACTGCATCAGGTCCCGCACCTCGCGCACGCGCGTGACCAGGCCGTTGTCCCCCATCTCGACCACGTGGTGGGTGGAGACCGGCGGCACCGCGAGCATGCTGACCACGGCGCCGCTGGACCGGAAGGACGCGATGCTGGCGTCCAGGTCCGAGGCGGTCAGCGTGTCCGCGTAGTTGGCGAGGAAGATCTCCTCGTCCCGGACGTGCTCGCGCACCTTCATCAGGCGCTCGCCGATGGTGGCGCGCAGCCCGGTGTCGATGAACGTGATGTTCCAGTCGCTGATGTCGGTGGAGAACATCCGGATGTCCCGGCCGCCGCCGGTCAGCGTGAAGTCGTTGGAGATCGTCTCGTCGTACCGGAGGAAGTAGTCCTTGACCGCCGCCGCGCCGTAGCCGAGGCAGAGGATGAAGTCCTTGTGCCCGAAGTGGGCGTAGTACCGCATCACGTGCCAGAGCAGGGGGCGGTCGCCGATCAGCTGCATCGGCTTGGGGGCCGAGGCGGCACCTTCCCGCATGCGCATGCCGAAACCACCGCAGAAGAGGACGACCTTCACGCTGTGCTGCCTTTCAACGAACGGGGGGACGAACAGGCTCAGACCACGTCGAGGTGCGGGATCGGGAAGACCAGGCGGCCGCCCCACTCGCGTACGTACGCCAGCTGGTTGCCGATCTCGGTGCGCAGGTTCCACGGCAGTACCAGCACATAGTCCGGTTTGTCCGCGGCGATCCGCGCGGGGTCGTGGATCGGGATGTGCGTGCCCGGCAGGAACATGCCCTGCTTGTGCGGGTTCCGGTCGACCGTGTACGCCAGCAGGTCCGACCGGATGCCGGCGTGGTTGAGCAGCGTGTTGCCCTTGCCGGGCGCGCCGTACCCGACCACGGTCTTGCCCTCGGCCCGCGCGGTGAGCAGGAATTCGACCAGCTCGCGCTTGACCTGGAAGACCGCCTCCGCGAAGCCCTTGTGCCCCTCGACGGTGTGCAGTCCGGCCTCGGCCTCCGCCTCCAGCACCGACTTCACGTTCGCCGACGGCTCACCGGCGTGATCGGAGTGCCGCGCGTGTACGCGGAGCGAGCCGCCGTGGCTGGACAGCTCCTCCACGTCGACCACGGTCAGCCCGGCGGTGGCCAGCGCGCGCTGCGCGGTCAGCAGCGTCAGGTAGTGGTAGTGCTCGTGGTAGATCGTGTCGAACTGGTTCCGCTCGATCAGCCGCAGCAGGTGCGGGAACTCCAGCGTGACCAGGCCCTCCGGCTTGACCAGCGCGGCCAGCCCGGCGGTGAAGCCGACCAGGTCCGGGATGTGCGCGTAGACGTTGTTCCCGGCCACCAGGTCCGCGCGGCCGTAGCGCTCGGCCAGCGCCGCGCCGGTCTCCGCGCCCAGGAACTCCGATTCGGTACGGATGCCCTTCTCCCGCGCGACCGCGGCGATGTTCGCGGCCGGCTCCACGCCCAGCACCGGGATGCCCGCGGCCACGAAGTGCTGCAGCAGGTAGCCGTCGTTGCTGGCGACCTCGGTGACCAGGCTGTCCGCGGTCAGGCCGAGCCGCTCGGTCATCGTCTCCGCGTACCGGCGGGCGTGCTCGACCCAGGAGGTGGAGTACGACGAGAAGTACGCGTAGTCGCTGAAGATGTCCTCACCCGGCACGTACGCGGGCAGTTGCACCAGCAGGCACTCGGGGCAGATACGGACGTGCAGCGGATAGAACGACTCGCGTCCGTCGATCTGGTCGGCGCGCAGGAAGCTTTCGCAGAGCGGCGACATCCCCAGGTCGACGAATGTCTCGGTGAGTGCGTTTCCACACAGCCGGCACGGGATAGCGTCCATAACTCCCACCTTGATCACGGCCAGGACCCGGCAACGGTAATTAGCGGTACCAGGGCATCGGAACCCGAAGTAAGAAATCCGTCACTCAGGCCTGTGACCTGCAGTGTTCGGCCGCAAGTGTGCCATGGGACGACCTCGGCAAACGGAGAACTCCGCCGAAAAATCACCGGGCTGCCACGAAGTCCTTTTCGGTCGGATTGTCGAGGGTTGCCAAAGACCGGGAAACGCGGTCAGACTCCTTTGACAAGCGCACAGGCAGCACAGGACCACAGCCCGTGCGCAGTTTCGGGAGTTCGGGGATTTAAATATTCATTGCGATCCCCGGCGGATCGAATCCTCGCCTGCCACGAGAGGACCCCATGGACTTCGCGGATGTCGCCAAGCTGCTGTGGCGACGCTGGTACCTGACCGCGCCACTGTTGCTGCTGACGGTGATCGCCATGGTCTGGATGGCGCTCGTGGTGAAGCCGGACTACAAGGCGATCGGCAACGTGACGCTGATCCCGCCGACCGTCGCCACCCAGGCGGAGATCGGCAAGACCCAGGAGGTCAACCCCTGGGAGCCGTCCGCGCTGGCCGAGGCCACGCTGATCCGGCTGCAGAGCAAGGCGCTGGCCGACTCGCTGGCCGCGCAGGGCTACCAGGGCGAGTGGACCGTCACCACGCTGGACACCGACGCGCCGATCATCTCGATCGAGGTGGTCTCGCCGACCGAGCAGCAGGCCCGGGTCGCGCTCGGCGCGCTCATCAAGGTCGTCCAGGAGGAGGTCTCCACCAAGCAGGAGGGCTACAAGCTGCAGGAGGGCGAGAAGATCACCACCCTGCCGCTGGAGAACTCGGACAGCGTGGAGAGGGTCACCACCAAGCTCAAGCGCGCGCTCGTGGTCGTCTTCGGCGTCGGCCTGATCCTGACCATCGGCGTCGCGGTCTCGGTCGACGCGGTGCTGCGCCGCCGGGCCCGCCACCAGGTGGAGGGCGGCGCCGCGATCCCCGGGCCGGTCCCCGTGATCATCCCGCCGCGCCCGGTGGTGCCGCCGCCGGCCGACCCGGCCGACATCTCCAGCACGCAGCGGATCGCGCCGGTGGTCATCGCCGGCCCCGGCATCCCGACCGTCAAGGCGACCCCGGCCCCGGCCGTGTCCGCGAAGAAGGCCGCCGGCGCGGTGTACGGCCAGCGCCGCCCGGCCGAGGACGCGTCCCCGCCCGCGATCGCCGCGCCCCGGAACGGCTCGGACCCCGCCGCGCCCAAGCCGGCGATGCCCGCGGTGCAGCTCAACCTCACGCAGAAGGCGCCGCAGAAGACCCCGCCCAAGCAGCCGGCCGAGACGCCGCGGCCGATGCCGGACGACGCCACGATCGTGCTCCCGCTGTCGAACTCGGCGTGGTCCAAGCCCGCGGCCGAGCCCACCGAGGCAACGCAGTCTTGAGCGACACCACGCTGCACCACCCGGTCGACTTCGAGCCGTCGCTGCTGGAGGACGTCGGCACGGCCGGCTCCACCTACACCACGCGCGGTCGGCGCCACCTGCTCGACGGCGCCGCACTGCTCAGCCTGCTGGTCATGCTCAACCTGCTGCTCCCGCAGGACCTGGTGGTCCAGCAGCTGAGCTCGCTGGGCCGTCCCGCGCTGCTGCTCGGCCTGGTGTTCTTCTTCGGCTGGCTGGTCTCCAAGCTGCACCCGCGGCTCGCGCTGCGCGGCCCGCAGCCGGTCCGGTGGGCCGCGATCGGCTACCTGGCGTCGGTGCTCGCCGCGTACGCGGCCGGTTACCTGCGCGGCCTGCCGTCCCTGGAGGCGAACGCGGCCGACCGCGCGATCATCGGCACCGCCGCGTTCCTGGGCGTGCTGCTGGTCTGCGCGGACGGCGTCTCGAACCGCAACCGGCTGGACAGCGTGCTGAAGATCTCGGTCTGGTGCGGCACCGTGATGGCAATCATCGGCCTGCTGCAGGCCGGGCTCGCGGTGGACGTCACGAAGTACATCAAGATCCCCGGCCTGGTGCTGCACCACGGCGAGGAACTGGGCTTCATGTCCCGCGGCAACGGCTTCTTCCGGGTGGCGAGCACCGCGCAGCACTACATCGAGTTCAGCACCGTGATGGCGATCCTGCTGCCGTTCGCGGTGCACTACGCGATCTACGGCACCCGGCGGACGATCCGGCAGTGGGCGGTGGTGGCCGGCGTGCTGATGGGCGCGGCGATCCCGATGACGCTGTCCCGCACCGGCATCGTGGCGCTGGTGGTCGGCTGCCTGGCCATGCTGCCGGCCTGGAGCTGGCGGGTGCGGATCAACCTGGCCGGGCTGGGCGTGCTGCTCGGCGGCGCGCTGATGGCGGTCAAGCCGGGCCTGATCGGCACGATCATCTCGATGTTCACCGGCGCGGCGGACGACCCCAGCATCACCGGCCGCACCGACGACTACGCCGTGATCTTCCAGTACGTCGCGGAGCGCCCGCTGTTCGGGCGCGGGCCGGGCACGTTCATCCCGACCATCTACTTCTTCGTCGACAACGAGTGGCTGCAGCACCTGGTGACCATGGGCGTCCTGGGCGTGCTCGCGCTCGCCGCGCTGCACCTGACCGCGATCTCGCTGGGCGTGCTGGCGTACCGGCGGGCCACCCGGCCGGAGGACCGGCACCTGGCCGCGTGCCTGATCGCGGTGCAGCTGATCGCGGTGACGGTGGCGGCCACGTTCGACTCGATGGGCTTCACCACGTACAGCACCATGCTGGCGCTACTGACCGGCGCGACCGGCGCGATGTGGCGGCTGACGCACCCGGCCCGGATGGTCCGAAGCTCCGCGCCGCGCCTGACGAACGACTGATTTTTCTCAACGTTGAGACGATGAGGAACTCTCGTTTCCGCAGCTAGCGTGGCTGCGGAAGTCCCCTACGAACACATCTGGGAGATCGGCATGCGCGTCCTCGTCACCGGACACGAGGGGTACCTGGGTAGCGTGCTCGTCCCTCGGCTGCTCGCGGCCGGCCACGAGGTCGTCGGGCTGGACGTCGGCCTCTTCGCCGACTGCGTGATCGGCCCCGCGCCGGCCGACGTCCCGGCGATCCGCACCGACCTGCGCGACGTCACCGCGGACCAGCTGCGCGACGCGCGGATCGAGGCGGTCGTGCACCTGGCCGCGATCTGCAACGACCCGATCGGGAACCTGAACCCGGAGCTCACCTACGAGGTGAACCACCGGTCGACGCTGCGCCTGGCGCGCGCCGCCAAGCAGGCCGGCGCGACGCGCTTCCTGTTCTCGTCCTCGTGCAGCCTCTACGGCAAGGGTGCGGACGACGCGCCGCTGGACGAGACCGCGGGCTTCAACCCGGTCACGCCGTACGGCGAGTCGAAGATCCTCTCCGAGCAGGGGCTGCTGGAGCTGGCCGACGACGACTTCTCCCCCACGTTCCTGCGCAACGCCACCGCGTACGGCTTCTCCCCGCGCCTGCGCGGCGACCTGGTCGTCAACGACCTGGTCGGGCACGCGCTGCACACCGGCGAGGTGCGGCTGCAGAGCGACGGCACCGCGTGGCGCCCGCTGGTGCACGCGGACGACATCGCGCACGCGTTCGAGGCGCTGCTCTCCGTCGACCGCTCGCGGATCCACGCCAAGGCCTACAACATCGGGCGTACGACGGAGAACTACCTGATCCGGGACGTGGCCAACCTGGTGCGCGACCTGGTCGGCGGCACGGTCACGTTCGCCGAGGGGGCCGGCACGGACCTGCGCAACTACCGGGTCACCTGCGACCTGATCGCGGCCGAGGTGCCGGAGTTCCAGCCGCGGTGGACGGTCGCGAAGGGGATCGAGCAGCTCGTCGAGGCGTACCGCCGGAACGGTCTGGCCCTGGAGGACCTGATGGGCGAGCGGCACCAGCGGCTGAAGCGCATCACCGCGCTCACCGCGGCCGGCCGGCTCGACACCGAGCTGCGGTGGGTCTCGGCATGAGCGAGCGTGCGAGCGAATCATCGGCTCAGCGCCGACCACACGGACACCGCACCCTGAAGGACGGTCCGGCATGAGCGAGCTTGCGAGCGAATCATCGGCTCAGCGCCGACCACACGGACACCGCACCCTGAAGGACGGTCCGGCATGAGCGAGCGTGCGAGCGAATCATCGGCTCAGCGCCGACCACACGGACACCGCACCCCGAAGGACGGTCCGGCATGAGCGAGCGTGCGAGCGAATCATCGGCTCAGCGCCGACCACACGGACACCGCACCCCGAAGGACGGTCCGGCATGAGCGAGCGTGCGAGCGAATCATCGGCTCAGCGCCGACCACACGGACACCGGCGCTGTGACGCGTGCGGCGAGGCCGAGCTGGAGGTCTTCGGCGACCTGGGCGAGATCCCGGTGCTGTGCGGTGTGCACTGGGCGGACCGGGACGAGGCGGCGCACAGCCCGGTCGGGCAGATGACGCTCGCGGCGTGCCCGGCCTGCGGCTACGTGCGGAACGTCGCGTTCGATCCGGCGGTCATGGTCTACGACACCACTATGGACACGAACCTGCACCACTCGCCCGCGTTCCAGGCGTTCTCCGCGGAGCTGTGCAAGCGGCTCGCCGACCGCTACGACCTGCGCGGCAAGCGCGTGCTGGACGTCGGATGCGGCCAGGGCGAGTTCCTGCGCGAGCTGTGCCACGTGGGTGGTGCCACCGGGCACGGCTTCGACGCGATGTACGCCGGCCCGGCCGGTCCGGACCCGTCCGGCGCGGTCCTCCACAGCGGGTACGCACCGCGCGGCGCCGCGCTGCCCGAGTACGACCTGTTCACCACGCGGCACTGGTTCGAGCACCTCGACGACCCGTACGAGTTCCTGGTCGACCTGCGGCTGCGCGCGAACGGCCGGGTGGTGCACGGCTACATCGAGGTGCCGGACGCCGGGTACGACCTGTCCACCGCCGGGTGGGAGGTGATCTACCCGCACGTCTCCTACTTCGACGCGTACGCGCTGGCGAAGATCGTGGAGCGGGCCGGGTGGACCGTCGAGGACTCCGGCACGTTCTTCCACGGCATGTTCCGGTACATCGAGATATCCGCCAACAAAGCCGCTTCCGGTGCGACCGCGGCTCTGCTTACCGACCGGGACCGCACGCTCGCCGCGGTCGCCGGGTTCGCGGCGCGGCATCACGACGAGCGCGAGCGCTGGGAGCAGCGGATCGCGCAACTCGTCGCGGACGGCGCGAACCCGGTGATGTGGGGCGCCGGCTCGCGCGGCGTGCAGTTCCTGACGCTCGCGGACCGCACGCGGCAGCTCGCCGCCGTGGTCGACGTCAACCCGCGCAAGTGGGGCCGCTACCTGCCGGTCACCGCGCACCGGGTGGAGGCGCCGGAGCGGCTGTCCGAGCTCCGCCCCAAGGCCGTGATCATCACGAACCCGGCCTACCGGACCGAGATCGCGGCACAGCTCGCCGCGCTCGGCGTGGACGCGGAGCTGCTGGTCGCATGAGGGTCACGCTCGGGTTCACCACGTACAACGTGGAGCGCTACCTGCCGCTGGCGTTCGAGTCCGTGCTGGCCCAGGACTTCACCGACTTCGAGGTGGTGGTCTGCGACAACCGGTCGACGGACCGGACCTGGGAGATCTGCCGCGAGTACGCGGCGCGCGACCCCCGGTTCCGCATCCACCGCAACGACGAGAACCTGGGCGAGGCCGGCAACTTCGCGCGCGTGGTGTCGCTGGCCCGCGGCGAGTTCTTCCGGCTCACCGCGCACGACGACCTGATGGCGCCGTCGCTGCTCCGCGAGTGCGTGGCCGCGCTGGACGCCGACCCGGGCGTGGTGTGCGCGTACCCGCAGACCGTGATCATCGACGCGGACGGCAACCCGATCGGTGACTGGGACGACCGGCTCGACCTGTCCGACCCCAGCCCGGTCCGGCGGCTCGCCCACTTCGCGCAACGGTGGTCGCTGCTCAACGAGCTGTTCGGCGTCATCCGGACGGACGCGCTGCGCCGCACCCGCCTGCTCGGGCAGTACCTGTCCAGCGACGCGCGGATCGTGGCGGAACTGGTGCTGCAGGGGCGCTTCCACGCCGTACCGTCGCGGCTGTTCTACCGCCGGATGCATCCGGCCATGACGTTCGGCGGCGACCGCACCGACGTGATGGCGCACCACGAGCCGCACCTGGCGATGAAGGCGCGCAAGGCCGCCCGGCGGGCCAGGCCCGGCGCCGACCACCAGCTGCTGATCGCGGACGTGATGCGCACGTTCCTCGCCACCGCGGACGCGCCGCTGGCCACCCGCATCGGCGGCGCGGCCACGTTCGGCGCGGTCGCCGAGTCGCGGCGCGCCCGCATCCGCCTCGGCCGGCTCCGCCGCCGCGTCACCGGAGGCACGCTGCCGAAGCCGCCGTGGGAGAACCCGGACGGCTCGCTGAAGAAGGAGTCGCGATGAGGTTCGACGTGTCCCGGCAGCTGCGGGAACGCGCGCACGCCATGATCCCCGGCGGCGCGCACACCTACGCCAAGGGCGACGACCAGTACCCCGAGGACGCGCCGGGCTTCATCGTCCGCGGCGCCGGCTGCCACGTCCGGGACGTGGACGGCAACGATTTCATCGAATACGGCATGGGGCTGCGCGCGGTCACGCTCGGCCACGGGTACGCGCCCGTCGTCTCCGCCGTCGCCGCCGCGCTCCCGCTCGGCAGCAACTTCACCCGCCCGGCCGCGATCGAGGTCGAGGCCGCGGAGCGCCTGCTGGCCACGGTCGGCCGGCACGACGGCGCCATGGTCAAATTCGCCAAGCACGGCTCCGATGCCACCACCGCCGCGGTCAAGCTGGCCCGCGCGCACACCGGCCGGGACATGGTCGCGATCTGCACCGACCACCCGTTCTTCTCCACCGACGACTGGTTCATCGGCGCCACCGCGATGCCGGGCGGCGTACCGGCCGCCGTCCGCGGGCTGACCGCGGGCTTCCACTACAACGACCTGGACAGCGTCGCCGCGGTCTTCACCGACAACCCGGGCCGGATCGCGGCGCTGGTGATGGAGGCGGAGACCACCACGTCGCCCGCGCCCGGCTTCCTGGCCGCGGTCCGCCGCCTCTGCGACGAGCACGGCGCACTGCTGGTGATCGACGAGACGCTCACCGGGTTCCGCTGGCACAACCGGGGGGCGCAGGAGGTGCACGAGGTCACCGGCGACCTCGCCGTCTACGGCAAGGCGATGGGGAACGGATTCGCGATCTCCGCGCTGGTGGGGCGTCCGGACGTGATGGAGCTGGGCGGCCTGCGCCACGACCGGGAGCGGGTCTTCCTGCTGTCGACGACGCACGGGGCGGAGACGCATGCGCTGGCGGCGGCGATGGCGGTGATGGAGACGTACGCGCAGGAGCCGGTCGTGGAGACGCTCTACCGGCAGGGGGCGCGGCTGGCGGCCGGGGTGACGGCGGCGGCGGAGCGGCACGGGGTCGGGGACTATTTCGGGGTGCTGGGGCGCGACTGCAACCTGATCTATTACACGAAGGATGCGGCGGGTGAACGGTCACAGCCCTTCCGCACCCTGTTCCTGCAGGAGCTGATCGCGGGCGGGGTGATCGCACCGTCGTTCAGCGTGTCGTACGCCCATACGGACGCGGATGTGGATCGGACGATTGAGGTGGTGGACGCGGCGCTGGGGGTTTACGCGAAGGCGCTGGAAGCGGGGGGTGTGGAGGGGTTCCTCCGGGGGCGGCCGGTGGCGCCGGTGTTCAGGCGTTTCAACTAGGCCGGCGGGGTTCCGGCGTGGCCCGGGGCTGCGTCGTGGTGGGGTTGGGCGCCTTGTCTGACGTCGCCGGGCGCCTTCGCTGGGCACTAGCCGGGTGCCTCGCCTTGCCCTTCGCCGGTGCTCCGCCCGGCATCTCGCGGAACGCCCCGCCCGGCGCAGGTCAAGGTCTGCCTCCGGCGGATCTCTGGCTCCGGGGCATGGGCGTGCGTTGCCTGGTCACGGCGGGTTTCGTCGGCCCCGTTGTCTTTTCGTGGGTGGTATGGGTTGCGTGTCGTGTGCCTGGCTGCCCCGTCACCGTCTCCCGGGCGAAGCCGAGCAGATCATCGGCAGGGCCGCCAGCTTTGGTCTCGTCGGTGGTGGTGTCGTGGTGTGTGGCGGCCCTGCCGATGATCTGCACCCCAAGGGCAGGTCGACGGCGACGGGGCAGCCAGGCCGGCGCGGTCCGTGCTGGCGCACGAAAACCAGACCGGCGCGGCTCGTTCTGGCGCACCAAAACAAGACCGGCGCGGCTCGTTCTGGCGCACCAAAACAAGACCAGCACGGTCCCTGCCGCCGCACCAAAACAAGACCAGCACGGTCCCTGCCGCCGCACCAAAACAGGACCGGCGCGGTCCCTGCCGGCGCACCGAAACAGGACCAGCGCGGTGCCGGCGCGCGGAAGCAGGACCGGCGCTGGCGCGCCACCACCGGCTGTCTAGATCGCCCACCTCGGCAAGCGACCAGGCCGCCTCGACTCGCGTACGCGTCATCCACGGCGGAGCAGCGAGCGCACCAACCCCCGGGCCCGCCCATCCAGCCCCGCCAGCACTCCGACCGCCACCACCACCGCGACGCAGCCGGTAACGACCAGGCCCCAGAAGACGGCGAATCCCGCCGGCAGCAGGGACTCCACCAGTAGCCCGGCCCCCAGCGCGGCCAGGCCGGCCAGGAAAGCGGGCAACGACGGCAACAGCACCGTTCGCGCCCGCAACCGCAGCACGCGGTACAGCGCCACCCACACATACAGGGCGGTCATCGAGCCCTGCACCGCGAAGACCGTCCACGCGATCGCCGGGACCTGCGCGCTGAGCGGCGCCTCGGCCATCAGCACCCCCACGGTCACGATGGACGCGGCGGCGACCACGGCCTCGACCCAGCCGATCACCGCACCGACGCCGGGACGGCCGGCGGCCTGTACGGCGGGTGTCAGGATGCTGCCGATCATCGTGATCGCGCCGGCGGCGCACAGCACCCGCAGCGCCTCCGCGGCCGGGACCCATTCCTCGCCGATCAGCCGCAGCAGCGGGCCGGCCGTGGCCGCGAGGATGCCCAGCGCCGGGTACATCAGCATCGCGGCGGCGTGCACGAACTGGCCCAGCCGCCGCCCGAAGGCCGCGCGGTCCGCGGTGAGCCGGGACAGGTCGGACAGCGAGACCTGGCCGATGCCGCCGGCGGCCACGCTGTTGACCATCTCGACGATCCGTACCGCGAAACGGTAGAGGCCGATCGCAGCGGGGCCGAAGAACGCGCCCATGACCAGCGCGTCGATGCGGCTGGAGACGAAGAACGCGGTGACCTCGGAGAGCGAGTGCAGCGAGAAGCGGCGCAGGTCGCGCAGGGCGGGGGCGATGCCGCCGAGCCGGGGGCGCCAGTCGGTGACGGTCCAGACCACGGCGGCGGTGAGGGCGGACATGGTGAGCTGCTGGATCGCGTACGCCCACACGCCCAGGCCGGCGACGGCGGCGCCGATGCCGAGCACGCCGGAGATCAGCGCGACGGTGAGCACGCGCAGCGAGATGCGCTTCAGGTCCATCCGGCGGCGCAGGATCGCGTCGGGGATGATGCCGAGCGCGTTCAGCACGATCACGGGTGCGAGCGCCCAGCAGACGTACGCCAGCTGCGGGGTGTCGTTCCACCGTGCCCAGAGCGGCGCGATCGCGGACAGCAGACCGGCGAACACGGTGGCGAGACCGAGTGTGCTCCAGAACGCGGCGTCGAAGTGCCGGTCGGTGACGTCCTCGCGCTGAACCACGGCCTGGGCCGGGCCGTGCTGCATGAGCATCTGCGCGAACGTGACCCAGACCAGCGCCAGCGCCATCACGCCGAACTCGGCGGGCGGCACGAACGCGGCCATCACGAACGTCACGATGCCGGTCACCGCGAAGTTACCGCCGGTAAGCACGTACGACCAGACGACGGCCCGGCGGACGGTGCCGCTGCTGTGCGGCCCGGCTTCACTCATCGACGCGGCTCCCAGCAGCGAAAACGTACAACGGCCAGCAGTTGATCTTAAGATGGGGACGCGCCGGGCCGCAGGTCCGCAGCGCGGGAAATCGGGCCGGTTCGGGGGTTCCACCGGCGCTGAATCCCCTGGTAGAACCATCGCACCAACCCACTTCGAGGAGGCCGCGCGATGCCCCGGCTCGGTATCGGTCTGCCCGTCTACAACGGTGAGCGGTACCTGTCGTCGGTGCTGGACTGCCTGCGTCGCCAGACGTTCGCCGACTTCGAGGTCACCATCTGTGACAACGCGTCGACCGACGGCACCGCGCGCATCGCCCGGGAGGTCGCGGCCGAGGACCCACGCTTCCGCTACGTGCGGAACGAGACGAACATCGGCGCGCCCGGCAACTTCAACCGCGTCTTCCAGCTCAGCCGCGCGGAGCTGTACGCGTGGGTGGCCGCGGACGACGAGTACGACCCGGCCTACTTCCAGCGCTGCGTCGAGCTGCTCGACCAGCGACCGGACGCGATCGGCGCGTTCACCAAGGTCCGGCTGATCGACGAGCACGGCGCGCCGGTGGGCGTCCCGGACGAATTGATCCGCCTGGACGACCCGGATCCGGCCGTGCGCTTCGGCGACCTGGCCTCGTTCCGGCACTCCTGCTTCAGCGTGTTCGGCGTCTACCGGCGCGCGGCGCTCGCCCGTACCCGCGGACTGCTGCCGTTCTGGAACGCGGACCGCGTGCTGCTGGCCGAACTGGCGTTGCAGGGACCGGTCGTGGTCTATCCGGCGCCGCTCTACCGGAACCGGCAGCACACCGGCCGGCTCACCTCCCGCGCGGCGCGGCGGGACATCCGCGACTACAGCTCGGAGCGGGCGCCGCGCGCGCTGACCTGGCACTACGCGGGCCAGTTGTGGAAGGCCATCCAGTCCGCGGACCTCGACGAGGCGCAGCGCCGCCGGATCCAGCGCGCGTTCGCCGGCTGGACCGCGCGGCACCCGGGCAAGCTGGCCCGCAGCGCCATGCGCGGCGCGCTGGAGAGCGCGCGTGACCTGCGGCCGGTGCGCCGCGGCGGCGCCGCGATCAGCGGCGGCATGGGCCTGTCCTGGGCGACGCTGGAACTGGCCTCCGCGCTGCCGTCGGGCCTCGGGTTCTGAAGACATGTTCCCGCTTCCGGCGTGGCCGCTGTCCGGTGCTCCCGCGGGCACCGGTCGGCCGCGGGCGGCCTCCCTGCCGGCTGCGCGGTGGTGCCGAAGAACCCCGCGGGTGGCCGTCACCACACCGGTTTGCCGTCGGACTCCGCGACGTTGCTGTCCTCCCAGATGATCCCGGGCGCGTCCGCGCGGGACACCGCGCCGTACCCGTGCCGGGGGCCGAAGACGTTGTCGCGGAACAGCACGTTGCTGATCTCCGGATCGTCGCGGATGTTGACCGTGTAGCCGCCGCCGTTGAACCAGTTCTTCTCGACCAGCACGTTCTCCAGCGGCTCGAACTCCGCGCCGACCTGGAACGCCGCGTTGAACGACACGCCCGCTACCGCGCTGGTGGCGTCGAAGACGTTGCCGCGGATCGTGGAGTTGGACCCGCCGTTGGTCTGCATCAGGTCCTGGTGCGCGTCGTCCGAGCCGGCCGGGCGCATCCCGTGGAACCAGCTGTCCTGGATGATCACGTTGCTGCCGACGCGCGGACCCTCCTGGATGTCGTAGGCGTCGACCCGGGTCAGCGTGAAGTTCCAGTAGCCGGCCACGAAGCCGGTGCCGGCGCCGTCCAGGTCGCTGTCCTCGATGGTCAGGTTCGCGGTCTTCTGCTCAATCTTGATCATGATGTCGCCGCAGGTCAGCACGGACCGCTTGATCACCACATCGCGTGCGCGCACGTCCAGGCAGCCGTCGATCCGCTTGCCGTCGATCACGGTGCCGGCCTTGGTGATCCGCAGCGGCCCGGTGTACGCGGTGAGCGTCACGCCGGCCGGTACGCCGGTGGTGTCCTCGCCGGGTCGCGGCACCGGCGGCGCGGCGGGCGTGGCCGGCGCGGACGCCTCCGGCGGCACGGACGTCGAGGTGGCGGAGGAGTCGGTCATCGCGGGCGAGGCGCCCGGCCCGCCGGTTCCGGTGGCAGCGCCGGACGGCGGGATCGGCGACTCCAGCCGGTACTCGTCACCGGTCGCGCCGGCGTCGCCGAGGAACCGGCCCGCGTACGCCACCGCGGCCACGGCCACCAGGGCCGCGGCCACGATCACGACGATCAGCGCGCGTCGTTTGCCGGTCATGCCGCCCCGGCCCCGCCGACGGTGCGGGTCATCGCGCCTCACGATCACCGAGCCGGGTGGTCTGCTCGTCGCCGAACGGGAACCAGTCGTCCGCCGCCTCCCGCTGCCGGGGCACCGCGGGCACGGCAGCGACCGGCACCAGCTCGCGCCACACCGACAGGTACGCCGCCGCCTGGTGCTCCCAGGCCAGCCGGCTGTGGAAGCGCTGCAGTCCGATCTCGCGCATCCGCGCCCGCCCGTCCGGGTCGTCCAGCAGCGCGTCCAGCGCCTTGGCGAACTCCTCCGGCAGCGCGGACGGCGTGTACACCGCGGCGCCCTCCGCGGTGCGGCGCGTCTCCAGCAGGTCGACCGCGACCACGGGCAGCCCGCGCGCCACGTACTCCACGGTCTTCGCCATGGTGGACAGGTTCGACATCGGGTCCGGCTGGTCCGGCTGGATGCCGATGGTGCCGGAGGCCAGCAGCGCGTCCACCTCGTCGCCGCCTAGCCAGCCGGCGAAGTAGACCACGTCGTCCAGGCCCAGGTCGGTGGCGAGCGCGCGCAGCTCGGGCAGGCTGTCGCCGTCGCCGGCGATGACCATCTCCCAGTCGTCCCGCCCGCGCATCTCGGCCAGCCGCGACGCGGCCAGCACCGCGGCCCGTACGTTGTCCTGCGGGTTGATCACGCCCAGGTAGACGATGCGCTTTCGCCCGCCCTCGGACGGCGTCGCCGCGTGGGTGATCTCGCTGCTGGCCGGACCGTTGCGCACCACGGTGACCCGCGCCGGGTCCTGTCCACCGCGCCCGACCGCGATCTCCCGGTACGACTCGTTGGTCGACAGCACCCAGGACGCGCACCTCATGGAGAGCTGCTCGAAGACCGTGAGGACCCGCAGCACCGCCGCGTTCGGCGCGTCGGTCTTGGCGCGGTAGAGCTCCGGGCTGAGGTCGTGGTGGTCGAAGACGAACGGCTTGCCCATCAGGCGCATCAGCAGCGCCAGCGGCCAGAACACGTCCGGCGGGTTGCACGCCTGCGCCGCGTCGACCCGGTCGGTGACCAGCAGCCGGAGCAGGTGCAGCGTGACGCAGAGGAACGACCAGGCGAATTCACCGGCGAAGCTGAGCACGCCGGAACCGGCGAACGGCTGGGGGAACGCGCGGATCGCGGTGTCCCGGGTGCCGGGTAGCTCGCGCAGTCCCCGCGTGCCGCGCGGGCAGATCACCGTGACCCGGTAACCCGCGGATTCCAGCGCCAGACTTTCGCGGATCACCCGGCGATCCCGTTCGGCGGGCAGATTCACCACGATGATCGCGACGTGCGGCCGCCGATCCCTGGCCACGTAAACCACTCCCCACGAACGGTAGAAATCGAGCCCGCAAAATGAATCTCAAAGTTGCCGGCGTCTCGCCACAATGGCCGCCTGGCCTGCGGCTTTACAAGGTCAGCTAAGGCAAACCGCCTGTCGGCTAAGCGACATACGGCGCTCCACGAAGCGAAAAATCGGAAATGCCGCACCGGACGGGCACGTTTCACAACGTTGAGCTTCTTGCCATTCCAGGGGTACGCGGAAACACTCGGCTGACGCGTTTGCGTTGGCTCGAAAGGAATGCGCGAGTGATAAGCGTGGTGGTACCCGCTCACAACGAGGCGGCCGTGCTCGACCGGTGCCTGGATCGCCTTTCCGGACCCGGCGTACAGGTGGTCGTGGTGCCGAACGGCTGCACCGACGACACCGCCCAGCTCGCGCGCCGCCGCGGCGACGTCGAGGTGGTCGAGCTGAGCGAGGGCTCGAAGACCGCGGCGCTGAACGCGGGCGACCGCGCCGCCACCGGCTTCCCCCGGATCTATGTGGACGGTGACGTGGTGCTGACGCCGGGTGCGGTGCACCGGCTCGCCGAGGCGCTGCGCCGGACCGGCGCGCTGGTCGCGGTCCCGCGCCGCGAGCTGGACCTGACCGGCCGCCCGCTGGCCGTGCGCGCGTACTTCGCGATCCACGACCGGCTGCCCGCGATCCGTACCGGCCTGTTCGGGCGCGGCGTCATCGCGCTCTCCGCCACCGGGCGCGCGCGGTTCGGCGAGTTCCCGGCCGTGACCGCGGACGACCTCTTCCTCGACTCGCTCTACGGCGCGGACGAGCGCGTGGTGGTCGACGAGGCCGCCTCCGTGGTCGCCACGCCGCGCCGCACCGCCGACCTGCTGCGCCGGCTGCGCCGCGTCCGGGCCGGCAACGCCGCGCTGCGCGCCGCGTCCGGCGGCACCCGCCGCGCCGACCGCTGGTCCTGGCTGCGCGACGTGGTGCTGCGCGACCCACGGCTGGCCCCGGCCGGCGTGATCTACGTCGGCCTCACCGTGCTGGCCGCGTGGCAGGCCCGGCGCGCGCCGAGCGCCGGTTGGGAACGGGACGAGTCGAGCCGGGCGGAGGCACGGGCATGACCGACGTGAGCGTGATCGTGGTCTCGTACAACACCAGCGAGCTGACCATCCGCGGCCTGACGACGCTGCTCGGCACGCCCAGCACCGCCTCGTACGAGGTGATCGTGGTGGACAACGCCTCCTCCGACGGCTCCGCCGACGCGATCGAGGCCGCGCTGCCCCAGGTCCGCGTGGTCCGGCTGCCCCGCAACGTCGGCTTCGGCCGCGCCGTCAACGCCGGCGCCACGCACGCCACCGGCGACTACCTGATGCTGCTCAACCCGGACGCCGAGCCGGTCGGCGACGTGATCGGCGCGTTCCTGTCCTACGCCAGCGCCAACCCCGCCCCGCGCGTCTACGTCGGCCGCACGCTCGACGTTCACGGCGCCGACGACGGCCGCTCCATCTACGCGCTCCCCACGCTCTGGGGCTACTTCTGCTTCGCCACCGGCCTCTCCACGCTGTTTCGCCGCTCCGCGCTGCTCAACCCCGAGGAACTCCCCGACCGCCCGCGCGATGTGCCCGGCCCGGTCCCCGCCGGCTCCGGCTGCCTGCTGCTGATCGACCGCGCGCTGTTCACCGCGCTCGGCGGCTTCACCGCCGACTACTTCATGTACAGCGAGGACATCGACCTGTCCCAGCGCGCCACCGCCGCCGGCGCCACCCCCACCCTGGTCCCCGAGGCGAAGGTCCTGCACGTCAACGGCGCCTCCTCGACCAGCGTCAACAAGCGGATCATGGTCCTCCGCGGCAAGACCACCTACCTCCGCCTGCGCTGGTCCCCCACCCGCGCCCGCGCCGGCCGTGCCCTCCTCCTCACCGGCATCGCCCTCCGCGCCGCCGCCTCCCGCCTCACCGGCCGTGCCCCCTACTGGCGCGACGTCTGGTCCCACCGCACCACCTGGCTCCCCGGCTGGCCCGCCCCCGACACCGCCTCCCCAACCGGCGAGAACACCCCCACGGCCGCTCCTGCCGTACCCACCCGACAGCTCTGACGCCGCCGCCCTCCCCGGCTTCGCTCCAGGGCGGTCGGACGGAGCCGTCAGGGGACCCCTCCGGGACAGTCCGAACGGAGACCCGCGGGACCGCCACCCTGCCGCGGCGCGGCCGGGTGGCGGCCGGCGGCGAAGGTCGCGCGGTGTGCAGCGGCCACCCACGGCACCGGCTCCGACGCGACGGCGGAGCGCCGGCGGAGCCGGCGCGAGGTTGGCCCGCGGGAGCATGCGGATCGCGACCACGCCGGAAGCGGGACAAAAGAGGTCCGGAGGCGAGCCCGCGCCGCCGAACCGCACGAAGCGGCGGAGCTCAGGCCTTCCGCTGCGAGGGCCCCGTGACGGGGACGTCGGAGAAGGCAGCGACCGTGCGGTCCGCGTAGGCGCTGGAGTCGCCGAATTCCATGGGGCCGTCCCACTCGGTCGGCAGCGGCACCGGCACGCCGGGGGCGACGCGGGTGACCACCGCGTCCAGGACCGTTTCGGCGTCGCCGACCCAGAGGTGTTTCGCGCCGGGGATGCCGATCACCTCGGCCTGGGGGATGGGGGCGAAGCGGGTGGTGGCCTCGGCGGGGCGGAGGTAGTCGTCGAACTCGGGGATCAGGGCGGTCAGCGGCTTGCCGGTCTCGGCCCAGATGGTCAGGTCCTCGGGCTGAGAGAAGCGCAGCGGCGGGGACAGCAGGATCGCGCCGGTCACCGACGGGTCGCAGCCGAACTTGAGCGTCAGGTCGGTGCCGAACGACCAGCCGAGCAGCCACACGTTCGGCAGTTCCTCGAACTCCGCGTACTCGATGGCGGCGGCCACGTCGAAGCGTTCGCCGCGGGCGTTGTCGAACGCGCCCTCGCTGGTGCCGCGCGTGCTGGTGGTGCCGCGCGTGTTGAAGCGCAGCACCGCGATGCCGGCCAGCGCGGGCAGCCGCCACGCGGCCTTGCGGAACACGTGACTGTCCATCATGCCGCCGTGGGTGGGCAGCGGATGCAGGCAGATCAGCGTCGCGCGAGGGTCGGTGTCCAGCGGCCGGGCCAACTCGCCGACCAGGGTGAGGCCGTCGGCGGTGTGCAGCTCGATGTCCTCCCGGCGGGCCGGCAGGATCGAGTTCGCGCGGATCGGGGCCATGACGAGCATCCTCTCTAGCGGCCGGACGGGTGTCGCCGGTCGCGCGCCTTCCAGCAGCCGCTGTGCCAGTGCCGGCGGTCGGTGAGGTCGCCGCGCCCGTCGGCCGGCCACGCCACGATGTGCGCCACGCCGGGCGGGATCGTCTGCTGGCAGCCGGGGCAGCGGTAGACCTTGACCGCGTTGCCCGCGGCCACGCCCCGCACCAGCCACTCGCCGTCGCTCCAGGCCTGCACGGTCTGCACACCCTGGCGAGCGCGGTCCCGGTCGACCGGACCGCCCTCATCGCGGCGGTTGTTGCGGCGCGGGCTCACGGGATCAAGGGTACGGCCGGCACGTACGCTCGGATCGTGCACCGGGTCTACGCGTGGCTTCGGCGACATCCCGTGGTCATGACCGCGCTCGTGGCCGTGCCGCTGGGGCTGTCCTCGATCCCGTTCGCGCTGGCCGCCGACGGTGTCGCGGGCGTGCTGATCTGGCCGGTGACGGTGGCGCTGGTGCTCGCCATGCCGCTGCGGCACCGCCGGCCCGGTACGGCGTACCTGGTGGTCCTGGCCGCCGGGCTGACGCTGGTCGCGGTGTCCGAGACCGTGGTGTTCCTGCCGGTCTACCTGGCGATGCCGATGGTGCTCTACTCGGTGGCCGCGCAGGGGCCGGGCTGGGCGCGCCGGTCCGGCCTGTTCTGGGTGGTCGCCGCGCCCACGCTGGTGCTGGCGCGGCTGGTCACGACGCCGGGCACGGTGGTCGGCCCGACGCCCGGCGCGGTGCTGGTGCTCTGGTCGGTGTACGCGGCGCCGCTCGCGATCGGCTGGATCTGGGGCGACGCCACGCGCAGCCGCCGGCGGTGGTACCAGCAGCTCGCGGAGCGCGCGGACCGGCTGGAGCGGGAGCGGCGCGCGCTGGACCGGGCCGCGGTCGCGGAGGAACGGGCGCGCATCGCGCGCGAGCTGCACGACGTGGTCGCGCACCACGTGTCGGTGATCGTGGTGCAGGCGGACGGCGCCCGGTACGCGCTGTCCACCGAGCCGGAGCTGGCACGCGAGGCGCTGGACACGATCTCGGCGACCGGGCGGGAGGCGCTCACCGAGTTGCGCGGGCTGCTCGGCGTGCTCCGCGGCGACGGCGGCAGTGGCCCGGCGCCGCAGCCGGGCGTGGCCGGCATTCCGGCGCTGGTCGCGGACTCCGCCGTGCCGGCCGCGCTGAGCGTCGCCGGCCGGGAGCGGCCGGTCCCGGGGAGCCTGGGCCTGACCGCGTACCGCGTGGTGCAGGAGGCGCTGACCAACGCGCTCAAGCACGGCGGCCCGGGCGTCACCGCGGAGGTACGGCTGGCCTGGCGCCGATCCTCGCTGGTCATCGACGTGACGGACACCGGCGGCGGTCCACCTGCGGCGGGCGGGAGCGGGCACGGGATCATCGGGATGCGGGAGCGCGTCGCCGCGGCCGGCGGCCGGCTGGAGACCGGTCCGCGGCCGGAGCGCGGTTTCCGGGTTCACGCGGAGCTGCCGCTGCGGGGCATCGAGCACGAGGAGAGCGCATGATCCGGGTCCTGCTGGCGGACGATCAGCGGCTGGTCCGCACCGGCTTCCGCATGCTGCTGCAGACGCAGCCGGACCTGACCGTGGTGGCCGAGGCGGGCGACGGCGACGAGGCGATCGAGGCGGTACGCGCGCACCGGGTCGACGTGGTGCTGATGGACGTGCGGATGCCCACGGTGGACGGTGTGACCGCGTGCCGCCGGATTCGCGCGCTGCCGGACCCGCCGCGCGTGCTGGTGCTGACCACGTTCGACCTGGACGAGTACGCGTTCGCCGCGATCCGGGCCGGCGCCTCCGGCTTCCTGCTCAAGGACGCGCCGCCGGAGGATCTGCTGGCCGCGATCCGGGTGGTGCACTCCGGCGACGCGGTGGTGGCGCCGTCGACCACGCGGCGGCTGCTGGAGCGGTTCGCGCCGTACCTGCCGGACGGCGAGCGGGCCACGGCCGGCCCGGCCGGCGCGCTGACCGAGCGGGAGCACGAGGTGCTGCTGCTGGTGGCGCGCGGCCGGTCGAACGCGGAGATCGCCGGGGAGCTGTTCGTCGCGGAGACCACGGTGAAGTCGCACATCAGCCGCATCCTGACCAAGCTGGGGCTGCGTGACCGGGTGCAGATCGTGGTGTACGCGTACCAGCACGGGCTGGCCCGCTGATTGTGTACCTGAGGAGGATGCGGCCTCGACCTCGGGCAGACGACCGCGCGGCGCCGCGTCCATAGCGTCGACCGGGTGCGAAACGTACTCCTCTCCGGGCTGCGGGCCCGCCGGACCCGGCTGCTGCTGACCGCCCTCGCCGTCGCGCTGGGGGTGGCCTTCGTGACCGGCACCCTGATCCTGACCGACACGATGACCGCGAGCCTCTATCAGGGCGCCGCCCGGGACGCGGAGCCGGTCGCGGCCCGCGCGGCCGGCGGCCGGTTCACCGACGCGGACGTAACCCGGGTGGCCGCGCTGCCCGGCGTGGCGGACGCGGCCGGCGAGGCCGCCGCCGAGGCGCCGGTGCTGGGCCCGGACGGCCGGGTGGTCGCGGTGCTCGGCGCCACGAACACCGTGATCCGCGCGCTGCCGGACCGGCCCGCGCTCGCCGCGCTGCGGCTGACGTCCGGCGCGTTCCCCGGCCCCGGCGAGGCGCTGGTGGACGCCGCCACCGCGGCGGAGCGCGGCTGGGCGCCCGGCGACTCGCTGGCCGTGGTCGACGACGATCCCCATCCGGTACGGATCAGCGGGCTCGCCGAGGACGTCCCCTACTTCACCGTGTTCCTGCCCATCGGCGACTTCCGGGCCGCCACCGGCGTCACGGACTTCGGCGCCATCCGGGCCGCGGCCGCGGACGGGACCGGGCAGCGCGCGGTCGCGGACGGGATGGCCGGCGCGCTCCCCGGCGCCGAGGTGATCACCGGAATGGAGTACGCGGACCGGCTGGCCGCCGCGAACGTCGGCAGCGTGCGCCTGGCGCGGGCCGGCCTGCTCGGCTTCGCGACGGTGGCGCTGGTGGTGGCCGCGATGGTCATCCACAACACGTTCGCGATCCTGGTCGCGCAGCGGGAACGGGAACTCGCGCTGCTGCGCCTGGCCGGCGCCCGGCGCGGTCAGCTCTTCCGGCTGGTGCTGGCGGAGGCCGCGATCGTCGGCGGGGTGGCGTCCGCGGCCGGGCTGGCCCTCGGCATGCTGGCCGGCCGGCTGGGCACGGCGGGGCTGGAGGCGATCGGCGACGGGCGGCTGACCGCACCGGCGCCGCTGACGCTTCCGACCGCGCTGATCGGCGTGCTGACCGGCGTCGGCGTGACCGTGCTGGCCGCGATCGCACCGGCGCGGAACGCGACCCGGCTCGCCCCGATCGCGGCGCTGCGCCGCCCGGACGCGCCGGTCGAGGCCGCCACCTCGCGCCGCCGCGCGCTGACCGGCACGCTGCTCGCGCTGATCGCGGCCGCGATGGTGGCCGCCGGCGCGCACTACACCGCGGTGCTGCCGGCCGCGGCCGGCGCGCTCCCGGCCATGCTCGCGCTGGTCGCGCTCGGCCCGGTGCTGGTGGTGCCGGCCTGGCGGGTGGCGGTACGCCCGGCCGTGCTGATCTTCGGCTCCGGTGGCCGGCTGGCGGCCGGGTCCGCCGCGCGGCAGCCGCGCCGGGCCGCCGCGACCGCGCTGGCGCTGACCGTCGGGATCACCGTGGTGACCACGTTCCTGGTCGGCGCGCAGTCGCTGGCCACCAGCTCCACGGCGGCGCTGGAGCGGCGGTTCCCGACCGACTTCGTGGTGACCGCGGCGGAGGGCCAGCGGCTCCCGGCGGACCTGCCCGGCCGGCTGTCCGCGCTGTCCGAGGTGGACCGCGTCGAGGAGCGCGCGGGGCTGTGGGTGTTCACCAGGGACGGCGTGGCTGCGGCGGAGGCCCGGCGCGCGGTCGCGTCCGTGACCGACACCGTGCCGCTGGCCGTGGTCACGGAC
This sequence comes from Catenuloplanes atrovinosus, assembly GCF_031458235.1. Taxonomy (NCBI): domain Bacteria; kingdom Bacillati; phylum Actinomycetota; class Actinomycetes; order Micromonosporales; family Micromonosporaceae; genus Catenuloplanes; species Catenuloplanes atrovinosus. Next base: position 8,794,256 of record NZ_JAVDYB010000001.1, on the reverse strand, counting down.
GTGCAGAGCCGGGCCGAGGAGATCGGGCGCACGGTGGACCTGCTGCTCGCGGTGGTCGGCGTGCTGGTGCTGTTCTCCGTCCTGATTTCGGTCGCCGGGATCACCAACACGCTGTCGCTGTCCGTGCTGGAGCGCACGCGCGAGTTCGGGTTGCTCCGGGCGCTCGGCCTGAGCCGGGGTCAGTTGCGGGCCAGCCTGCTGGCCGAGGGGATGACGCTGGCGCTGATCGCGGCCGTGACCGGGGTGGCGCTCGGCATCGCGTTCGGCGTGGCGGGCGTCTACGCGTCGATCCCGCGCACCTGGGTGACGATCTCCGTGCCGTACCTCCGGATCGCCCTGGTGGTGCTCGGCGCCGCCGTGGTGGGCCTGCTCGCGGCCGTGCTCCCGGCCCGGCGCGCGGCGCGGGTGGCGCCGGTCGCCGCGCTGGCCGACGAGTGATCGAGCCGCTTCCACCCGTCTCGATCACCCGTCACGGAATCAGGCCGTCACTTCTTCAGGTTGGAGAGCGCGTCGAGAATCCACGCCTCGGCGCGCCCCTTGTCGATGCCGAGGCCACGCAGCACCTCACCGCCCGCGTCCTCGTGGTCGTCCAGCAGCGCGAGCAGCATGTGCTCGGTGCCGATGTAGTTGTGGCCGAGCCGGAGCGCGTTGCGGGCCAGCAGGTCCAGCAGCTTCTTGGAGCCGGCCGAGAACGGGATGTGCTCCGGGATCTCGTCCACCCGGGGCGGCAGCACGGCCGCGGCCGCGACCTTGACGTCCTCCAGCGTCACGCCCTGGTCCTGGATGGCCAGTGCGGCGAGCGCCTGCGGCTCCTGGAGCAGGCCGAACACCAGGTGCTCGGTGCGCACCTGGTCGTTGCCGGCCGCGCGCGCCGCCGCGACCGTCTCGCGCATCACGACCTGGGCGCGTGGGGTGAACCGGCTGAACCGGCTCTCGTCGACCAGCCCGGCCGGGTCACCGACGAAGCGCTTCTGCACGGCCTGCTTGCTCACGCCCAGGCTGCGGCCGATCTCGGCCCAGCTCGCGCCGGCCCGCCGGGCCTGGTCGACGAAGTGCCCGATCAGGTGGTCGGCGAGGTCACCGAGGTGCTCGCCGACCAGGATCGCGTCGGAGACCCGGGTCAGGTGGTCGCCGTCCGGGTGCTGACTCTTGACGTGCTCGATGAGGTCATCGAGTCGGATGAAGGGTTTCCGGAGTTCATCAGCCATGCGTCAACCATAGGTTGACGCATGGCGAGCGTCAACCATCAGTTGACGGTACGGAACGACCGCCCGGCCGTGACGAGCTGCTCCAGCAGCGGCGCGGGCGCGAGGCCGGGTTCGCGGGACTCCCGGTAGAGCGCGCGCTGGATCTCCAGCGCCACGTCCGGCCCCACCGCGTCCAGCATCGCGAACGGACCGGCCGGATATCCGCAGCCCAGCGTCATGGCGGCGTCGATGTCGTCCACGGTCGAGTAGCGGTCCCCCAGCATGCGCACCGCGTCGTTGAGGTACGGGAACAGCAGCGCGTTCACCACGAACCCGGCCCGGTCCGGGCAGGACACGCCGGTCCCGCCCAGCCGCTCCACCACGCGCCGCGCGGTGGCCAGCACCTCCGGCGCCGTCCGGACGGTGTGCACCACCTCGACCAGCGACACCGCCGGCGCCGGGGGAAGGAAGTGCAGGCCGGCCACGTCCTCCGGTCGGCGCGTAGCCATCGCGATCTCGATGATCGGCAGCGCGGACGTGGTCGTGGCCAGCACCGTGCCCGGCTCGCACACCTCGTCCAGGCCCGCGAACAGCGCCTTCGTGGCCGCGAGGTCGCCGGCCGTGGCGTCCACCACCAGGTCCGTACCGGCCAGGGCGGCGGCCTTCTCCCGCACGTCGGGGCCGGCCGTGACGACGTCGAACCCGGCCCGCGCGAAGGCCTCGGCGAGACCGGCCGCCGCCGCGCCGGACCCGACCACGCCGACCGCGTTGATCTCTCGCGCCGCGACCGGATCCGGTTCCGCGACGGGCCGCTCCGGTACGACCGCCGAGGAGCCCGGCTTCTCGTAGGTGTAGAAGCCGCGGCCGGACTTGCGGCCCAGGAAGCCCGCGGTGACCAGCTGCGCGAGCAGCGGTGCGGGCGCGTGCCGGCGGTCCCGGCCGCCCCGGCGGTACATGGTGTCCAGGATCTCGTACGCGGTGTCCAACCCGATCAGGTCCAGCAGCGCGAGCGGTCCCATCGGCAGCCCGGCGCCCGCGCGCATCGCCAGGTCCAGGTCCTCGCGCGAGACGTGCCCGCTCGCGTACATCGTGATCGCGTGGTTGAGGTAGCCGAACAGCAGCGCGTTCGCGATGAAGCCGGCCCGGTCGCCCACCGTCACGCCGCGCTTGCCGAGCCGCGCGCAGAGCGCCTCCGCGTCCGCGACCACATGGTCCGCGGTGACCACGGTCCGGACCACCTCGACCAGCCTCATGACCGGCGCCGGGTTGAAGAAGTGCAGCCCGAGCACCTGCTGCGGCCGGCGGGTGGCGACCGCGATCTCGGTGACCGAGAGCGAGGACGTGTTGGAGGCGAGGATCGCGGACGGCTTGCAGACCCGGTCCAGCTCGGCGAAGACCGCGCGCTTGAGGTCCAGCCGCTCCGGCACCGCCTCGACCACCAGGTCCGCGTCGTGCAGCGCGTCCAGGCCGACCTCGAACCGCACCCGGCCGAGCAGCGCATCCCGGTCGGCCGGCGCCAGCTTCCCGCGGGTCACGGCGCGGTCCGTGGAGGCGGTCAGGATGTCGCGGCCCCGCTCCAGCGCGGCCTCGCCGACCTCCACCGCGACGACGTCCAGCCCGTTCCGGGAGAAGACCTCCACGATGCCGGCGCCCATCGTGCCGAGCCCGACCACTCCGATCGTCTGCAACTCGCCTCCTGTGTTAACGGACGTTAGGCGCGAGTCTCCCACTCAGGACCGGGCGAGCGTGGCATTAACCGCGTTGACTACGTCACGGCCCGCGCGGTCCCAGGAGAACCGGGACGAGACGTCGCCGGCACGGGCCGCGCACTCCGCGTAGAGGTTGTCGTCCGCCAGCGTCTCCGCGATCAGCTTGGCCAGGTCGGACGGGTCGTCGCCGGTGGCCAGCGCGCCGGTCACGCCGGGCCGGACGATCTCCGGCATGGCGAACGCGTCCCGGCCGATCGCGGGCAGCCCGCGCGCGGCCGCCTCGGCGAACACGATGCCGAACGCCTCCAGCCGGCTCGGCAGCACGAACAGGTCGTGCGTGTCGTAGAGCCCGGCGACCTCGGCCAGCGAGCGCTCACCCAGGAACGTCACGCCGTCCGGGATCTCGCCCTCCATCGGCCACTCGCGCGGGCCCGCCACGGTGAGCGTGATCGCCGGGTCGAACTCGCGGCGCAGGATCGCCAGCGCGGCCACCACCAGGTCACCGCCCTTGCGCTCGAACTCGCGGCCGACGAACAGCAGGCGGCGGCGCGGGCCGGGCCGCTCCGGCAGCGGGCCCTCCACGGACGCGCCGGCCGAGACGCCCGGGTGCACCACGTGCACCTTGTCCGCGGGTACGCCGGTGACCTCGATCAGGTTCCGGGCCAGCCAGTGGCTCATCGCGATCACGCCGGCGGCCCGGTCGTACACCTCCAGCTGCCGTTCCCGCCGCCGGTGCAACTCCCCCGCGGTCAGGTGCTGGAACAACGGGATGCCGGACGTCTCCTGGATGTGCAGCAGCCCGTCGAAGCTCATGTCCTGGAACGTGAAGTACGGCCGGTCGACGATGGCCAGGTCCTGGATCATGACGACCGCGTCCACGCCGGCGGCCTCCGCGCCGTGCTGGATCGCCCGCCGCACGAACGCGTCGGTCAGCCGCGACTGCTTCCAGGTGGTGACCGGGCGGCTGTTGCGCCAGCGCACGTGCATCAGCTTCAGCGCGGTCTGCGCCCGGTGCGGGATGCGCACGCCGACGTCCGGCACCTCCGCGTGGGCGCGCATCGCCGCGCGCAGGTGCCACGGGATGTGGGACCAGGTGGCGATCGGGTTCGGGGCCCACAGACAGGCGAAGCCGATGCGGCTCACCGGACACCTCCATCATCAACTCGACCGAGATTTTCCCCGGCCGCGACCCGCGGGTCCCCGCCGGGTCGTGTTGCCGACACCGCGGTCAGCTGTGGTACGGCTGACAATATGCGGACCGTATTCATCACGGGTGTCTCGCGCGGCCTGGGTGCCGCGCTGTTCGAGCAGGTCATCGCGGCCGGAAACCGGGTCGTCGGGATCGGCCGGAGCTTCACCGGCGCGCAGGACGATCTTGCCTTGCAGGAGCCGGCGCGCGTCGCGCTATGGGGCGCAAATCTGAGCGATCCCTCAACGTTGCCGTCCCCGGAGGCGCTGCGCGAGCTGTTCGCGCCGGACGGCGAGGTGGTGCTGATCCACAACGCCGGCACGGTCACGCCGATCGGGCCGGTGGGCGCGCTGCCGCCGGACGAGCTGGCCGCCTCGATCACGGTGAACCTGACCGCGCCGATGCTGCTCACCAACGCGTTCCTGGCCGCGGCGGCCGGCCGTACCGCTCGGGTCCTGTTCATCTCGTCCGGCGCGGCCGGGCGGGCGATCGAGCACTGGTCCGCCTACTCCGCGGCCAAGCGCGGCGGCGAGTGGTTCATGGAGGTGCTCGCGGCCGAGGCCGCGCACCGGGAGCCGCCGCTGGTCGTCGCGTCCGTCAACCCCGGCGTGATGGACACCGGCATGCAGGCGGCGCTGCGCGCCGAGGACTTCCCGGCGAAGGACCGGTACGTCGGGCTGCACGAACGGGGCGAACTACCGGATCCCGCCTCAGTCGCTGAACGGATCATCCGCGAATACCTTACTTCCGAGTAGTGCTCAGGTTTAGACTCCGGCAATGACGCCCGGGATCACCGTCGTCGACGACGGGACGTTGACGTCCACCAATCCCGCCACCGGCGAGACGGTCGGCACCTTCCCGGTGGCGACGCCCGACGACGTGGCCGCCGCGGTCGCCCGCGCCCGCGAGGCCGGGCACTGGTGGGCCGGCCTCGGCTTCGACGGCCGGCGCGACCGGCTGCGGCGCTGGCGCGCGCTGCTGGCGCAGCGGCTGGAGGAGCTGACCGCGCTGGTCCACCGCGAGACCGGCAAGCCGATGTTCGACGCCACGATCGAGGCGGCCAGCGCGCTGGAGCACATCGACTGGGCGGCCGGCAACGCGCGGCGCGTGCTCGGCCCGCGCCGCGTCCGCAGCCGCGTGCTGGTCGCCGAGCACTCCGCACACCTGGAGTACCGGCCGTACGGTGTGGTGGGCGTGATCGGCCCGTGGAACTATCCCGTGCTCACGCCGCTCGGCTCCATCGCGTACGCGCTCGCCGCCGGCAACGCCGTGGTCTTCAAGCCCAGCGAGTACACGCCCGCGGTCGGCGCCTGGCTGGCCGACACGTTCGCCGAGGTGGCCCCGGAGCACCCGGTCTTCCAGGTGATCCACGGCCTGGGCGACACCGGCGCCGCGCTCTGCCGCGCCGGCGTCGGCAAGCTCGGCTTCACCGGCTCCACCGCCACCGCCCGCAAGGTCATGGCCGCCTGCGCGGAGACGCTCACGCCCGTGCTGATCGAGGCCGGCGGCAAGGACGCCATGATCGTCGACGAGGACGCCGACCTGGACGCCGCCGCCGACGCCGCGCTCTGGGGCGGCATGTCCAACGCCGGCCAGACCTGCATCGGCATCGAACGCGTCTACGCCGTCTCGAAGGTCCACGACGAGTTCGTCGCCCGGCTCGCCGAGCGCGCCCGCCGCCTCACGGTCGGCGCCGACGGCACCCACCTGGGCCCGATCACCATGCCCGCCCAGCTCGACGTCATCCGCCACCACATCGACGACGCCCTGGCCCGCGGCGCTCACGCCGTGGTCGGCGGCCCCGACGCCGTGCAGCCGCCGTACGTGCACCCCACCGTCCTGATCGACGTCCCCGACGACGCCGCCGCGATCCGCGAGGAGACCTTCGGTCCCACGCTCACGGTCACCCGCGTCGCCGACGCCGACGAGGCCCTGACCCGCGCCAACGCGCTCCCGTACGGCCTCGGCGGCGCCGTCTTCGCCCGCCGCCGCGCCATCGCCCTGGCCCGCGGCATGCGCTCCGGCATGACCTCGATCAACTCGGTCTTCACGTTCGCCGGAATGTCCACGCTCCCGTTCGGCGGCGTCGGCGATTCCGGTTTCGGCCGCATCCACGGCGAGGACGGACTGCGCGAATTCGCGGTCGCCAAGGCCATCACCTACCGGCGAATGCCGTCCCCGCTGCCGGTCCTCTCCTTCTTCCGCAAACCGGCACACGAGCGTCTGCTGATCCGCGCGGTCAAGGCCCTCTACGGCCGCGGCAAGCCCTGACGGACCGGCACGCCTTCCTTCTGCACCGACCGACGTCCGGCCATGGCCGCTCTGCCGCAAGCGGCGCCCTCGCCGTCTCGGCGGCGGTCGTAGCGTGCCGCGCCACACAGCACCACGCTGGCGGTCGGCCGGGATCTGCCGGGCGCTCCGCGCCCGAAATTTCGGCTTATTGGGTGCTTTCGCCGGGTGGCTGGGTTCAGGGCGCCCTCCGGGGGGCCTCGGGCTCCGGGGAATGGGCGTGGCTTTGCCGGTCGTGGCGGGGGTCGTCGGCCCGGCTGTTTTTTCGTGGGTGGATCGGTTGCGTCTGGTGTGCCTGGCTGCGGTATGTGCTGGCGCACGAGAACATAAGCGCCGTGGCGGGCAGCCTGCCGTTATTCGGGCGGCCTGACGGCCGCATCGGCGCCGCTTGTCGGGGCGGCGAAATGACGTTCGCTCCGGTGATCGGCCGGTCCACGGGTGTCGGCAGCGGCTTCGCGGGCGCCGACTGTGACTCGTGTTGCCCGGGTCGATGGTCGCGCGCCAAATGCGGTCACCGCTGCTCGAGCCGACGACCGCGAGTCGGCTCCGGCGGTCGCGGGCCGACTGTGGTAGACCCGCACGAGCCGGCGGGTCGCGAGCCAGCCTTGGCTACGCCTGCCCGAACTGGCCATCGCTGGCCAACAGCAGCCTCCCTGCCCGAAATTTCGGCATATCGCCGACCATGGGGCGTGCTCCGGCTCAGGTATGCGATCCGGCAGGCCGGTGATCTTGGCTTGGGATCTGCTGGTCGCCGACTTTGTGAGCCTCAGGCACCTTATTCGCGCGGAATTACGTGCCTGAGGCTCACAAAGTCACAGTGGACCACCGGCGCGACCCGCAATATGACGAAATTTCGGGCGCGGAGCGCCCGACCCGCACACCGCGACTCGCAAGCCCCGACCGGAAAGCCTCGACTCGAAACCCTCGGCCGAAGCCGACGCCCGACCCCCGGCCCAACCAGGCACACGCCAGAATCCGGCCCGATCACGCACGCGCCAGAACCCGGCCGAGTCAGGCACGCGCCAGAACCCGGCCGAGTCAGGCACGCGCCAGAACCCAGCCCGACCAGGCACGCGCCAGAACCCAGCCAACCAGGCACGCGCCAGAACCCAGCCAACCAGGCACGCGCCAGAACCCGGCCCAGCCACGCACGCGTCAGAACAGTGTGAGTTCGTCGCGCTCGATGCCGCGGAGTTTGTCGTAGTCGACCACCACGCAACGGATTCCGCGGTCCTCGGCCAGCACCCGCGCCTGCGGCTTGATCTCCTGCGCCGCGAATATGCCGCTCACCGGGGCCAGCAGCGGATCGCGGTTCATGAGTTCGAGGTAGCGCGTCAGCTGCTCCACACCGTCGATCTCGCCGCGCCGCTTCACCTCGACCGCGACCGAGCGGCCGGAGGCGTCCTTGCAGAGCAGGTCGACCGGGCCGATGGCGGTCATGAACTCGCGGCGGACCAGGGTGAAGCCGTCGCCGAAGGTGGTGGGGTTGGCGGCCAGCAGCTCCTGGAGGTGGGCCTCCACACCGTCTTTCACCAGGCCCGGGTCCACTCCCAGGTCGTACGACGTGTCCTGGAAGATCTCCTCCAGTGTGATGCGGAGCTCCTCGCCGGCCTTGTTGACCACGCGCCAGACGCCGTCCGCCTCCTGGAGTTTGCACGGGGGGCTCATCCAGTTGAGCGGCTTGTAGGCGCGGTCGTCGGCGTGGATCGAGACTGATCCGTCCGCTTTGACCATGAGCAGCCGGGTCGCCGGCGGCAGGTGGGCCGAGAGTCGTCCGACGTAGTCCACCGAGCATCGCGCAATCACCAAACGCACCCGAGCAGGGTAGCGGAACCGGCGGGAGTGGCGTGCGGGTGCGATGCTGTCTATGTGCTGGAAGTTCTGACTGGTATCGGTCTGGCCGCATCTGCCGGGCTCAACGCGTACGTCCCGATGCTGGCGATGGGGCTGCTGGCGCGGTACACCGAGGTGATCGCGCTGCCGAGCGGCTGGCAGTGGCTCTCGAACGGGTGGGTGATCGCCATCCTGTCCGTGCTGCTGGCGATCGAGGTGGTCGCGGACAAGGTGCCGGTGGTCGATCACGTCAACGACCTGGTGCAGACCGTGGTACGGCCGACCGCGGGCGGGCTGGTGTTCGGCGCGGGTGCGGGGTCCGAGACCGTGACCGTGACCGATCCGGCGAACTTCTTCGAGTCGAACCAGTGGGTGCCGATCGTGGCCGGCGTGGTCATCGCGCTCGGCGTGCACACGCTGAAGGCGACCGCGCGCCCGGTGATCAACACGGCGACCGCGGGCTTCGGCGCGCCGGTGGCGAGCACGGCGGAGGACGCCGCCAGCGTGGTCATGTCCGTGGTGGCCATTCTGCTGCCGGTGTTCGTGCTGGTCTTCGCGGTGGCGCTGATCGGGCTGGCGGTCTGGGTGTTCCGCCGCCGGACCGCCCGGCGGGCGGAGCGGCAGGCCGCGCGGGCGGCCGGATTCAACGTGTGACACGGCACCGTTGAGGCCGGGCATATCCCCCTGAATCGGTAATATCGGCGGGTGCGCGCCCGAGTGTCCATGCTGGTCGCGGCCCGCCAGGACGTGGCCGCCGCGCGCGGACTGGTGCGCGCGGCCCACGCGGCGGCCGAGGAGAGCAGGATCGAGACCCGCCGCCGGTACGAGGTGATCCGCGGCGCGCACGACACCTGCCTGGCGGCGCTCACCGACGCGCACGAGACCGCCCGGGACGAGATCTACGACGTGTTCCACCGCGAGGTCGTGGCGCGCACCGGCCTGCTCGGCCGGCTCGCGTCCACCTGCGCCCCGGGCCCGTCCGGCGCGCCCTGGCCCGCGTGGCGGCCGGCCGCCACCGCCCGCGCCGGCCTGCTGCGGATCGGCACCATCGCGGTGGACGAGGACGCGCCGGTGGTGCCGGCGCTGATCCCGCTGCTCGACCGCGCGCACCTGGAGATCACCCGCGACCGGGACGACGGCGTGGGCCGGCACCGTGGTCCGTCCACGGCGGACGGCCTGGTCGCCGGCCTGCTGCTGCGCGCGCTCGGCGGCGCGCCCGCCGGTGACCTGCGGCTCTGGGTCTACGATCCGGACCGGCTGGGCGGCAGCCTGGCCGCGTTCGCGCCGCTGGCCGCGGCCGGCGTGCTCACGTTCGTCGGGCCGGGCGGGCTGACCGCGATGCTGGACGAACTGGTCGAGCACGTCCGGCGGATCAACGAGACCGTGCTGGCCGGCCGGTACGCCACGCTGGCCGAGCGGCCCGGCCGGCGCCCGGAGCCGTGGCGGGTGGCGGTGCTGCTCGGCGACGCGGTGGAGCCGGCCCCGCCGCAGCGCGCGCAGTTGGACCGCCTGGTCCGTACCGGCGTCGCCTGCGGCGTGCACCTGATCGCGCGTGACCTGCCGCTGGCCGAGCACCCGGACGTGGAGCGCCTGCACCTGACCGGACGGGAGGCCTTCTGCGACACGGCCGGCGTGCTGCCGGTGCGGCTGGACCCGCCGCCGCCCGCGGAGCAGACCGCGGCCGTGTGCCGGGAACTGGCCGCGTCGGTGACCGCGGAGCCGCCGCCCGCGCGCCTGACCGACCTGGTCCCGGCGCGGTTCTGGCAGGAGAGCTCGGCCGCCGCGCTGACCGCGCCGCTGGGCGTGGGCCCGGACGGCGCGCCGATCGAGGTCACGCTGGGCGACGATCCGCCGCACGCGCTGATCGGCGGCCCGTCCGGGTCCGGCAAGACGAACCTGATCTACGCCTGGCTGGGCGCGCTGACCACCCGCTACTCCCCCGCCGAGCTGGCGCTCTACCTGCTGGATTTCAAGGAGGGGGTGTCGTTCGCCCGGTTCGCGCCGAGCCCGCGCGATCCGAGCTGGCTGCCGCACGTGCGCCTGGCCGGGGTGAACGTCAACGACGACCGGGAGTTCGGCCTGGCGCTGCTGCGGCACCTGGCCGAGGAGTCGCGGGCCCGGGCGCGGGCCGCGAAGCGGTACGAGGCGGGCAAGCTCGCGGAGCTGCGCGCGGAGGACCCGGACGGCCACTGGCCCCGGATCGTGGCGGTGATCGACGAGTTCCAGGTGCTGCTCGGCGCGCGGGACGCGGTGACCACGGAGGCCGCGGCGCTGCTGGAGGACCTGGCCCGGCGCGGCCGATCGCAGGGCATCCACCTGGTCCTTGCCAGCCAGGACGTCTCCGGCATCGAGGCGCTGTGGGGGCGGCCCGGCCTGGTCGCGCAGTTCACGCTGCGGATCGCGCTGCCCAAGGCGCGGCGCGTGCTGGCCGAGACGAACCTCGCCGCGGACGTGATCCCGCGCCACCACGCGGTGATCAACGCGGATTCGGGCACGCCGTCGGCGAACCGGATCGCGCGGCTGCCGGACGCCGGCGACCGCCGCGCGTGGCAGGCGTTGCAGGAACGGCTCTGGCACGCGCGGGCGGCGGGGTCACCGCCGCCGCGCCTCTTCGACGGCGACGCGGTACCCACGTTCCCGGACGCGCCGCCGGAGCACGGCGCGGTGCTGGGCGAGCTGATCGACGTGCGAGCCCGGCCGGCGCTGATGCGGATGGACCGCGCGCCCGGCCGCAACCTCGCGGTGCTGGGCACGCGTGGCGAGGAGGCGGCCGCGGTGCTGACCTCGGCCGCGCGGTCGCTGGCCGCGTCGTGGCCGGGCGCGCGGTTCAGCGTGGCCTGCCCCGATGCGTCGCTGGCGCCGCTGATCGCGCCGCTGCGGGCCGCGCTGCCGGCCGCGGCGTTCCACGTCGGAGCCGCCGTGCCGGACCTGCTCGCGGCCGTGGCCGAGGATCTCTCCGGGCCGCACGTCCTGTTCGGTCTCGCGCTCGACGCGGTCGTTCCGTCGGCCGGTACGCACCCCCGCCGCGGCCCGATCCCGCCGCTCTCCGCGATGCCCGCGCCCGGCGGCGGCGACCCGCTGCGCACGATCCTGGAGCGGGGCCCGGAGCGGCAGGTGCACGTGCTGGGCTGGTGGCGCTCGGTGGCCCGGCTGCGGGACGCGCTCGGCGGGCTCGCGGCCCGGTTCGACGCGATCGGCGCCTGGGTGGCGCTGGACGTGCACGGCGCGGACCTGGCGCCGCTGACCCCGTCCCCGGGCGGACCGGCCTGGTTCCCCCGCCCCGGGCGCGCGCTCTGCTTCGACCGCGCCACGGACCGCCTGCCCCGCGTGATCGTCCCGTACGCGGTGGGAGCCGGCTCGTGAACGCGGACGAGTATCGGCGGCAGCTCGCCGCGCTGGCCGAGGCGACCGCGCGGCGGGACGCCGACCTGCTCGCCACCGAGCGCGCCTACCACGACGGCGCCGCCACCGCGACCGCGGAGCTGGTGCGCGCGGAGGCGATGGCCGGTGCCGCGGAGCGCCGCGCCGACGCGCTCGCGGTCTCGGTCGCCGAGGTCGACCGCGAGGCGGCCCGGATCTGGGCCGCGCTGCGCGCGATGCACCGGCGGCGGCCGGGCTGGGCGTCCCGGGTCGGCGATCCGCCCGAGCCGCTGCTGCCGCAGAGCCCGGACCTCGGCTATCCGGATCAGGTGGACCCGGAGGCGCGGGCGCGGGCACTGCTGGACCGCGCGGTACGGCGGGTCCACGCGGCCCGGCGCGGCGCGCCCCGGCCGTCGCCGCCACGCCGCGTGCTGCCACTGCTGCCGGTGCTCGGCGCCGCCGCGGCCGCGTTCACCGCGCTGTTCGCGGCCGGGCTGGTCACCCTGGGCGGCGGCTACACCACCGCGCAACTGGTGTTGCGGGTGGCCGGCTGGTCCGCGTTCTTCGTGGCGCCGTTCACCGGGCTGCCGGTGGCGTCCGCGCTGCTGGACCGCATGTTCGGCAGCCGCCTGGACATCGGCGCGGTCGGCCTGCTGGTGCTGGGCGGCATGGCCTCCGCCTCCGGCATCTCGATGGCGCTGTCCCACTGACCACTCCGGACGCCGGACAGTGCGCAGGTTGTCCTGCCCGGCCTCCGCGGCACTCAGTGACCGCGCCTCGCTTGGCCGTAGTCTAAGTTACCGTTCAGTAAAACGGCCGGTGACGCGTCACACAGGACGGGGCCGATGCGCCCGCCGCGGCGGACCGGCGCATAGTGGACCGCATGAACGCGATCTCCGTCCGCGGGCTGCGCAAGTCCTACGGCGCGAACACCGCCGTGGCCGGTCTCGACCTGGAGGTCCACGCCGGCGAGATCTTCGCGCTGCTCGGGCCGAACGGCGCCGGCAAGACCACCACGGTGGAGATCCTGGAGGGCTTCCGCGGGCGGGACGCCGGCGAGGTCGAGGTGCTCGGCGAGGACCCGGCCGCCCCCGGCGCGGCCTGGCGCGGGCGGGTCGGCATCGTGCTGCAGGGCACCGGCGAGTTCGACAACTTGACGGTACGCGAGCTGGTGCACCACTTCGCCGGCTTCTACCCGGCCCCGGACGACCCGGACGCGGTGATCGCGCGCGTCGGCCTGACCGAGAAGGCGCGCGCCCGTACGCACGCGCTCTCCGGCGGCCAGAAGCGGCGGCTGGACGTGGCGCTCGGCATCGTCGGCCGCCCCGAGCTGCTGTTCCTGGACGAGCCCACCACCGGATTCGACCCGGAGGCCCGGCGCGAGTTCTGGGAGCTCATCCGCGACCTGAACGCGGGCGGCACCACGATCCTGCTCACCACGCACTACCTCGACGAGGCCGAGGCGCTGGCCGCGCGCGGGTCGGCGTGCTCGCCGGCGGCCGGCTGGTCGAGGTGTCCACCCCGTCCGAGCTGGGCGGACGGCAGCACGCGCTGCCCACGGTCACCTGGCGGGACGCGGACGGCCGGCCGCGCCGGGAGGAGACCGCCACGCCGACCGCGCTGGTCACCCGGCTCGCGGCCGAGTTCGGCGGCGAGGTGCCCGGGCTCGCCATCAACCGCCCGACGCTGGAGGACATCTACCTCCGCATGATTTCGAACGAGGCCGGTCAGTGAAGCTCGCACTCCGTCAGGGCCGCCTGGAGACCCTGCAGTTCCTCCGCAGCCGCGAGTCCGTGGTGTTCACCATCGGCTTCCCGGTCATCATGCTGGCCATCTTCGCCGCGATCTTCGGCGGCACCGAGATCGACGGCGGCGTCACGCTCACCCAGTACTTCGTGACCGGCATGATCGCCACCGGCCTGATGACGGTCAGCTTCCAGAACCTGGGCATCTGGATTCCGATCGAGCGCGACCGCGGCGTCCTCAAGCGCTACCGCGGCACGCCGATGCCGGCGTGGGTCTACTTCGCCGGCAAGGTCCTGATGATCCTCGTCATCGGGTTCGGTACGACCGCCGTGCTGCTCCTCATCTCCGTCCCCTTCTTCGGCCTGCACCTGCCCTCCACCCCGGGCCGCTGGCTGGCGTTCGCCTGGGTGTCGCTGCTCGGCATCACCGCCTGCACGCTGCTCGGCATCGCCATCTCCGCACTGGCCCGCACGTCCCGCAGCGGCTCCGCCGTGGTCACCCCGATCGCGCTGATTCTGCAGTTCACCTCCGGCGTCTTCCTGGTCTTCACCTCGCTGCCGTCCTGGATGCAGTCCATCGCCGCCGTCTTCCCCCTGAAGTGGATGTGCCAGGGCCTCCGCTACGCCTTCCTCCCCGACTCCTTCGCCACCCAGGAACCCGCCGGCACCTGGGAACTCGACCGCGTCGCCCTGGTCCTCGCCGCCTGGTGCATCGCCGGCCTCATCCTCTGCCTCACCACCTTCCGCTGGACCACCCCCCGCGAACGCTGAGCCCATCCTCCCGGCGCCGCGGCCCCTCCAGACCCGCTTCCGGCCCAGCCACCGCGCGAATCACACCGCCACGCAATCCAACCCACCGCAGTCCCAACCACCACGCGGCCCAACCACCGCCACCCCAACCGCGCGGCCCAACCACCGCGGTCCCCACCACCACGCGGCCCAACCACCGCGGTCCCAACCACCACGCGGCCCAACTACCGCGCGGCCCAACTACCGCGTGACCCCGGCTCATCGCACGACTCCTTCGTCGGCACCGGGATCGAGCAGAGCCGGCTGATTCCCGGGGCAGGGGCTGCGCGCGCTCCGCGCCCGAAATCGCGGGCGCCAGTTGATCGTCCACCTGGCTTTGTGAGGCTCAGGCACGTCATGCGCGCCGGACAACGTGCCCGAGCCTCACCGAGTGAGGCGATCACCGCCCGACCGAGCCGTCGATCCGTTCGCGGATGATGTCGGCGTGGCCGGCGTGCCGGGCGGTCTCCTCGATCATGTGCGTCAGTACCCATCGCCGCGTCGGTGGCAGGCCGCGGCCCGGCGGTCGCGGCGCCGGAGCCGCCAGGTCCGTCCACCCGTCGATGACCTCGTTCGCCTCCGCGATCGCGCGCCGGTAGTCGGCGATCAGCCCGTCGACGGTCTCGGTCCGGGTGGGTCGCAGGGTCCGGCGCAGGTTCGGGATCGGCTCGCCGAGGAAGTAGAAGCGCTCCACCGCCGTCAGGTGCTTGATCAGCCCGAGCAGGTTGGTCCCGGAGGCCACGCCCGGTGCGCGCACCTCCGGCTCCGGCACGTCCGCGACCTTCTCGATCACGGAGTTCCGCAGGTAGTCCAGGAACCCCAGCAACGTCCCCCTCTCCCCGGGATCGGTCCATGCGGGCCCGACATCCTTCGTCTTCGCCCTGCGCCTCGGCCTGCCGCCCGGCGCCTCACCGGCGGCGGCCGCGTCACCCGCCCCGGCCGAAGCGGCTGCCGCACCGGCCGGACGCCCATCCACAGCGGTCGCCGTCGGCGATGTCGTCGCCCCGCGGCCCACGGCCGCCAGCCCCCCGGAGGAACGGCCCGCGCTCATCCCGCGCTCCGCTGGATCACCAGTACGTTGTCCGTGACGGTCGCCGTCTGGCCGTTCGGGCCGACGGCCCGGCGTCGCGGCATGTCCGCGCGCACCACCCGCCACCCCTCCGGGTCCAGTCCGATTCCCGCCGCGATCTCCTCCGGCGTCGGGAACACCGCGTCCGGGTCCTGGTTCCACGACCACGGCATCGTCGAGCCGTGGTCCACGACCAGCAGCAGCCCTCCGGGCCGCAACGCCGATGCCGCGGTGCGCAGCACCGCCGCCCGGTCCAGCGTGAACGGTGTGTGGAGGTACTGCGCCGAGACGAGGTCGAACGTGCCGCCGGGGAACGAGACCGCCAGGTCGTGCTGTTCCGCGACCACCCGGTCCGCGAGCCCGGCCTCGGCCGCGTGGATCAGCAGCCGGTCGATCGCGGTGTGCGCGATGTCGACCGCGGTGACCCGCCAGCCGCGCCGGGCGAGCCAGATGGTGTCGCCGCCCGTTCCGCAGCCGAGATCGAGCGCGGTGCCGGCCGGCAGCGGCGCGGCGATCTCGGCGAGCAGCGGGTTGACCCGCCCGCCGGCGCGCCGGCCACGGTAGTGCTTCTCCCAGAATGCCGTCATGACCATGCGACCAGGATCGCCGGCACGGCGCCGGGCTTGCAAAGAAAATTGCGAATCCGCATGATGACGGTCATGAGCAGCAGTGAAGAGGTACTCGCCGCGGTCGGGCCGCGCCTGCGGACCCTGCGCCGGGCGCGCGGCATCACGCTGGACGCGCTGGCGGCCGAGACCGGGCTGACCGCCAGCACGCTCTCCCGGCTGGAGACCGGCCGGCTGCGGCCGACGCTGGAGCAGTTGCTGCCGCTGGCCCGGGCGCACGGCGTACCGCTGGATGATCTTGTGGCGGCGCCGCCCACCGGGGATCCGCGCATCCATCTGCGGCCGGTGCGCCGGTTCGGGCTGACCATCGTGCCGCTGACCCGGCGGCCCGGCGGCGTGCAGGCGTACAAGGTGATCTACCCGCCGGCCGGGCGCGAGGCGACCACCCAGCGGCAGACCCACGACGGGTACGAATGGTTCTACGTGCTCAACGGCAGCATCCGGTTCGTGCTGGGCGAGCGGGAGTTCGTGCTGGGCGCCGGCGAGGCCGCGGAGTTCGACACGCGCGTGCCGCACTGGATCGGCAGCGCCGGCGCCCAGCCCGCGGAGCTGCTCACGCTCTTCGGCCCGCAGGGCGAGCGCGCCCACCTGGAGCCGCATCAGTGAGCCGTTGTCAACGTGGCGCACCCGGGCCGTCGAGCGTCGCCACGCCGCGCGACCCCGCGGGCAGGTTGAAGATTGCTCAGTAGTCGTAGAACCCCTTCCCGGACTTCCGGCCCAGCTCGCCCGCGGTGACCATGCGCTGCATCAGTTCCGGCGGGAAGAACTTCGGGTCGCCCGAGTCGGTGTGGATGTTGCGGGCGGCGTGCAGCAGCACGTCGATGCCGGTGAGGTCCGCGGTGGCCAGCGGGCCCATCGCGTGCCCGAAGCCGAGCCGGCACGCCGTGTCCAGGTCCTCCGCGCTGACCACGCCGGACTCGACCAGCCCGACGGCCTCGACGACCAGCGCGGTGATCAGCCGGGTGGTGACGAACCCGGCGATGTCGCGCTCCACCACGATGCACGTCTTGCCGATCTCCTCGGCGAACGCGCGCGCCGTGGCCAGCGTCTCGTCCGAGGTGCGGTGGCCGCGGACCAGCTCGCACAGCGGCATCATCGGCACCGGCGAGAAGAAGTGGGTGCCGACCACCGAGCCCGGGCGGCCGGTCACGGCCGCGATCTGCGTGATCGGGATGGCGCTGGTGTTCGTGGCCAGCACCGCCGAGGGCTTGCAGACCTCATCGAGGGTACGGAAGACGTCCTGCTTGACATCCAGCCGCTCGAACACGGCCTCCACCACGATGTCCGCGTCCGCCACCGCCTCGGGCAGGTCCGTGGTGGTGGTGATCCGGGACAGCGCCCGCTCCGCGTCGGCCGCGGTGATCCGCTCCTTGGCGACGAACCGGTCCAGCGAGCCCCGGACGGCGGCGAGCCCGCGCTCCACGGCCGGCGCGTCCAAGTCACGCAGTGTGACGTGCCAGCCGGCCCGCGCCGCCTCCTGGGCGATGCCCGATCCCATCAGTCCGGCCCCCACGACCGCGAGTCGTCCCGTCACGACACCCTCCCTTGAACGATCACTAAGGAGACCTTACGTGAGAGGGACTTTGGAAAAGCCCGCGTGGCCGCGGGATCTTCCGGGGCAAGATGGGCGCATGCCCGATAGCACCGGCTGGTACCTGGCCGGGCCCCTCATCGCGCTCGCGCTCTGCGCCCTGCTCGCCGGCGTGCTGCGCTGGGCCCTGCGCCGGGACACCGACGCCCGCGGCGAGACGATGCTGCACGCGCTGGACCGCGAGCTGAACGAGGGCCTGGGCATGCTCGGCGAGCAGGACTTCGGGCTGCTCACGCCGGCCGTGACCGCGGACGACGAGGGTACGGCCGCGGACTTCCGGCGGCTGCTGCACGGCGCCGGCATCCGGGCCACGGTGGCGGCCGCGCACGACGGCCGCCGGCTCATTCTGGTCTTCCCGGAGGAACTGTCCCGGGCGCGCCGCCTGATCAACCAGTGACGCCCGGGATCGACGGCATCAGCCGATGACGTCCGGCGGTGCCGCGGAACGGTGCACCTCCACGCCGAGCGCGCGCAGGTCCGCCACGAAGTTCGGATAGCCCCGGTCGATGTGGTGCACGTGGCCGACCTCGGTCACGCCCTCGGCGCACAGGCCCGCGATCACCAGCCCGGCCCCGGCCCGGATGTCGGTGGCGCGCACCGGCGCGCCGGAGAGCCGCTCCCGGCCGCGTACCACCGCGTGGTGGCCGTCGGTCTTGATCTCCGCGCCGAGCCGGGCCATCTCGTTCACGAACATGAACCGGCCGTCGAAGATGTTCTCCGTGACCAGTGACGCGCCCTCGCTGACCGCGGCCAGGCCGATCGCCATCGGCAGCAGGTCGGTGGCGAACCCCGGGTACGGCAGCGTGACGACGTCCACCGAGCGGGGGCGCTCGTCCATGCGTACCCGGAAATGGTCCTGGCTCGTCGTCACCTCGCAGCCGGCGGTCCGCAGCTTGTCCAGCGCGATCTCGAGGTACGCCGGGTCGATGCCGGTCACGGTCACGTCCCCGCGCGTCATCGCGGCGCCGTAGGCCCAGGTCCCGGCGACGATCCGGTCGCCGATCGTGGCGTGCACCACCGGCCGCAGCTCGGCGACGCCCTCGATCCGCAGCGTGGACGTGCCGGCGCCCTCGATCCGCGCACCCATCGCGGTCAGCATCGCGCAGATGTCCACGATCTCCGGCTCGCGCGCCGCGTTGTCGATCTCGGTGACGCCCTTGGCCAGCACCGCGGCCATCAGCAGGTTCTCCGTGGCGCCGACGCTGGGGAAGTCGAGCCATATGGTGGCGCCGCGCAGGCCGCCGGCCGCGGACGCGATCACGAAGCCGTGCTCGCCGGTGATGTCCGCACCCATCCGGGCCAGGCCGGCCACGTGCATGTCCAGGCCGCGGGAGCCGATCGCGTCGCCGCCCGGGTGGGCCACCCGCACGTAGCCGCAGCGGGCCAGCAGCGGGCCGAGCACCGCGATGGACGCCCGCAGGCGGCGGACCAGGTCGTAGTCGGCCTCGGTGCCGAGCGTCTCCGGCACGTCGATGACCACCTCGCGCACCGGCGACGGCGTACCGTCCGGGCCGGGCTCGTCGACGAAGTCCACGGTGCAGCCGAGCCGGTCGAGCACCTGCGCCATGATCGCGATGTCGGTGATCCGCGGCACGTTGGTGATCACGGTCCGGCCCGGGGCCAGCAGCGCCGCGGCCATCAGCTTGAGCGCGGAGTTCTTCGCGCCGGCCACCCGTACCTCGCCCGCGAGCCGGGCACCGCCGTTCACCGAGATCTGATCCACGGACACCATCGTAGGCTGGGCGGCATGGCCGTTCACCTCACACGCATCTACACCCGGACCGGCGACGCGGGCAGCACCCGGCTGCTCGACAACGAGCTGGTCCCGAAGACCTCGCCGCGGATCGCCGCCTACGCGGACGTGGACGAGACGAACGCGGCGATCGGCGTGGCGGTCGCCATGGGCGAGCTGCCGGCGGAGATCCGCGCGGTGCTCGCCGAGATCCAGAACGACCTGTTCGACGTGGGCGCGGACCTGGCCAACCCGCTCTCCGAGACCGCGCCGGAACACCCTCCACTGCGGATCACCGAGGAGTACGTGACGCGCCTGGAGCGCTGGTGCGACGAGTTCAACGCGCACCGGGAGCCGCTGAGCTCGTTCGTGCTGCCCGGCGGCACGCCCGGCGCCGCGCTGCTGCACGTGGCGCGCACCACCGCGCGCCGCGCCGAGCGGCGGGCCTGGGCGCTGATCGAGGCCGACGGCGAGCGCACCGGCCCGCTGCCCGCGAAGTATCTCAACCGGCTGTCGGACCTGCTGTTCATCCTGTCCCGGGCCGCGAACCCGGACGGTGACGTGCTCTGGCGGCCGGGCGGGTCACATCGCAGGTCGTGAGTCGGCGCAGGGCCGGAGCGGGGCGCGGGCGCCCTCATGCCGGTGTTGTACGGGGGCGTTCGCGGCGTGCGGCCAGGCAGCGCCTGGGCCCCGCCGCGGGCCGGTCACCGCGTCGACTCACGGCCTAAGCGGGTGGAGACCTCGCCGGGCGGCGCGGACTCCAGCCAGGACAGGAAGCCGGTGACCGTGGTGGCCGCCATGGCGATCTCCACGGTCTCCCGGCCGGGCCAGGAGCAGCGCAGGATCACCCAGTCCTCGGGCAGCGAGTAGGCCTCCTGCCCGGCCGGCGAACGGCGGGACACGATCACCAGGCCGGTACGCGTGAGCGTGCGCTTCGGCCGCAGCGCGAAGCTGAAGATCCGGTACCACCGCAGGTCGTCGCCGACGAACCGGCCGAGCCCGTTGGACCAGCCGCGCTCGGGCACCGCGCTGGAGGTGCGCACGCTCAGCCGGATCGTGCCGCCGGCCCGGACGAACAGGGCACGGCGGAGCACCAGCACGCCGAACGCGAGCAGCAGGGCGAGGACGCCGATCCCGATCCACTCCACGATCAGCATCGGCGCCGTCCGGTCAGTGAGCCGCGGAGGCGGGAGCCGTGGCCGCGGAGGCCTCCTCGGCCAGGACCGTGACGCCGGCCCCGGTGACCGAGAGGAATCCGCCGGTCACGTCCCAGCTGAGCTGCTCGCCACCGGCGAGCTTCACCCGCACCTGGGACGGCTCCTTCAGCTGGCCGAGCAGCGGGGCGTGACCGGGCAGGACCCCGAGCTCGCCCTCGGTGGTGCGGGCGACGACCATTTCGGCCTCACCGACCCACACCTTCTGCTCGACGGCAACGACCTCGACATGCAGCTGCTTAGCCACGCCAGACTCCTCGTCAACCGGCCGACCGGTGGTTTCAGGTCTCACCCAGGATGCGACTGACCCAGGGGACGGACCGCCGGGGATTGCCCGAGTCTAGTCGGGAGCCCGGCAACGGCCCAAGCCGGGTGGCACTCGTTACACGCTGTTCACGAGGCCAGGTCCGGGTGTTCGACCAGGAACTCCGCCACGCGGTCGGCCGCGACCGCGGCGAAGAAGTCGTCCGCGACCGGCAGCAGGTGCTCGCCGCGGTACCCGGCGCCGCGCCCGACCGCCGCGCCGGGCAGTTGCACCATGGTGAGGTCGTCCGGCCGGAGGTGGCGCAGCGTCAGCGCGTAGTCCAGCAGGTCGTGACCGCGCCCGCTGAAGGTCAGCGACTCCCCCGCCGCGCGCAGCACCCGGTCCAGCCGCAGCGGGTCGGTGAGCAGCCCGGAGTCGGTCGCCTGGGTGAGCACCGCCTTGAGGAACTGCTTCTGGTGCCGCTGCCGCGCGTAGTCGCCCTCGGACAGGCTCTTGCGCTGCCGGACGAAGTCCAGCGCCTCCCAGCCGCTCATGTGCTGCCGCCCGACCTCGTAGGTCTTCTGCGGGCCGTACCCGGGGCGCAGCGTGCCGTTCGGCGCGTGGTGGATGGAGAGCGTGCGCTCGTCCACGTACATGTCGACGCCGCCGAGCGCGTCCACCACCGCCTCGAAGCCGCTGAAGTCGATGATCGCACCGGCCTCGAAGCGCGGGATGCCGGTCCGCGCGATCACGGTACGGGCCAGCAGCTGGAAGCCTTGCGCGGTGTCCAGCCCGCCGGTCTCACGGACCCGGCTGCCGTACGCCATCGCGCCGTTGATCTTGCCGGTGCCGCCGCCGTAGCCGGCCTTGGCGAACGCCGGGATCTCCACGATCAGGTCACGCGGCAGCGAGAAGAGGTACGCGTGCTCGTGCGCCGCGTCCACGTGCAGCACCATGATCGCGTCGGCCAGCGGCGGCCGGGGTGCCTCGTTCGGTCTCGGGTCGATGCCGACCAGCAGCAGGTCGAGCGGGCCGTTCAGGTCCACGTCGCCGCCCAGGTCGCCGGAGAGCGTGCGGGTCTCGCCGTACTGCGGCCGCGGCGTGGCGACGGCCAGCGGCGCGAAGTCGTCGGAGTCGCCGAACAGGTCGGCGGTCACCACCCGGCCGGAGTAGCGCTCCTCCAGCACGCTGACGCCGATCACCACCAGGCCGCTGATCACCAGCAGGACCACGCCGAGGAAGACGCAGAACCGTACCCATCTCGGCTGCGGCGGGGCTCCGGCTGCTGTCATTACCGAAGGTTACCCATAAATTACGAAAAGTAGTCACATGACCGCACAAAAGAGGGCCCCGCCGCACGGCGGGGCCCTCCCTCGACGAGACGAGGTGCTACTTCATCAGCTCGTGCGCGTTGCGCTCCAGGTCCTCGAGGCCGCCGCACATGAAGAACGCCTGCTCGGGGAAGTGGTCGTACTCGCCCTCGGAGATCTTCTTGAACGACTCGATGGTCTCCTTCAGCGGGACCGTCGAACCCGGGACGCCGGTGAACTGCTCGGCGGCGTAGGTGTTCTGCGAGAGGAAGCGCTCGATCCGGCGGGCGCGGCCCACCGTGACCTTGTCCTCCTCGGACAGCTCGTCCATGCCGAGGATGGCGATGATGTCCTGCAGGTCCTTGTACTTCTGCAGGATTCGCTGCACCTCACGGGCGACCGAGTAGTGCTCCTGGCCGACGAACTCCGGCGCGAGCAGCCGCGAGCTGGAGGCCAGCGGGTCCACGGCCGGGTAGATGCCCTTGTCCGAGATCGACCGCTCGAGGTTGGTCGTCGCGTCCAGGTGGGCGAACGTGGTGGCCGGCGCCGGGTCGGTGTAGTCGTCCGCGGGCACGTAGATCGCCTGGAGCGAGGTGATGGCCTTGCCCCGGACGGAGGTGATGCGCTCCTGCAGCAGACCCATCTCGTCCGCCAGGTTGGGCTGGTAACCCACGGCGGACGGCATGCGGCC
The DNA here is from genome assembly GCF_031458235.1 of Catenuloplanes atrovinosus. Taxonomy (NCBI): domain Bacteria; kingdom Bacillati; phylum Actinomycetota; class Actinomycetes; order Micromonosporales; family Micromonosporaceae; genus Catenuloplanes; species Catenuloplanes atrovinosus. The sequence goes on along the minus strand of NZ_JAVDYB010000001.1, from coordinate 8,771,678 downwards.
GAGCAGCGTGGACACCTCGGAACCCGCCTGGGTGAACCGGAAGATGTTGTCGATGAAGAGCAGCACCTCCTGGTTCTGGACGTCCCGGAAGTACTCCGCCATGGTCAGCGCCGCGAGGGCGACCCGCAGACGCGTTCCCGGCGGCTCGTCCATCTGGCCGAAGACCAGCGCGGTCTTGTCGAGCACGCCGCCCTCGTCCATCTCCAGGATGAGGTCGTTGCCCTCACGGGTCCGCTCGCCGACGCCGGCGAAGACGGACGTACCGCCGAAGTTCCGGGCGACACGGATGATCATCTCCTGGATGAGCACCGTCTTGCCCACGCCCGCGCCGCCGAAGAGGCCGATCTTGCCACCACGCACGTACGGGGTGAGCAGGTCCAGCACCTTGATGCCGGTCTCCAGCATCTCGGTCTTCGGCTCGAGGTCGGCGAACGCCGGGGCGGCCCGGTGGATCGGCCAGCGCTCGGTGATCTCCAGCTTCGACTCGTCGGCGTTGAGGAACTCGCCGAGCGCGTTGAAGACGTGGCCACGGGTCACGTCACCGACCGGCACGGACAGCGGCGAACCGGTGTCGCGCACCTCGGCGCCGCGGACCAGGCCGTCGGTCGGCTGCATCGAGATGGCCCGGACGATGTTGTTGCCCAGGTGCTGGGCGACCTCGAGCGTCAGGGTCTTGGTGCCCTCGGAGAGGGTCACGTCGACGTGCAGCGCCTGGTAGATGTCGGGCATCGCGTCACGCGGGAACTCGGCGTCGACGACCGGGCCGATGACCCGGACGACGCGACCCACGGCGGTCTGCGGCTCAACTACAGCAGTCATCACTCATCACTTCCCGCCGCCGCCAGCGCGTTGGCGCCGCCGACGATCTCACTGATCTCCTGGGTGATCGCGGCCTGCCGCGCGGAGTTCATCTCGCGCGTGTAGGTCTTGAGCAGCTCGTCCGCGTTGTCCGAGGCGCTCTTCATCGCCCGCCGGCGGGCGGCCCACTCGCTCGCGGCCGAGTCCAGCAACGCCGCGTAGATCCGCGTGTTGATGTACTTCGGCAGCAGCGCGGCGAGCATCTCCTCCGGCTCCGGCTCGAACTCGTACGACGGGCGCGGCCCACCCTCGCGCCGCTTCTCCTCGACCTGCATCGGCGCGAGGAAGCGCGAGTGCGCGGTCTGGGTCATCAGCGACTTGAACTGGGTGCTGACGATGTGCACCTCGTCGACGCCGCGGATGCCGTCCGGGCCGTAGGTGGCCTCGGTGTCGTCCGCGCCGGCCTCGAACGCCGCCAGCAGGCTCTCGCCGATCTTGCGAGCGTCCGCGAACGTGGGCTCGCCGGAGAAGCCGGTCCAGCTCGCCTCGACCGGGCGGTTCCGGAACGTGTAGTACGAGAGGGCCTTGCGGCCGACCACGTACAGCGCCACGTCCTTGTTGTCCGCCCGGAGCCGAGAGATCAGGCCCTCGGCGGTCCGGATCGCGTTGGCGTTGTAGGCGCCGGCCAGGCCCCGGTCACTGGTGATGAGCAGCACGCCGGCCCGCAGCACCCGGGGACGGGGCTGCAGCAGCGGGTGGTCGACGCTGGCGTTCGAGGCGAGCTCGGTGAGCACGCCGGTGATCGCCTCCGCGTACGGCTTGGCCGCCGCCTGCCGCTCCTGCGCCTTGGCGATCTTGCTGGTGGCGACCAGCTCCTGCGCCTTGGCGATCTTCTTGGTCGACCGGACCGAGCGAACCTTACGGCGCAGCGCCTGTACCTGACCGGCCATGACTAGCTCTCGTCCGAGTCGACGTGCCGGGTGACCGTCTCGCGGGAGACGTGCTCGTCGCCGAGCGCCTCGGCCGGAGCCTCGTTCACCCGGTTCGCGGTGGCGCCGCTCTGGAAGAGCTGCTTGAACTCGGCCACGCCGGACTTCAGCTGCTCGATCGCCTCGTCCGACAGTTTGTTCGTCGACGCGATGCCGGTGACCGTGTCCGCCCGGTGCTGGCGCAGCCACTGCAGCAGCTCACGCTCGAACCGGCCGATGTCCGAGACCGGGACGTCGTCCAGCTCGCCGGTGGTGCCGGCCCAGATGGAGATCGTCTCCTCCTCGACCGGGTACGGCGAGTACTGCGGCTGCTTGAGCAGCTCGACCAGGCGGGCGCCACGCTCGAGCTGAGCGCGGGAGGCCTTGTCCAGGTCGGAGGCGAAGGCGGAGAACGCCTCCAGCTCGCGGTACTGCGCCAGGTCGAGACGCAGCCGGCCGGCCACGCCCTTGAGGCCCTTGACCTGCGCCGCGCCGCCGACCCGGGACACCGAGGTGCCCACGTTGATGGCCGGGCGGACACCGGAGTTGAACAGGTCGGCCTCGAGGAAGATCTGGCCGTCGGTGATCGAGATGACGTTGGTCGGGATGTACGCCGAGATGTCCGACGCCTTGGTCTCGATGATCGGCAGGCCGGTCATCGAGCCGCCACCCAGCTCGTCGGAGAGCTTCGCGCAGCGCTCCAGCAGGCGGGAGTGCAGGTAGAAGACGTCACCCGGGTACGCCTCGCGGCCCGGCGGGCGGCGCAGCAGCAGCGAGATGGCGCGGTACGCCTCCGCCTGCTTGCTCAGGTCGTCGAAGACGATCAGAACGTGCTTGCCGTTGTACATCCAGTGCTGGCCGATCGAGGAACCGGCGTACGGCGCGATGTACTTGAAGCCGGCCGGCGCGTCCGCGGGAGCGGCGACGATGGTGGTGTACTCCATCGCCCCCTTCTCCTCCAGGATGCCCTTGACCGTGGCGATCGTGGTGGCCTTCTGGCCGACCGCGACGTAGATGCAGCGGACCTGCTTCTTCGGGTCGCCGGAGAGCCAGTTGTCCCGCTGGTTCAGGATCGCGTCCAGCGCGACCGTGGTCTTGCCGGTCTTGCGGTCGCCGATGATCAGCTGCCGCTGGCCCCGGCCGATCGCGGTCATCGCGTCGATCGCCTTGATGCCGGTCTGCAGCGGCTCCTTGACGGGCTGGCGCGACATCACGTTCGGCGCCTGGAGCTCCAGCTCGCGGAAGCCCTCCGCCTCGATGTCGCCCTTGTCGTCGATCGGCTCGCCGAGCGCGTTGACGACGCGGCCCAGGAACGCGTCACCGACCGGCACGGAGAGGACGCGGCCGGTGCGCTTGACCGGCTGACCCTCCTCGATGCCGGTGAAGCCGCCCAGGACGACGACACCGATCTCGCGGGCCTCCAGGTTCAGGGAGACACCCAGGGTGCCGTCCTCGAACTCCAGGAGCTCGTTGGCCATGGTCGAGGGCAGGCCCTCGACGTGTGCGATTCCGTCGCCCGCATCGCTGACGATGCCGACCTCCTCGCGGGAGACCTCGGGCGTGTAGGACGAAACATAGCGCTCGAGCGCACCCCGGATCTCATCCGAGGAGATGGTCAGCTCGGCCATCCTCAGCCTTCTCTACTGTCGTCTCGGTGCCGTTCCCCCGCCGGCGCGCGTGCGCGCTCAGGTGGGAGGGCTCCGAGGGAACGGACCTACTTGGCGAATGCCTTGCGGGCTTCGGTGAGCCGCCGCAGAATCGTGCCGTCGTACAGGTCGGAACCGACCCTGACACTGATGCCGCCGATGATCGCCGGGTCGACCGTGACCTTGAGGGACACATCCCGACCGTACAGCTCGGACAACTTGGCGGCCAACGCCGCCTCGTCGGCCTCGGCGAGCGGGCGCGCGACGGTCACGTACGCGAGATCGCGGTCCTGCCGGTCCGCGGCCAACTCGATCAGGCGGTCCAGCGACGCCGCGAACCCGCGCCCACCGAACCCGGACAGCGCCACCTCGACGAGGCGGACCGTCACCGGCTTCGCCTTGCCGGCCAGCAGCTCCCGGACCAGCTCCGTCCGGCGCGCGGCCGGGACGGAGGTGTCGCCGAGCGCGCCGCCGAGCGCCTGGTCGCCGGCCACGACCTTGCCGAACCGGAACAGCTCGTCCTCCACCTCGGTCAGCTCGCCGGCCGCGGACGCGCTGCTCAGCAGCGCGTTCACCCCGGTCTGCTCGACCGCGGTGAGGAACTCGCTCGGCGAGTGCCAGCGCGCGCCGACCAGCGCGGTCACCACGCGCAGCGTCGACGCGGCCACCTTGCCGGTCAGCAGCGCGCCGGCCAGCTCCGTGCGCTGCTCGACCGTGGTGGACGAGTCGGACAGCGCGCGCCGCAGCCGCGGCTCACCGGAGAGCAGCCGCGCGACCGCGAGCAGTTCGTCGCCGAGCGCGGCGACGTCCGCCGCGGACGCCGTGGAGGCGTACGCGGTGAGCTCGTCCGTCGCCGCGGCATAGGACTCGCGGTTGCCGATCGACATCAGCGCCGACCCCCCGACGCGGCGGGCGCGTCGATCTCGGCCATGAACCGCTCCACGGTGCCCCGGCTGCGCGCCTCGTCGGCGAGCGACTCGCCCACGATGCGGCCGGCCAGGTCCACGGCGAGCGTGCCGATCTCGGAGCGCAGCTCGCGGACGAGCTGCTCGCGCTGCGTGCGCAGGTTCTCCTGCCCGGCGGCGATGATGCGGTCGGACTCCTCACGGGCCTTGGCCAGGACGTCCTGACGGATCGCCTCGGCGTCGGCACGCGCCTCGTCCCTTATCCGGGCGGCCTCGGTCCGGGCCTCGGCGAGCTGCGCCCGGTACTGCTCGAGCAGCTCGTTCGCCTCGGCCTGCGCGGTCTCCGCCTTGGCGATGCCGCCCTCGATGGCCTCGACCCGGGCCTTGAACGTCTCCTCCATGCGCGGGAAGACGAACTTGGCCAGGACGAACAGGATGACAGCGAACGCGACGAGACCGACGATGATTTCGGAGACCGGCGGCAGCAGAATATTGCCGCCGCCGTGCTCCTCAGCAGCGATTACAGCCTTCATAACACTCCCATCTGGCCGGTGATTCGTCGTTCCCGCCGATCACCGAGTCGGCTCCGCGCGGGAGCCGTCGACGTGGTCGCTCAGCCCTGCTGTGCGAACGCGAGAACCAGGCCGAGCAGCGCGAGCGCCTCGACCACGGCGAAGCCCATGAACATGTAGACGCGGGTCAGGCCGGCGGTCTCGGGCTGACGCGCGGTCGCCTGGATGTAGGCGGCGAAGACCAGGCCCACGCCGATACCCGGGCCGAGGGCGGCGATGCCGTAGCCCACGACGTTGATGTTGCCGGAGATCTCGGCCAGGTAGGTGACGGTGTCGGTCATGCTGGTGAATCCTCCTGAGTTGCCGCGTACGAATGACGCGGACGATTAAGGCGAATACTACTTTTTGCGAAGCGTTGCTTGAGCGACCGCGTCAGTGCGCCGGGTCGACCGAACTCTGCAGGTACGTGGCGGTCAGCAGCGTGAAGACGTACGCCTGGAGAGCCAGGATGAACAGCTCGAAGAGCGTCATCACGATCGCCATTCCCCAGCTGAGGAGCGCGACCGGCTTCAGGAACACCGCTTCCGCGTTCATCAGGGCGACACCGCCGAGCGTGAACACCAGCAGAATCATGTGGCCGGCGAACATGTTGGCGAAAAGTCGAATCGCGAGCGTGGCCGGGCGGAGCAGCACCACCTGGAACAGCTCGATCGGCACCAGGATCGGCTGCACCCAGAGCGGAGCGCCGGACACCCAGATGCTGTTCTTGATGTAGTGACCGAGGCCCTGCGCCTGAATGCCGACGGCAATGTAGATGACGTAGGTGAAGCCCGCGAGCACGATCGGGAACGCGATGTGCGAGTTCGGTGAAATCTGGGCGAACGGAACGATGCCCCAGAGATTGTTCAGAAGAATGAAGACGAACAACGTCGTCAGGTACGGCGCGAATCGCGCGCCGTGCTTGTTGCCGATGATGTCCTTGGCGATGCCGTCCCGGACGAAGCCGTAGATCGACTCCGCGATCCACTGGCCCCGCGTCGGCACGATCTTCGGGCTGCGGTAGGCCACCAGGAAGAACACGATGAGGATGGCGACGGAGAGCCACACCAGCAGCGTGATCTTGGTAGCCGCCTGCGCCCACATCGTGCCTTCGAGCCCCGGGACGAGAGTCTGGAAGTCGAAGCTCTCCACTCCGGGCGGAAACTCCGCGGCGAGAACGTGCGGGGACTTACTCAACGCATCCTCCGTCGGTCGGGGCCGTTCACGCGCCCAGCCTCTTCACGATCAGATAAACCCCTGCCACGGTGCCGCCGATCAGCCCGATCAGCAGCCCCACGTTCGGCAGGCCGAGCCACCGGTCCAGCAACCAGCCCGCGCCACCCCAGACGATCATGCCGCCCAACAGGTAACCGACTGCCGACCAACCGGCATCGGCCCCCGAGTTGGGCTCAGGAGCTTGGGGTGAAGGGTCATCGGCCATGACGCGGCGACGATATCAGCCGCTGGCAGGAGGCTAGGACTCACCCCCCACACAACACAGTTGTGCGGTCCTCTCGGGGGTCCGGCTCATCGTGTGACACCGTACTCCCCGTCGTCCGCCACCGGGAGAGGACTCGCTGATTTCCGACAACGGTCACCTGAAGGACCTAGTCGGACACCACCGGAGGAGGTACGACCGGAGCGCGCATCGAGGACCAGACCTGCGCCGATATCCAGATCACCAGGGCGCACACCATGCCGACCGCGGTCATCCGCACGCCGGCCCAGTCCCGGTCCACCACGACGAGCAGCACCGTGCCGAGCAGCGTGATCTTGAATATGTAGGTGGCCAGGCCGACGGTCAGCACCAGTTTCGGCATGACCGAGTCGGCCCACGCGACCGCCAGATTGGACAGGAGATAGCCGCCCGCCATCAGCGCGACGCCGAGCAGCGCACCGAGCAGGCCCGCACGGCCGTCGACCGCCAGGCCGGCCACGGCGAGCACCACGGTCAGCACCGCGGTGGCGGCCAGCGGCCACACGATGTGACCCAACCGAACGATCATCGTCTCCCCAGCCTCGGCAGCGACCTCAGCCGGCGAGAATACCGGCACCTAGCGGTGACGACGGCGGACGCCGTGCCCGGACGAGAGCGCGGCACAGCTTATGCCCATGCAGAGCAGCAGAAACACGGCCACCAGAACGTCGAGCAGCATCATTGCCACCTCCGATCGACCTCTCCACCGAGAGTAACCAATATCGCGCGATCTGGTTACCATTCAGGCCGGTCGAAACGGCTACCATCGACGCAGCGAGGGGAGTACCCCGAGAAGCGCACGCCGGTCAGTACGGATCCTCCGACAGGGTCCCCGGCGGGCCACCCACGTGCATCGGGTGGGGGAGACCTCGGACGGTGAACGTTCGAGGAGTTGCCGTGCACGCTCTCGACTCGATCGCGTCCCCCGGCCTCTGGGCCGCCACCATCATCGGACTGCTGGCCCTGCTCGCCGTGGACGTCTGGCTGACCCGCCGCCCGCACGAGGTGGCGATGGGCGAGGCGCTCCGCTGGACCGCGTTCTATCTCGCGCTGCCGTTCGTCTTCTTCGGCTTCCTCTGGTGGGTGTACGGCGGCACGCCCGCGATCGAGTTCCTGACCGGCTTCGTGGTGGAGAAGTCCCTGTCGGTCGACAACCTGTTCGTCTTCATGCTGCTGCTGGCCTCGTTCGCGGTGCCGCCCGCGCTCAGCCAGCGGGTGCTGCTCTACGGCATCGTCGGCGCGCTGCTGCTGCGCGCGGTCTTCATCGCGCTCGGCGCCGGCGCGCTGGCCACCGGCACGTGCGTCTTCCTGCTGTTCGGCGCGGTGCTGGTCTGGACCGCGGTCCGGGTGCTGCGCGAGGCCGGCCAGGGCCCGGAGGCGACGATCGACGTCGACGACATGCGCACGGTGCGGATGCTGCGCCGCTGGCTGCCGGTGACCAAGGACTACGACGGCTTCAAGCTGGTCACCCGGGTGGACGGGCGGCGCGCGCTGACCCCGGCCGCGCTGGTGGTGACCGCGATCTTCATGACCGACATCGTGTTCGCGGTCGACTCCGTGCCGGCCGTGTACGGCGTGACCGAGGACCCGTACCTGGTGCTCGCCACGAACGCGTTCGCGCTGCTCGGCCTGCGCGCGCTCTACTTCGTGCTGCACGACGCGCTGGGCCGGCTGCGGCACCTGAACTACGGGCTCGGCGTCATCCTCGCGTTCATCGGCGTGAAGCTGGTCCTGCACTGGGCGCACGGCAGCTGGTCCTGGGTGCCGGAGGTGCCGACCACGCTCTCGCTCGCCGTGATCGTGCTGGTGCTGGCCACGGTGACCGCGACCAGCCTGTGGACCAGCCGCCGGGTGGAGCGCCGATCAGACCGTGGCGGCCGGCCTGGCGTAAGCGGGGAACCGGCGGACCAGCGCGGTGACCTCGTCGGCCACCTCGTGCAGGGCGGCGAGCCCGGCCGCGGTGCCCGGGTCGGCGCGCACGGCGCGGGCGATCAGCGCCGCGACCTCCCGTGAGGTGCCCTCGTCCATCCCCTGCGTGGTGATGCAGGCGGTGCCGACCCGGATGCCGGACGCCACCGTGGGCTTCTGGTCGTCGTACGGGATCGCGTTCTTGTTGAGCGTGATCCGGGCCAGGTCGCAGCGCTCCTCCGCGTCCCGGCCGGTGACGCCGAGCGGGGAGAGGTCGGCGACCGCGAGGTGCGTGTCGGTGCCGCCGGTCACGCACCGCGCGCCCTCGGCGGCCAGGCCGGCGGCGAGCGCCCGCGCGTTGGCGACCACCCGCGCGGCGTACCCCTGGAATCCGGGTTGCTGGGCCTCGCGGAACGCGACGGCCTTGGCCGCGACCGCGTGCATGAGCGGGCCGCCCTGGGTGAACGGGAAGACCGCCTTGTCGATCCGGCTGGCCAGGCCGTCGCGGCAGAGGATCATGCCGCCGCGCGGGCCGCGCAGCACCTTGTGCGTGGTCGCGCAGACCACGTCCGCGTACGGCACCGGCGACGGCATCGCCTTCCCGGCGACCAGCCCGATGAAGTGCGCGGCGTCCACCATCAGATAGGCGCCGACCTCGTCCGCGATCTCGCGGAAGACCCGGAAGTCGATGCACCGGGGGTACGCCGTGGCGCCGCAAATGATCATCTGGGGCCGGTACGCGCGGGCCAGGTCGCGCACCTCGTCATAGTCGATCAGCTCGGTGTCGCGGCGCAGCCCGTACCCGATGGGATTGAACCACTTGCCGGAGAAGTTGACCTTGCTGCCGTGGGTCAGGTGGCCGCCGAGCGGCAGATCCATCGCCAGCACGGTGTCCCCCGGCTGCACCAGCGCCGCGTAGGCCGCCATGATCGCCGACGCGCCGGAGTGCGGCTGCACGTTCACGTGATCCGCGCCGAACAACGCCCGCGCCCGGTGCACCGCCAGCTCCTCGGCCCGGTCCGCCGGCCCGCACCCGCCGTAGTACCGGTGCCCCGGATAGCCCTCCGCGTACTTGTTGCTCAACGTCGACCCCATCGCGGCGAGCACCGCCGGCGAGGTCAAATTCTCGCTGGCTATCAACTGCAGCCCGTCCCGCAACCGGTGCAGGTCGGTGAGCAGCACCTCGGCGAGCTCGGGATCGGTCTCGTGCAGGGCATCGAAATCCGGGCCCCAAAACGTCTCGCTCATGCCCCGCTCCCCTGCAGGCTGCGGTATCCGTGCGGTCGGCGCTGAGCCGATGGTTCACTCGCAAGCTCGCTCATGCCCCGCTCCCCTGCAGGCTGCGGTATCCGTGCGGTCGGCGCTGAGCCGATGGTTCACTCGCAAGCTCGCTCACGGCACCAGGTCGGCCACCCGAGTCTATGGCTGTTTGGGGTCGGTTTTCGGGGCAATCATGGTCTCCATGCGAGAGAACGCGCTCTGCCTGGTCACCGGCGCCACCGGATACATCGGCGGGCGCCTGGCGCCGCGCCTGGTCCAGGCCGGATTCCGGGTGCGATGCCTCGCCCGCAACGCCGGCCGGCTGCGCGACGTGCCGTGGGCCGGCCAGGTGGAGATCGCCGAGGGCGACGTCAGCCGCCCGGACACGCTGACCGCCGCGCTGGACGGCGTCGACGTCGCCTACTACCTGATCCACTCGCTGGGCCGGCGCGGCTTCGAGGAGGCGGACCGGATCGGCGCCCGCAACTTCGCCGAGGCCGCCCGCCGGGCCGGCGTCACCCGGATCGTCTACCTCGGCGGCCCCGAGCCCGAAGGCCGCGAGCACTCCGCGCACCTGCGCTCCCGCGCCGAGGTCGGCCGGATCCTGCTGGACAGCGGCGTACCCACGGCCGTGCTCCGCGCCCCGGTGATCATCGGCTCCGGCTCCGCGTCGTTCGAGATGCTCCGCTACCTGACCGAGCGGCTGCCGGTCATGGTCACGCCGCGCTGGGTGAACAACCGGATCCAGCCCATCGCGGTACGGGACGTGCTGCGCCGCCTGATCGAGGCCGCGACCCTGCCGCTCGAGGTCAACCGCGGCTTCGACATCGCCGGACCGGACGTGCTCACCTACGCCGAGATGATGCAGCGGTACGCGGCCGTGGCCGGACTCCGCCGCCGCGTGCTCCTGCCGGTCCGCGCGCTCACCCCGTCACTCTCCTCGCACTGGGTCGGCCTGGTCACGCCGGTACCGAACGCGATCGCCCGCCCCCTGGTGGAGAGCCTCATCCACGAGGCCGTAGCGCACGAGAACGACATCGCCGCCTACACCGCCCCGTGGGAGCCGACCCCGTTCGACGAGGCGGTCCGGCTGGCGCTGCGCAAGCTCCGCGACGTACAGGTGGAGACCCGCTGGACGTCCGCCGCCGGCCGGGACGCCTCCGCCGAGCCGCTGCCCACCGACCCGGTCTGGTCCGGCGGCAGCGTCTACACGGACGTACGCTCCCAGCCCGTGAACGCCCCGTCCGACGCGCTCTGGCGCGTCATCGAGGGCATCGGCGGCGAACACGGCTGGTACTCGTTCCCCCTCGCCTGGTCCGCCCGCGGCTGGCTGGACACGCTCTCCGGCGGCGTCGGCCTCCGCCGCGGCCGCCGTGACCCGCACCGCCTCTACGTCGGCGAGGCCCTCGACTTCTGGCGCGTCGAGGAGATCGTCCCCGGCCGCATGCTCCGCCTCCGCGCCGAGATGCGCCTCCCCGGCCGCGCCTGGCTCGAGATGTACGCCGACCCCGCCCCCGACAGCACCGCCACCTACCGCCAGCGCGCCGTCTTCCTCCCCCACGGCCTGGCCGGCCACGCCTACTGGGCCGCCGTCTTCCCCTTCCACGCCATCATCTTCGGCGGCATGGCCCGCAACATCGCCCGCTCCGCCCTCCCCTCCCCCGGACCCGCTCCCGGCCCGGCCGGGAAAGCGCACAGCGCTTGAACCGATCCCGGCGCGGCCCGACCAACCATGCGGCGTCCGGGCCGATCCCGACACGGCGGCCCACAGCACGCGGCGTCGGACCCGTCCCGACACGGCGGGCCACAAAACACGCGGCGTCGGAGCCCATCCCGGCGTGGCCGGGCAAGCACGCGACGTCGGAGCCGATCTCGGCGTGGCCGGGCAAGCACGCGACGTCGGAGCCGATCCCGGCGTGGCCGGGCAAGCACGCGACGTCGGAGCCGATCCCGGCGTGGCCGGGCAAGCACGCGGCGTCGGAGCCGATCCCGGCGTGGCCGGGCAAGCACGCGGCGTCGGAGCTCATCCCGGCGTGGCCGGCTGCACCACGCGGGCGTCCGAACCGATTTCCGGCGTGGCCGAGGAGGCGCGCGGCGGTCGCCGGTTGAGTGGCGTGGTGCGCGTAACGTGCCGTCGCTGGAAACGTCGCTCGGGGCGGCGGCACGGCCGCCCTCATGCGGGTTGGCAACGGAGGCCAGCACACGAAGAACAGGCTTGCGGAAGGCCGGTTCCGCACTACGGCAGTCCGGGCGCTCAGCGCCCGAAATATCGCCATATCACCGACGCAAGTCGATCACCACGCCCACTTTGTGAGCCACAGGCACGTAATCCACGCCGAATTACGTGCCTACGCCTCACAAAGTGAAGCGATCAATCGCGGCCAGCGGAAAGACCGCAGCGCCATCCAGCCACGCGACCATTCGCGCCCCCGGCAACGCGCGAATCGCGACCCTTGCGGCGCGACCAGCTCCGCACGAAGGCGGCCCGGGCGCTCAGCGCCCGAAATATCGCCATATCGCCGACGTCAGTTGATCACCACGCCCACTTTGTGAGCCACAGGCACGTAATTCACGCCGAATAACGTGCCTACGCCTCACAAAGTGAAGCGATCAATCGCCGCCGGCCGAAAAATCCCGGCGCCGATCAGCCGCGATCAGCCGCGACCCCGGCAACGCGCGAACCGCGACCCCGGCAACGCGCGAACCGCGGCTCCAACAACGCGCGAATCCCGATCCCAATAGCGCGCACCGGATTTCCGCGGCGAGGCCGGGTCCGCACGGAGGACAGTCCGGGCGCTCCGCGCCCGAAATATCGTCATATCGCCGACGCAAGTCGATCACCACGCTCACTTTGTGAGCCGCAGGCACGTAATTCGCGCCGGATAACGTGCCTGCGGCTCACAAAGTGAGGTGGAGGCGTCCGGCTCAGGTGAGTAGGGAGCGGGAGCGGTCGGCGGATTCGATGGAGTCGAGCATGACGCGTTCCAGGAAGGTGCCGGCCTTGGAGAGGCGGCGGCCGACCGGGTCGTCGGGGGCGATGGTGGCCGCGGCGGCCAGGGCGGCGCGGGCGGTCTCCAGCGTCTGCCGGGAGCTGATCACGACGGCGTGGTACCAGGCCTGATCGTCGACCACGTAGCGGTCGCGGCGACGGCGGGGGTCGCGCTCGCGCCGTACGTACCCGGTGTCGATCAGGAAGTTCACGGACGCGGAGACGGACGCGGGGCTGATCTCGAGCCGGCGGGACAGTTCGGCCGCGGTGCGCGTGCCGGTCTCGGACATCAGCAGGTCCATGTGGACGCGCGCGATGGTCCTCGGCAGCCCGGACCGCACCGCCAGCTCGATGATCTTCTCCTGCGCGGCGTCGACCGTCGCGGCCGAGGAGACGGGGGCGGACACCGGCCCGCCACGCCGCGCCCGCCGCGCCGTCGCACGGTGCGCCCGCTCCGGCTCGTATCCGCCGGGGCCACCGTTGCGCGCGATCTCCCGGCTGATGGTCGAGGTCGGCCGGGCGAGCTGCCGGGCGATCTCGGCGTACGTGAGCCGGCCCGCGAGCCCGGCCGCTATCCGCCGCCGATCCTGGTGCGTCAACCGTCCTCCTGGCATGCCGAACAGTATTGCTTTCAGCACCATTCATTGCAACACGCCGTTGCATTCGAATGCCCCGCCATTGCACCAATATATCGGCCATGAGCTGCACATACACGATTCAGATAATTGACCTGATTCCCCGGTGCAACGTAGCTTTCGGTGACACCCGAACGAGATGAGGAATTGTCATGGGGGAATCCGTTCACCACGTCGCCGCCATGCCGGTCGCCCGCACGCCGGGCTGCCCGTTCGACCCGCCGGCCGAGCTGCTGGAGGCGCGCGCGCACGGCCCGATCAGCCGCGTCACCCACCTGGGCGGTCGCCCCGGCTGGCTGGTCACCGGGTTCGACCTGGTCCGGTCCGTGCTGGCCGACCCGCGGTTCAGCTCGCGCAAGGAGCTGCTGAACGTGGGCGACTTCGACATCCCGCCGGCCCCGCCGGGCGAGTTCCTGCTGATGGACGAGCCGGAGCACGGGCGGTACCGCCGGCACCTCCAGGGCCGGTTCACGGTACGGCGGATGCGGCTGCTCGCCGAGCGCGTCGCCGAGATCACGGCCGGCTGCCTGGACGCCATGGAGCGGCAGGGCCCGCCGGTCGACCTGGTGCCCGCGTTCGCCCGGCCGATCCCGTCGATGGTGATCTGTGAGCTGCTGGGCGTGCCGTACGAGGACCGGGGCCGCTTCCAGGAGCAGATCGACACCTTCATGGGCGGTGAGGTGAGCGACGAGGAGCTGATCGCGGCCTACACCGCCACCCAGCGCTACCTGGCGGAGCTGGTCGCCGCGAAGCGCGCGCACCCGACCGACGACGTGCTCAGCGACCTCACCGGCAGCGACCTGACCGACGAGGAGCTGCAGGGCATCGCGCTGCTGCTGCTCGCGGCCGGCTTCGACACCACCGCGAACGTGCTGGCGCTGGGCACGTTCGCGCTGCTGAGCAACCCGGATCAGCTTGCCGCGCTGCGCGCCGACCCCACGGGCACCGACGGTGCGGTGGAGGAACTGCTGCGCTACCTGAGCGTGGCCAAGACGTTCATGCGGACCGCGCTGGAGGACGTCGAGCTGGGCGGGCACACGATCGAGGCCGGCACCACCGTGGTGCTGTCGTACCACACGGCCAACCGCGACCCGGACCGCTTCACCGATCCGCACGCGCTCGACCTGGCCCGGCCGCGCGCCGCGCATCTCGCGTTCGGGCACGGCGCCCACCAGTGCCTGGGCCAGCAGCTGGCCCGGGTGGAGCTGAGCGTCGCGTTCGCCGCGCTGCTCGGCCGCTTTCCGACGCTGCGCCTGGCCGGGCCGGCGGAGTCGGTCGTGCTCCGCCCGGAGACCGCGGACATCTACGGCGTCAAGAGCCTGCCGGTCACCTGGGACGCGTGACCGCTCACCTGGTGGAACCCCGCCCGGCGGATGGGACAATCCTCATCGGCCGGACTAGGCTGGTCGGCCTACCTCGGGCTTCCGCCCGCGGAGAGTTTGGGGAAGTGTCAACATGCGTTCATTCAGTGTGGTCTCCGGCTCGCCGGCCCAGACGGCGCTGATCGCCACGGCGCTCGCCGAGCGGCTGAGGCCCGGCGACATCGTGCTGCTGAGCGGCAACCTGGCCGCGGGCAAGACCACGTTCGTCAAGGCGGTCGCCGAGGCGCTGGGCTCGACCGACCCGGTCACCAGCCCGACGTTCGCGCTCGCGCAGTTCTACGCGACCAAGGAGTCGCGGATCCTGCACGTGGACACCTACCGGCTCGCCGACGTCGAGGAGTACCGGGACCTCGGCCTGGAGGAGTACCAGGAGGACGCGATCAGCCTGATCGAGTGGGGCGAGAAGATCGCCGGTGAGTTCCCCTGCCACCTCGCCGTCTCGTTCGTCGCCACGGACGAGGCGGACGGCCGCTCGCTCACGTTCTCCGCCACCTGCGACCGGTGGACCGGCGCGCTCGCCGACCTGCACGCCGCTATCTCGAAGGACACCCATGGGGCTCACGCTGGCGATCGAGAC
This sequence comes from Catenuloplanes atrovinosus, assembly GCF_031458235.1. Classification (NCBI taxonomy): domain Bacteria; kingdom Bacillati; phylum Actinomycetota; class Actinomycetes; order Micromonosporales; family Micromonosporaceae; genus Catenuloplanes; species Catenuloplanes atrovinosus. The sequence goes on along the minus strand of NZ_JAVDYB010000001.1, from coordinate 8,756,582 downwards.
ATCGTCGATTAACTACGGCGTCACGCTGGACGGCACGGAAACCGTCCTGAGGCGCGACGACCCCTCCTTCACCAGCATCGGCGGGCTGGTCGAGACCGCGCTGGCCGCCGCCGGGCGAACACCCGCGGACATCGCGCTGATCGCGGTGAATCTCGGCCCGGGCAACCTCAGCTCCGTGCGCGCCGGTGTGGCGTACGCGAACGGCCTGGCCTTCAGCCTGGGCCGCCGGGTGGTGGGCGTCCACGGGCTGCGCGTGCTGGCGTTCGCCGCGGCGCCGGACGCGGACCTGCCGGTGCTCTGCCTGCGCAACGCGGGCGCGGGCAACGTCTACGCGGCCGTCTACGAGCACGGCAAGGCCTCGCTGATGCGGCACGGGACCCTGTCCGACATCGCCGAGGCGGTCCGCGCGGCGCACTCGGAGATCATCCTGGCCGGCTCGTTCCGCGACCGGGCACGCGAGCTGCTGGCCGGCGTGTCCGTGACCGACAGCGGCGTCGAGGTTCCGTCCTCGCTCGCCACCTACACGCTCACGGTCACGCCGCCGGCGGACGCCGACTGGGCCCCGGCCGACTTCGTGAGCCCGATCAACGAACAGACGCCGCCGTTCACCGGGGAGATTCCGTGATCCTCCAGAAAGTCACCGACGTGACGCCCGAGATCGTCGCCGCCGCGCGGGACAGCCTGCTGGCCGGCGGCGTGGCGCTGGTGCCGACGGACACGGTCTACGGCCTCGCCGCCGCGGCCGGCCGTCCCGAGGCCGCCGCGCGCATCTTCGCGCTGAAGAACCGGCCGGCCGCGCGCAATCTGCCGATCATGGTGTCCGGCGTGGACCAGTTGCCCGGCCTCGGCGTGGTGATCACTCCGGACGCGCGGAAGCTGCTGGACGCGTTCGCCCCCGGGCCGATCACCATCGCGTTCGGCGTGGACCCGGCCGCGGCGCCGGAGTGGCTAGCCGGGCGGGAGGAGGTCGCGGTGCGCATCCCCAGGGAGGAGGCGCTGCTGGCGATCATCCGGGAGACCGGCCCGCTGCTGGTCACCAGCGCGAACGCGCACGCGCAGGAGACGCCGGAGACCGTGCCCGACATCCTGGCGATGCTGGACGGCGAGCCCGACGTCGTGCTCGACGGCGGGCCGCGCCAGTCCGTACCGTCGACGCTGGTGAACTGCAACCTGCCGGCTCCGCGGATCGAGCGCGCCGGCCAGATCCCCGCTGACCAGATCGAGAAGGTTCTGTCATGACGTCGAACGGGCTCATCCTCGGCATCGAGACGTCCTGTGACGACACGGCCGTCGGGCTCGTGGACGTGCACGGGCAGGTCGTCGCGTCCGCGGTCGCGTCCCAGGTGCTCATCCACAACCGGTACGGCGGCGTCTACCCCGAGGTGGCCAGCCGCGCCCACATCGACAAGATCATTCCGACGGTACGGATGGTGATCGAGGACTCCGGCATCGACCCGCGCGAGCTGGAGGCGATCGGCGTCACCCGCGGCCCCGGGCTGATCGGCTCGCTGATGGTCGGCCTCGACACCGCGTCCGGCCTGGCCGCGGGCTGGGGCGTGCCGATCGTGGGCGTCAACCACCTGCGTGGCCACCTGCGCAGTGCGGACCTGGAGGAGCAGCGGGTCGAGTTCCCCGCGATGATCCTGCTGGTCTCCGGCGGGCACACGCTGCTCGCCCGGATGAACGGGCCGTCGGACATCAAGCTGATCGGCAACACGCTGGACGACTCGGTCGGCGAGGCCTACGACAAGGTGTCGCGCATGCTCGGGCTCGGCTACCCGGGCGGGCCGGTCGTGGACCGGATGGCCGGCGCCGGCGTGCCGAACATCCCGTTCCCGCGCCCGGTGATCAACCACGGGCTGGACTTCTCGTTCTCCGGGCTGAAGTCCGCGGTGATGCGCTACCTGGAGGCGGAGAAGGGCTGGAAGGTCGAGGACGTGGCCGCGTCCTTCGTGGCCGCCTGCATGGACGTGCTGATCGCGAAGTGCCGGCGCGCGCTCGCCACGTACCCGTCGTCCTCGCTGGTCATCGTGGGTGGCGTGGCCGCCTCTCCGCCGCTGCGCGCCGCGGCCGCCCAGCTCTGTGAGGAGGCCGGCGTGCGGCTGTGCCTGCCGCCGCTGAAGTGGTCCACGGACAACGGCGCGATGATCGCCATGGCCGCCTGGGACTACCTGGCCAGTGACAACCACACGCCGGTGCAGCCGCAGACCTCGCTGACGATCGAATCGTTCTAGTAGTCGTCTTGCCGACCCGTGGCCGCCCGGCGCGGCCACGGGTCCCTTAATGCCCCCGACCTGATCTCCCTTACTGGAACTTCCCGGCACGATATGGCCGGAAATATCGAATTATTTGGGCGTGTTGGGTAGGTCGCGCACCGGCCGCGGGCGGCACGACGCCGCGATCACGCGCCTGACCGGCCGCGACAGCCCGTACCGCGGGGTTATGCGGAACAGCTCCACCGGTGGACGACCGGGACCCCCTTCACGGCCGAGAGTCATCGGCATGAATCCGGCGCGACGTGCGCCGGACCGCCGGCCCCGGCCCGAAGGAGAAGTCCCGTGCGCATCCTCATCGGCTCCGACACGTACGCCCCGCACATCAACGGCGCCTCGTACTTCACCCAGCGGCTCGCGTCCGCGCTGAGCGAGCGGCACGAGGTGCACGTGGTCAGCCCCGCGACCGGCCTCCGCAGCGGCACGCGGACCACGGAGGCCGGGATCGTCGAGCACCGCGTGCGGTCGCTGCCGGTCCCGACGCGCCCCGACTTCCGGTACTGCCTGCCGGTGGGGCTGCGCCGCGCGGCCGGGCGAATCCTGGACGAGGTCCGGCCGGACGTGGTGCACGTGCAGAGCCACTTCCCGGTGTGCCGTGCGCTGGTCGCGGCCGCGCACGAGCGCGGGATCTTCGTGGTCGCCACGAACCACTTCATGCCGGAGAACCTGGCGCACTACCTGCCGATCGGTGAGGCCGGCCGGGAGACCGTGCACGCCTGGGCGTGGCGGGACGCGGCGCGCGTGTTCGCCCACGCGGACGTGGTGACCGCGCCCACGCCGTACGCCGCCGCGCTCGCCACCGTGGCCGGCGTGCCCGGGCCGGTGCTGCCGATCTCCTGCGGCATCGACCTGACGCGCTTCCGCGACACCGGCGACGGCGCCGGCTTCCGTCAGCGCTACGGGCTGGCGGACAAGCCCACGGTCACGTTCGTCGGCCGGCTCGACGCGGAGAAGAACCTGGACGTTCTGGTCCGCGCGTTCGCGGTGGTGCGGCGCGAGCTGGACTCGCAGCTGCTGCTGGTCGGCACCGGTGCGGAGGAGCGGGCGCTGCGCGCGGCGGCCCGGCAGCTCGGCGTCGAGGAGGACGTGCGGTTCGCCGGGTTCGTGCCGGACGAGGAGCTGCCGTCCGCGTACGCGGCCTCGACCGTGTTCGTCAACCCCGGCACCGCCGAGCTGCAGAGCCTGGTCACGCTGGAGGCGATGGCCTGCGGCCGCCCGGTGCTCGGCGCGAACGCCGCCGCGCTCCCCCACCTGGTCATCGACGACCAGACCGGCTGGCTGTTCGAGCCGGGCGACACCCGCGCGCTGTCCCGCCGGCTGATCACGCTGCTCCGCGACCCGGAGTTGGCCGTCGCCATGGGCCGCCGGGCCCGCGCGGTCGCCGAGCAGCACGACGAGTCGCGCAGCATCACCGCGTTCGAGCAGCTCTACGCGATCGGCCACGACCGCGTCCACCCGCGCCGGGAGCCCGTGGGCGCCGCACGGTGACCGGAGACTGGTTCCGCTACGCGCTGCTCTGCCTGGCCCTGTCCACGACCGCCGGCTCCGGCCTGCTGCTGCACGGCGGCGTGGATCAGGTGAACGAGCTGGTCAGCGACGCGGTCCGGTCCCGGTCCGGCGCGGTGCTGCTGGCACTGGCCGCCTGCGGCCTGGCCGGTGCCGGCGTCTGGCTCTGCGCGGGCGCCCGGCGCGGCCTGCCCCGCACCCGGCGGCTGGTCGCGCTGCTGGCCGTCTGGGTCGTCTCGCTGATCGCGGTGGCGTTCTTCCCCACCAACCTCCCGGGTACGCCGCTCACCGCGGCCGGGGTCGTGCACCGCTACGCCGCCGCCGCGGCGGTCGGGCTGCCGCCGCTGGTCGCGCTGCTGGTGGCGGAGAAGTCCGGGCAGCGGGCGCGGCTGCTGCGCACGGTCGGGTTCGCCACGCTGGCGGCCTGCGCCGCGTTCGCCGCGGTACACGGCCCGGAGGTACTGCTCGGCAGCTCCCGCCCGCCCTACGCGGGGCTGGCCGAACGCCTGCTGCTCGCGCTGGTCCTGCTCGCCACCGGCCTGAGCGCCTGGGTGATCAAACGCGCGGAGCAGACCCGATGACCCCATCGACGGTACGACCGGGAGGTCTTGCGGCCACGGATCGCGCAGGGAGGCCGCCCACGGCCGGCCGGTGCTCGCGGGAGCATGCCTCTGCCCCCACCCCTGAGCCGGAGTGAACGCTGATCCCCCGCCGGAAGCGGGAAACCCACATGGCTCTTGATCGTGGTCGTCAGGACGCGGCGAGCAGGCGCTGGGCCAGCGGCTCCACCGTCGCCTCGATCTCGTCGGCGATCCGCACGAAGGCGGCGTCGCCGCGGCCCCACGGGTCATCGAGGTCGTCCGTGGGCAGCGGTTCTGCGCCGGCGCGGGCCGCGTCGGCCGCGGCCACCAGCGCGACGCCGCGCGCGTAGACCGCCTCCGGCGTCACGCCCGGCTCGGGCAGCGCGGACTCGTCGACCGTGGCCAGCAGCCGGCCGAACTCGGCCAGCACGAACGTGCGCGCGGCCGCGTCCGGGCGCAGCGCCAGCACGTACTCGTGCTGGTCCGCGGTGGCGGTGAGGATCAGGTCGGCCGCGTCGATGTGGTCCGAGCGCAGCTTGCGGGCCTCGAACGCGGACGCGTCACCGCCGCGGCGCTTGATCTCCCGGGCCGCGGGCGGATTCATCTTCTCGCCCGCGTGCCAGCCGCCGGTGCCCGCGCTGTGCGAGTAGATCAGCTCCTCGGTGATGGCGTCCGCACCGGCCAGCCGGCGGGCGAACGCCATGTTCAGCATGTGCTCGGCCATCGGGCTGCGGCAGATGTTGCCCATGCAGACGTGCAGCACGGAAAACGGCGGCATTCAGTCCTCCTGGCCGAGCATGTCCGGCACCACGTCCCGCAGCTTCTCCAACGGGACCGCGCCCGCGCGCAGCATCCGCGGGACGTCGCCGGTGACGTCCACGATCGTGCTCGGCACCGGGTCGAGGCACGGCCCGGCCTCGAGGTAGGTCCGGACCGAGTAGCCCATCTGGTCCTGCGCCTCGGCCGCGGTCAGCGGCGCCGCGCGGCCGGTCTTGTTCGCCGCGGACACCGCCATCGGGCCGACCTCGCGCAGCACCTCCAGCGCCACCGGGTGCAGCGGCTGCCGCACCGCGATCTGCCCGTTCGTCTCGCCGAGGTCCCACTGCAGGCTCGGCGCGTGGTCCACGATGATCGTCAGCGGGCCGGGCCAGAACGCGTCCGCCAGGTCGCGCGCGGCCTTCGGCAGGATCAGCACCAGCCCGTTCAGCGTGTGGCGCGAGCCGACCAGCACCGGCGGGGGCGTCCGGCCGCGGCCCTTCGCGTTGAACAGCGAGTTCACCGCGGCCGACGAGAACGCGTCACAGCCGATGCCGTAGAGCGTGTCGGTGGGCATGACCACCAGTTCGCCGTTCTTCGCTGCCTCGACCGCGGCGGCGATGCCTCGATCACGATCGGCTGCGGACCGGCAGTCATAGAGCATCACGGGGAGAGTCTGCCATGGGCGGCTGAGCGCGCACCCGCACCGGTGGCAAGGTTTGCGATTTCGCCGGCGATCGGCAGACTGGTTCGGGTGCCCGAGCTGACGAAGCCCACCCGCCGCCAGTTACTCATCGGACTGACCGCCGGACTCTCCGTGCTCGTCGTGGTCGCCACGCTGGGTCTGATCCGCTGGGCCGACGATCGATCGGGCAGCGCGGCCGAGGCCCGCGAGCCGTTCGGCGCGGCCACGGCGAACGCGTCCACGGCCGGCTCCTGCAACGGCGTGGCCACCTCGGCGCGGCGCGAGCTGCGCGGCATGTGGATCGCCTCGGTCAACAACATCGACTGGCCGAGCCGGAAGGGCCTGCCCGAGGCGCAGGTCAAGGCGGAGTACCTGGGCTGGCTCGACCTGGCGCAGAAGCTCAACCACAACGCGGTCTTCGTGCACGTGCGGCCCAGCGGCGACGCGTTCTGGCCGTCGGAGTACGCGCCCTGGTCCGACTGGCTGACCGGCAAGCGCGACGGCAAGAGCCCCGGCTGGGACCCGCTGGAGTGGATGATCGCCGAGACGCACGCACGCAACCTCGAGTTCCACGCCTGGTTCAACCCGTACCGGGGCAGCCAGCCGGCCGCGGCCAACGGCGCCGGCGACGACCTCGACCAGCTCGCGCCCAACCACCCGCTGCGCGCGCACCCGGAGTGGCGCGTGGTCTACCCGAGCGAGAACGGGCGGTTCTACTTCAACCCCGGCATCCCGGAGGCGCGCGCGTTCGTCGAGGACTCGATGCTGGAGGCGGTCGAGCGGTACGACGTGGACGGCGTGCACTTCGACGACTTCTTCTACCCGTACCCGGAGGACGACGAGGACTTCCCGGACGACGCCGCGTTCGCCGCGCACAACCGTGGCATCACCGACAAGGGCGACTGGCGCCGCGACAACGTGAACCTGCTGGTCAAGGAGATGTCCGAGCGGATCAAGCAGCTCAAGCCGTGGGTCAAGTTCGGGATCAGCCCGTTCGGCATCTGGCGCAACGAGAGCACCGACCCGGAGGGCTCGGCCAGCCGCGGCCTTCAGGCCTACGACGAGATCTACGCGGACACCCGCAAGTGGGTGCGCGAGGGCTGGCTGGACTACATCGTTCCTCAGCTCTACTGGAACATCGGCTTCGAGCGCGCCGACTACGCCGCGTTGCTGCCCTGGTGGACGAAGACCGTGGCCGGCACCGGCGTGCAACTCTGGATCGGCCAGGCCGACTACCGGGCCGGTGAGTCCGGCGCGTGGAAGGAGCCGGACCAGCTCAGCAAGCAGCTCACGCTCAACCGCACGCACCCCGAGGTGACCGGCAGCGTCCACTTCAGCGCCAAGCAGCTCAAGGCCGACAAGCTCGGCTCGGTCACCCGGTACGTCAAGGACCACTACGCCACGCCCGCGCTCCCGGCCGTGATGCCCCAGCTCCCGTCCACCCCTCCGGCCGCCCCCATGGTGACCGCCGCCGTCCGCGACCCGAAGACCGGCGCCGTCACGGTCACCGGCCGCGCCGCCGACGGCACCGAGCCCACGTCCTATGCCCTCTACCGGGTGGACGGCTCCCGCGCCACCCTGGTCGCCACCGCCCGCGCCACCGGCGCCACCGATCAGCAGTGGATCGACGCCTCCGCCCCGGCCGCCCCGACCGTCACGTACTGCGTCACGGCCCTCGACCGCTCCTGGAACGAGGGCACCCCCAGCGTCCCCATCACCGCCGGCTGATCACCCGGATCTGCCGGAAACAGGGCGGCGCGGGTCGACATGGTCGATTGTGTTGGTGGCATGCCAATGACATTGGAACCCGTGCAGGAGCGGGACATGGCCACCACCGTGACGACTGACGACGTGCTGGAAGCGCTGTTACGACAGGCGCGCGAGCGTGGCGAGTCACTGCAGGAGCCGCTGCTGCTCCTGATCACCCGCCAGGCTTCGATCAGCCGCAGCCGTGAGCTGATCGCCGACATCAGGCGAGAACTCGCGTCCACCGGCGGCGGCGGACCGGATGCTCCGGACGCCGCCGACATCATCCGCCGTGAGCGCCGGGGGGACTACTGAGCATGATCGCGGTTGATGCCGCAACGGTCACCAACATGTGCGGAAAGCCGCGCTGGTCACCGCGGACGCGCGCCTCGCCGCCACCGCCTCCACCTACCGCCGGGTCGAGTTGGCGGGCTGAGACCGGCGCACGGCGCGGATGACGAGATAGAGCGTGAGGCCGGCCGGGGACAGCAGGATGGTGAGGATGAGGATCGGGGCCATCGCGACGGGGTGCAGGGCGCGGTCGCGGGAGTCGAGGTGGATCCAGCGGCCGATGAAGAGGTCGAAGGCGATCAGGTGGGCCCAGACCGCGGTGACCACGCCGGGACCGGCGAGGAGAGCGCTGACCCCGGCCAGGTCGGGTGACAGCATCTCCGCGGCGAAGGCGGGAAGATCCGGGCCCAGCGCGATCGGCCAGATCGACAGCGGGGCCAGCACGATCAGCGGGGAGCCGACGATCCGGCGGGTCCACGACCAGGCCGGGGCCAGGATCATCAGCGCCCAGAACGGCGCGGCCAGCAGGAACGCCAGCTGGAACAGCAGCGCGGTCACCGCACACCGCCGGCGACCGGCAGGGCGGCGTCGCACGCGTGGGACCGCACGGCCCAGGTCGCGGCGGTCAGCGTGGTGAGCAGGCCGAGCGCGGCGACGGCGAGCGTGAGCGCGTCCGGTGCGGTGACGGGCTGGCCGCGCAGCGCCTGCCAGGTGACCACGCCGGTGAGCCAGGCGTAGCCGACGCCGGCGGTCGCGATGAGCCTGGTCCGTACCGCCGGGTCGGCGAGAAGCGGGCGGCGGCGCGACAGCGGCGTCAGCGCGAACGCGAGCAGCGGCAGGGCCTGCAGCGCGTGCAGGCCGATGAAGTGGCCGACGCGCAGGTCGCCGCCGGCCGTGCTCCAGCCGACCACGGGCAGGCCGGGGCCGCCGTCCTCGACGCCGACGCCGTGCGCGCCGATCAGCGTGGGTGCGGCGCCGTCCGCGAGCGCGCCGACCTGCGAGGGCGTGGGGAACGTCATCAGGAACCCGATGGCCATGCCGGCCAGCGCGATGCCGATGCCGAGTTGGATGGCGAGCGCGGCCGGGCGGTCGGTGAGGCGCTGGCGCAGCAACACCAGGCCGAGGCCGAGCGTGGCGACGAAGACGATCATGATGCTCGCGGCCATCACCGCCCAGACCGCGGTGTCGAACGCGGTGGCCACGTTGAAGTGACTCTGCCGGCCGCGCAGCAACTGGCCGACGATCGCGATCATCTCGACGATCAGGCCGGCCGCGATCACGGTGCCCAGCCACCAGCCGGTCCGGCGCCGCCGCGCGTCGAGCAGCGAGATCATCCAGGCCAGCGTGAGCGCGTAGATGACGATCGAGACAGCAAACTTGAGCGGCTTCAGCCAGATTGGCGCGCCCACCAGGACGCGGTCGTCGAGCCAGAGCCCGAAGGCGCAGACCACGGCCAGCGCCACCATGGCGCCGGAGACGACGGCCAACGGACGGTGCAGTTGATGGAACATCCTCATCACCCCGCTAATGGATAGCAGAACTTTCTACTATCGGTAGGTAGACTATCCGCCAGGATCGCGGAAGATCACAAGGGGTACGAACGCATGCGTGTCGCGGAACTCAGCCGGCGGACCGGCGTGCCGGTGCCGACGATCAAGTTCTACCTGCGGGAGGGCCTGCTGCCGCCCGGCGTGCTGACCAGCCCGAACCAGGCCAGCTACGACGAGGGGCACGTGCGCCGGCTGCGACTGGTCCGGGCGCTGCTGGAGGTGGGCCGGCTGCCGATCGCCACCATCCGCGAGGTGCTGCGCGACGTCGACCACAAGAATCTGCACGGCCGCCTCGGCCGCACGCTCTACCCGCTGGCCGGGGTGCACGACGAGCCGCCCACCCCGGAACTCGCCCGGGCCATCGCGGACGTCGACGCGCTGATCACCCGCTGGGGCTGGCGCGTCGACCCGGCCAGCCCGGGCCGCCGCCGCCTGGCCGAGGTGATGCTGACCTTCCGCGAGCTGGGCGTCGACTACCTGATGCGGGAGATCGACCGGTACGCGCAGGCCGCCGAGATCATCGCCGAGTCCGACCTACGCGGCGTCGCGACCGAGCACAACCCCGACGACGTGGTCACCGGCGCGGTGATCGGCACGGTCGTCGGGGACGCGCTCCAGGCCGCACTCCGCCGCCTCGCCCACGAGAACGCCTCCATCGACCTCTTCAGCGAGACCGGCGCCGAGCCCACCGCGGACGCTCCCGAGCCGTGACCGGCCTCGCGTCGCCGGCGAACCTTGCGAGGCGGCAAGCGAGGCCCGACGATGACCCGCATCGATCACGACAGCCGCGCAGCTGAGAACTCGGATCGCCCACCCTGTCAGCCTCAGGCACGTCATTCGGCGTGGATGACGTGCCTGAGGTTCACAAAGTCACGGTGGACGGTCACCGCCACCCCAGATATACCGAAATATCGGGCGCGGAGCGACCGAACCCATCCCGCGGCCGTCCACGCACCGAAACCACCCGACCGGACCCGAGCGGCAGTGGCACCGGCAGCAGCGCGGAAATCGGCGACCACCCGATGAAGTCCGCCGGGACTTCCGGCGCGGCCGGTTCGCACGCGGCGGCGGCAACCGCGTGCTTCTGCGGTAACCAGCGGCGGAACCGGCTCCGACGCGGCGTCGGAGCGGCGGCGCAGACGCCGCGAGGTTTGCCCGCGGGAGCATGCGGGCCCCACCACGCCGGAAGCGGGCACCCAGACCGTGGGGTCCGGGGCTCGGCCCCGGGTCAACCCAGCGCCCGCCGGAGCACGCGGACCGCGACCACGCCGGAAGCGGACACACCGACCGCAGGGCCCGGGGCTCGGCCCCGGGAAACGCAGCGCCCGCGGGAGTACGCGGGCCCCACCACGCCGGAAGCGAGCACACCGACCGCGGGGTCCGGGGCTCGGCCCCGGGAAAACCCAGCGCCCACGGGAGCATGCGGGCCGCACCACGCCGGAAGCGAGCACACCGACCGCGGGGTCCCCGGGATGCGGAGGATGAGGATGAGGGGGTCGGTGGCGGCGCGTGCCTAGGCTCGGGCGCATGAGCGGCTGGTTCATCGTGATCGAAGAGCAGAGCGGCAACGGCGAGGGGCGGCACTGGCGGGTGACGAATGTGGCGCCGGCCGGGGACAGCGAGGAGGCGGCGCAGGAGGTGGCGCTGAAGACCGCGCGGGAGTATCAGCCGGAGCATCCCTGGTCGCCGCGGCGACGGCAGATCTATCGGATGGCGACGCCCGGGGAGTTCCTGGTGGCGGTGGAGGGGCGGACGGCGACGTTTCACTTCCGGATATCGGTGGGGCAGCGGGTCTACGACGGGCCGGAGACCGGCGTCATGCGGTGACCGTGCGGAACGCGCGGACCAGGGCCTCGGCCAGTCCGCCGCGGCCCTCCGGTGCGGAGCCGTTGATCTCGGCCCAGCCGAGGCGGGCGGAGATCGGCGTGGTGGGGACCAGGGCCTCCCAGTCCTCGGCGGCCAGCGCGGTGGAGATCCGGCGGCCGACCTCGGTGGCCTGGGCCATGCCGGCGCCGGGCAGCACCACCACGAACTCGTCGCCGCCGTAGCGGGCCACGAAGTCGCCGCGGCGCATCACGCGGTTTATCACGCCGGCCACGCGTTGCAGCACCAGGTCGCCGGCGTGGTGGCCGTGCACGGTGTTGACCGAGGTGAAGCCCATCAGGTCGCAGACGCCGAGTGCGGCGCGTTCGCCCTGCTCGGCGAGGCCGGCGACGTACGCCTCCAGCCGGCGGCGGTTGGGCAGGCCGGTGAGCGGGTCGGTGAGCGCCTCCCCGCCGGTGCGGGCGGCGGCGCGGCGCATCTCCTCCTGGTCCAGCCGGGCGGCGATGCCGTCGACGTAGACCTCGCGGAGCCGGTCGTTGCGCTGGGTGGCGAGCCGGAACGCGAGCCGGTCGGCGCGGTGCGCGGCCTCGTGGTCGCCGGCCCGGGCGTAGGAGATGCTGCGCAGCCGCGCGGGCTCGGCCGCGCCGAGCGTCTCCGGCGCGACCGTGACGGCGCCGAGTTGGGAGAGCGCGTCCGTGGTACGGCCGTCCGCGATGGACAGGCACACCTCGCCGAGTCGGCGCAGGTCACGTGCGCGGGCACTGTCGCCGCCGTGGCCGAGCAGCGCGCGGGCGTCCGCGGCGGAGCCCTCGCCCAGCGCGGCGCGGCGGGCGACCGTGTACCCGTACGCGGCGCGCCCGCTCGGGCGGATGCGGTCCAGGTGGCCGGCGCGGTGGATGCGGGTCAGGTCGTCGCTGACGTCGCGGAGCACGCGCAGGCAGCCGTCCGTGTCGCCGGCGTGGTCCAGCGCGATCGCGTTCCGCAGGCGGATGCCGGGCGCGGCCAGCACCTCCTCCGGCATGCCGGCGGCCGCGCCGATCTTCCGGGCGCGCTCGATCGCGGACAGCGCGTAACCGTGGAAGGCCAGGTACGAGTACGCCATGGCGAGGTCGTGCCAGCCCCACGCGGCGTCCGAGTCGGGGTCGGTGACCACGCTCAGCGCGCGTGAACTCTGCACCAGGTGCATGACGCACCGGTCGAGCGCTCCCTGGTGGTGGGCGGCGAGCGCGGCGAACGCGTGCAGCTGACCGCGCACGTACGGCTCCGGCAGCTCCTGCACGGCCTCGAACGCGCGGTCCATGGCCGGGCCGTACTCCGCGGTGCGGCCCAGGTTGATCAGCGTGCCGAGCCGCTGGACCAGCGCGTCCGTCCGCGCGTACGGATCACGGGTGGTCTCGGCGACCCGCTCCAGCAACCGGGACGCCTCCGCCGAGCGGTCAGCTTGCTGCAATTTGCGCGCCTCCCGCAGGTGGTCGGCCTGGTCCGTGACCCGGTCGAGCCAGCCCACCCGGCGCCTCCCACGGTGTTCGGCGGCGTTCCGCTCGGTCCGCCGCAATGTTGTGCTCGCGCGGCGTGCTTCCGGCGCGCCGCGATGTGCGTACCGTAATGATTATGGCGTGACCCACGCTCATGGAAAGCCCCTCGCGGGCACGGAACGGACACGAGCCTCCGCGGTCGTGGCCCGGGGGACGTCTCGCCTGGGAGAGGCGGGTGTCCCGTCCCCGCGCGTCGACGCGGAGATCCTGGCGGCCCACGTGCTGGGCGTGTCCCGCAGCCAGTTGCTGCTCTCCGACGGCTTCACCGAGCAGGCGCTGCTGGAGTACGTCAAGGCGGTCGAGACGCGGGCGTCCGGCGTGCCGGTGCAGCACATCACCGGGCGCGCGCCGTTCCGGCACGTCGAGCTGGCCGTCGGGCCGGGCGTGTTCGTGCCCCGGCCGGAGACCGAGCTGCTGGCCGACTGGGGCCTGGCCGCGCTGGCCGGTCACTCCCGCCCGGTGGTGGTGGACCTGTGCTCCGGTTCCGGCGCGATCGCGCTGGCCGTGGCGAACGAGCGCCCGGACGCGACGGTCTTCGCGGTGGAGCGCTCGCCGGAGGCGCTGACCTGGCTGCGGCGCAACGCGGCGGAGCGGTCCGAGGCCGGCGACCCGCCGGTGACCGTGGTGGAGGGTGACGTCGCCGACGCCTCGGTGCTGGCCGAGCTGAACGGCACCGTCGACCTGGTGCTGTGCAACCCGCCGTACGTGCCGCTGGGCACGAAGGTCGCGGTGGAGGTCGACCACGACCCGCCGCAGGCCGTGTTCGGCGGCGCGGAGGGCCTGGACCTGATCCCCGCCGTGATCCGCACGGCCGCGCGGCTGCTCGGGTCCGGCGGCTCGTTCGCGGTCGAGCACGACGAGACGCACGGCGCGGAGGTGCCGGCGCTGCTGCGCGAGGACGGCCGGTTCGCCGTGATCCGGCTCCGGTACGACCTCGCGCAGCGCGCCCGCTACACCACCGCGCACAAGGCCTAGGCGAGCGGGAAGTCCTCGCCCAGCAGCTCACGCAGCCGGGCCAGGGACCGCATGTTCTGCATCTTCACCACGGAGGCGGAGACACCGAGGATCTCCGCCACCTGATCGACGCTGCGGTCCTCCCAGTGCCGGAGCACCACGATGGCCTGATCCCGGACCGGCAGCGTGGCCAGCGCGCGCAACAGCACGATGTGCAGCTCCGGCGTGCCGCCGCTGTCCACGCCGCGGTCCGGCAGCTCCGCGACGACCAGTTCGCTGCGCCGCCGCCGGTGGTCGAAGACCACGTTCATCAGGACCTTGCGGCTGTACGCCTCCAGGTTCGCCGCCCGCCGCACCCGTTTCCATGAGGCGTACATCCTGGCCAGCGTGATCTGTGTGAGGTCCTGCGCGAGGTGCCAGTCGCGGGTCATCAGGTAGGCGGTGCGCCGCAGCCTCGGCGCGGCGACGGTGGCGAACTCGGTGAAGCCCGCGTCCGGGGAGGCCGGTGCGGCCACGGGGGCGGCGTCCAGCTCGATGGTCCGCACTCAGTCCCCCTCGGGGCAGACCGCGCCGATGATCTCGTCGACACCCGGCGCGTTCTCGTACCGGGCCCGGAACCCGGCCCACTCGCTCCGGTCGGTCAGCCGCGCCCGGAACGCCTCCGGTAGCTGCTCCGCCGTCACCGAGTTGACCAGGTCGGGTGAGTCGGCCCAGAGCGTCACGAACTTCTGGTACGCGGCCTGCCGGTCCTCGAAGAAGTAGCCGCGCAGCGCCCGGTCCGCGGCGAGCGACCGGTCGAGCGCGGCCCGCTGCTCGGCCGTCGCGTCATGCTCCAGGAAGATCGCCGCCTCGTCGGCGAACTGGTCGGTGACGTCGCACTCGGACCAGCTGGCCAACCCGAACTGGACCACCTCCGGCGCGGGGGCGGGCCGCGGCACCAGGTTCACCGCGCCGAGCACCGCCACCAGCGCGACCGCGGCCGCGGACCCGGTCAGCACCCGGCGCCGCCGGCGGATCCGCGTGCCGCCGGTGATCGCGTCCGCGGCGATGTCGCCCAGCGGCACCGGCTCGTCCGCGACCGCCCGCCCGAAGAGGCCCTTCAGATCCTGATCCATGTCACTCCCCATATCGAGACCGTCATGGGGTAGGACCGGCCGGGCCCCCGGTTACGTCACTTACTTCCGGGACAGTTCCGTGTCACCGGCCAGGCGCGCGGCCCGGTCCGCCTCGGTCAGCGCGTCCAGCACGCCGTCCACGTCGCCGGCGAGCACCAGGTCCAGGTTGTACGCGGTGAAGCCGATCCGGTGGTCGGTGATCCGGTTCTGCGGGAAGTTGTACGTCCGGATGCGCTCCGACCGGTCGACCGTGCGCACCTGCGACTTGCGCGCGTCGGAGGCCTCGGCCGCCGCCGCCTCCTGGGCGACCGCGAGCAGCCGGGCGCGCAGGATTCGCATGGCCTGCTCCCGGTTCTGCAGCTGCGACTTCTCGTTCTGGCAGGAGACCACCACGCCGGTCGGCACGTGGGTGATCCGGACCGCGGAGTCGGTGGTGTTGACCGACTGACCGCCGGGGCCGGACGAGCGGAACACGTCGATGCGCAGGTCGTTCGGGTCGATCTGCACGTCGACCTCCTCGGCCTCCGGCAGCACCAGCACGCCCGCGGCGCTGGTGTGGATGCGGCCCTGCGACTCGGTGACCGGCACGCGCTGCACCCGGTGCACGCCGCCCTCCCACTTGAGCCGGGACCAGACGCCGTTGCCGCCGTCGGGCACGCCCTTGGTCTTGATCGCGACGGAGACGTCCTTGACGCCGCCCATGTCCGAGCTCTGCGCCTCGATGATCTCGGTGACCCAGCCGTGCCGCTCCGCGTACCGCTGGTACATCCGCAGCAGGTCGCCGGCGAACAGCGCGGACTCCTCGCCGCCCTCGCCCGCCTTGATCTCCAGGATCACGTCCTTGGCGTCGTTGGGGTCCCGCGGGATGAGCAGCTCGGCGAGGCGCTCCTCCAGCTCGGGCAGGCGCGTGGACAGTTCCTCGGCCTCGGCCGCGAACGCCGGGTCCTCGGCGGCCAGCTCGCGGGCCGCCTCCAGGTCCTCCCGGGCCTGCTCCAGCTCCGCGTGCGCCTTGTGGATCGGGGCGAGCTCGGCGAACCGCCGGCCCACCCGCCGGGCCGTGTTCTGGTCCGCGTGGATGGCCGGATCGGCGAGCCGCTTCTCCAGGTCGGCGTACTCCTCCAGGAGCGACTTCAGCCGTTCGTTGCTCATCTCAAGCTCTTTCTCGTGAAGACCCGGCACGAAACGACGAACGGCGCCCGCCCCTGCCGGGAAGGCAGGAGACGAGCGCCGTACGGGGAGCTACTTGTTCTTCGCGCCGGCCTTCTGGACCTTGGCGTACTTCTGCTGGAACTTGGCCACGCGACCCGCGGTGTCGAGCACGCGCTGCTTGCCGGTGTAGAACGGGTGGCAGGCGCTGCAGGTCTCGACGGAGATCTTGCCGTCCTTCGCGGTGCTCCGCGTGGTGAACGTGCTGCCGCAGGAGCAGGACACCTCGGTCACGGCGTACTGCGGGTGAATGTCCTTCTTCATGTGCCTCGGTCCTCTCGTGGGTGGTCGCCGGGTCGCTCGACGCCGATCGTGGAGCGTGAACCGGAACCGCTGGCCGATGGTCCAGTCTGCCATGTCGCGGGTGCGAGGTCCGCACCGGGAGACGGCGACCGTTCCGGGTGGTGTAACCGAGGCTCACGTCAGCGCATTCCCGAGCGTGGTGAGGTGCCGGGAGAGCCGCTCGCGCACGTCCGGCGGCACCTCCGTGAAGCGCAGCCGCACGTCGTCGCCGGAGCGCTGGGCCACGGTCGCGGGCAGCGAGGCGGTCGTGCCGCCGACCCGGAACTCCGCGGTCACCTCCGCGCCCAGGCCCAGCCGGTCGAGGCTCGGCACGCTGCAGTGCAGGCCACCCAGCCCCAGGTCGAGCAGCCGGCCGGCGTGCCGTTCGCCGTCCACGACCAGCGTCACCGCGCCGCTGTCCGGGAACCGGGGGAACTCGCGCCGCTCCAGCTTGTCGGTCAGGTCGACCATGGTGTTGATCCGGTCCAGCGTCTCCGCGACGCCCCGGTTCAGGCCCTGCACCAGGTCGTGCTGCTCGACCGCGATCTGGCGCAGCTCGAGTGTGGCGCTGTTCACGCTGCCGATGCCGTCCGTGACGCCGCCGATCGCGGCGAACATCTCGGCCACGTCCGTCTCCAGCGAGGAGATGGTGCTCGCGATCTGCTCGGTGGACCGGGCCGACGCGGTGGCCAGGTCCTTGACCTCGCCGGCCACCACCGCGAAGCCCTTGCCCATCTCGCCGGCGCGGGCCGCCTCGATGGTCGCGTTCAGCGCCAGCATGCGGGTCTGGTCGGCCACGCCCGCGATCACCTGGGCCATCTCGGCAACGCGGCGCAGGCTGGCGTTGAGCGCGCCGGTGACCCGGTCCGCCTCGGCCGCCCGGGTCACCACGGACTGGGTGATCTCCGCGGCCGAGGCCATCCGCTCGTCGATCCGGTTGGTGGCGGCGCGCACCTGGTCCACCTGGCCGGCCACGGCGGCCAGTTCCCCGGCGATGGTGGACGCGGTCTCCGCGATCGCCTCCTTCGCCCGCTCGCGCAGCAGCGCCTCGGACCTCTGCTGCTGCGTCAGGCTGGTGTGCAGCTGCTGCTCGCGCGCGTCCTGGCCGGCGCGCAGATCCTCCTCCTGGGCCGCGATCTTCTCGCGCGCGGTGCCGAGCGCGCGGCCGATGTCGCCGAACTCGTCCCGGCCGGCCGGCAGCGGGCGCGGCGCCAGGTCACCGGCCGCGATCGCGCGTACGCCCTCGACCATGTGCCCGACGTGGAAGCGGGTGTGCCACCAGAGCCCGACGCCCGCGTAGAGCGCCAGCAGCACGCCGACCACGGTGATCGTCAGGACGACGTCCCGCTCCCGCTCGAAGCCGTCCACCCGGGTCTCGATCAGCCCGCCCAGCGCGGCGTAGAGGTCACCGGTGACCGCGGTCACCGCCTCGCCGAGCGGGGCCGGGTCGACCGCGGCCGTGCCGCCCAAACCCGCGGTGATCTCGGCGGCGAGCCGTTCGGCCGCGGCCGCGACGCGTTCCACGCCGGCCAGCCGCCCGGCGAGCGCGCCGTCGGACGTGTTCGCCAGCGACGTCTCCGCGCCGGCGCGCAGGTTCGCGGCGACCGTGGTCAGCTCGCTGGCGTAGACCGCCTGCTCCGCGACGAGCGCGGTCCCGGCCGGGTTCACCGGCGCGGCGGCGCGGGCCGCGGCCAGCAGCCCGCGCGGGAGTTGCACGACCTCCATGTCCATCACGTAGAACGAGTCGAGGTCCGGGTCCAGGATCAGGTTGGACTCGTTCGCGACGCCGGTGATGAACGCGGCCAGCGCCTCGCCGAACGCGATCCGGTCCGCGCCCGAGGTCGTGTCCCCGGCCGCGGCCTCGGTGAGCGCGGCCCGCGCCTCGTCCAGCGTGCCGTCCTCGAGCAGTTCCGCGTTCGCCGCGATCGCGGCGTCCAGCGCGGCCAGGTCCGGGCGCTCGCCGGCCAGCGCCCCGCCGAACAGCTCCAGCGCGGGCAGCAGCACCTCGTTCCCGTCGGCCTCGCGCTCGGAGAACGTGATCTGGCCCTGCGCGAAGTGCACGAAGCCGTAGACCGCGCTCATGCACGGCACCAGGAGCACCACCATGATGATCGACAGTCGCACGGTCATCCGGGTGCGGTCCCAGACCGCCAGCACCGGCAGCAGCAGCCGTGGGTACATCCGGTACATCCCCTCGCGCGCGGACCTGGATTCCACGTCCCCGATCGGCGTCAGCGCTCCGAAGCTGAGGGTTTCCGCCGGTCCGGGCGCAGCGCCCGCTCGTGCGCGTCCTCGTCGAGGTAGAACGCGGGCCGAAGGTCCGCCTCGTGGTAGTAGCGGTGGAAGACCGGGGTGGCGGAACCGGAGATCGGTGGCACGATCCAGCTCCAGTCCGCGGGCACCTGACGACCGGCCCGCTCCTCGTTGCGCAGGTGGGACAGGAAGCGCTCGGACTCGGTGTGGTGGTCGGAGATCTTCACGCCGGCCCGGTCGAAGGAGTGCAGCACGGCCCGGTTCAGCTCGATCAGCGCGCGGTCCCGCCAGAGCGTGCCCTCGGACGAGGTGTCCAGCCCCATCCGCTTCGCCACCTCGGGCACGACGTCGTACCGGTCCGCGTCGCCGAAGCTGCGCGCGCCGATCTCGGTGCCCATGTACCAGCCGTTGAACGGCGCCAGCGGGTAGTGCAGGCCACCGATGGTCAGCCGCATGTTCGTGACGGCCGGGACCGCGTACCAGTGCAGCCCCAGCTCCTCGAACCAGGGCAGGTCCGGGTGGGTCAGCGGCACCTCCAGCACGGCCTGGCCGGGGAGCTCGAACAGCCGCACGCCCTCCTCCGGCGTCTCGATCGCCACCGGCAGCACGTCGTGGTCGGTCCCGGCACCGCGCCAGCCGCGCGCGGTCATCGCCTCGGTGAACTCCACCATCCGCGGGTCGCCGAGCACGCTGCCGTCGGAGCGGCGGTAACCGGCGTACCGGATCAACTGCTCGTTCCAGATCCGCGGGTACGGCCGGCCCGGCGTCGCCGGCGCGAAGATCGAGATGATCGGGCGCAGCTGACCGGGGGTGCCGATGCCGGTGGCCTGCCGCAGGTGCCGGAGGAGCAGCGCGAAGACGTCGTCCGCGGTGCGCGCGTCGCGCCGGTCCAGCACCACCAGGCTGCGCCAGTAGAGGCGGCCGATGCAGCGGGACGCGTTGCGCCAGGCCACCTTCGCGCCGTAGGCGACCTCGTCCGCCGTCTGCGCGTAGGTGCCGGTCGCCGCGATCTGCGCGCGCACCACGGACAGCCGCGGCTCGACCGGGCCGAGCCGGGTGTCCTCGCGGTAGCAGAGGCGCAGGAACTCCTCGGCCTCGATCGCGTCCACCGGCGCGTCCGGGTCCCACGGAGGGGTGGGGTTATCCCGGTAACCGGGGACGGCGTGCGACACACCCCCATGTTCGACCACAAAACCATCGCTTCGCGGCAGAACGAAAATCCTCGGCGGGTACGTTTTCGCCGTACCCGCCGAGGATCTGTGCAGGTCTTCTACTCGCCCGGTGTCGACTTCGCGATCTGCATCAGGAACTCGATGTTCGTCCGGGTCTCCTTGAGCCGGCCGAGCAGCAGGTCCAGCGCGGCCTGGGACTCCAGCGAGTGGAGGACCTTGCGGAGCTTGTGCGTGATGGCCAGCTCCTCCGGCGCGAGCAGGATCTCCTCCTTACGCGTGCCGGACGGGTGGATGTCGATGGCCGGGAAGGTGCGCTTGTCGGCGATCTTCCGGTCCAGCTTCAGCTCCGCGTTACCGGTGCCCTTGAACTCCTCGAAGATGACCGTGTCCATCATGGACCCGGTCTCCACCAGCGCGGTCGCGAGAATGGTGAGCGAGCCACCGTTCTCGATGTTGCGCGCGGCGCCGAGGAAGCGCTTCGGCGGGTAGAGCGCGGTCGAGTCGATACCACCGGACATGATGCGGCCGGAGGCCGGCGCCGCCAGGTTGTACGACCGGCCGAGACGCGTCACGGAGTCCAGCAGCACGACCACGTCGTGGCCCAGCTCGACCAGGCGCTTCGCCCGCTCGATCGCCAGCTCCGCGACCGTGGTGTGGTCCTGCGGCGGACGGTCGAACGTGGCCGCGATGACCTCGCCCTTCACCGACCGCTGCATGTCGGTGACCTCTTCGGGGCGCTCGTCCACCAGCACCACCATCAGGTGGCACTCCGGGTTGTTGTGGGTGATCGCGTTCGCGATCGCCTGGAGCACCATCGTCTTACCGGCCTTCGGCGGCGAGACGATCAGGGCGCGCTGGCCCTTGCCGATCGGCATCACCAGGTCGATGACGCGCGTGGTCAGGATGTGCGGCTCGGTCTCCAGCCGCAGGCGCTCCTGCGGGTAGAGCGGCGTGAGCTTGTAGAACTCGGGACGGCGCTTGGCCTCGTCCGGCTCCATGCCGTTGACCGTGTCGAGCCGGATCAGCGGGTTGTACTTGTCGCGCCGCTGCTCGCCCTCGCGGGTCGCGCGCACCGCGCCGGTGATCGCGTCGCCGCGGCGCAGGCCGTACTTCTTCACCTGCGACATGGAGACGTAGACGTCGTTCGGCCCGGAGAGGTAGCCGGTGGTGCGGACGAACGCGTAGTTGTCCAGCACGTCGATGATGCCGGCCACCGGGACGAGCACGTCGTCCTCGGAGAACTGCGGCTCGTTGCCGCCGCGCTCGGTGCGCTCGCCGCCCTCGCGCTCGCCACGGCCGCGACGACGGTCCCGGAAGCGGGAGCGCCGGCCGCGCCGGCCGCCGCCGTCCTCGTCGTCCTCGGTGTCGTCGTTGCGGTCCCGGTCGGCGCCACGCGGCGCCCGCTCGGACCGGTCGTTGCGGTCCCGGTCGCGGTCGTTGCGGTCGCCACGCTCGTTGCGGTCGCCACGCTCGTTGCGGTCGCCGCGCTCATTGCGGTCGCCGCGCTCGGCCCGGTCGCCGCGCTCGCCACGCTCGGCCCGGTCGCCACGCTCGGCCCGCTCGCCACGCTCGGCCCGCTCGCCGCGGTCGTTGCGCTCGCGGTCACCGCGCTCGGCCCGCTCGCCGCGGTCGTTGCGGTCGGTCCGGTCGCCGCGCTCCCGACGGCTGCGGCCCTCGCGCTGCTGCGGCTCCGGCGCCTCCTCGGTCTCGTTGCGAGGCTCCGGGGCGCCGGCGGCGGCCCGGGAGGCCCGGCGCGGCGCGCGCGTCTCCGCCGGGGCCTCGGCCGGGGCGTCGGCGCTCTCGCGGATCTCGGCCCGCACCTCCTCGCGCACCGGTGCGGCCGCCGCGGCGACCTCCGCGCGCTGACGAGGGGCGCCTCCGCTCGCACCGCCGCTCTGACGCTCGGAGATGGCGGCGACCAGCTCGCCCTTGCGCATCCGGGCGGTGCCGGAAATGCCGAGCGACGCGGCGAGGCTCTGCAGCTCGGGCAGGAGCATCGCCGTCAGGCCGGTCCCGGAGCGCCGGCGGCGGGTGGTGCCTGCCGCGGCGTCGTCAGCGACCTTGGAAGCATCCGACGTGACGTCGGTGGTGTCGCTCAATGGATTCCTTCCCTCGTAAGGCCGGGCTGCCCGGGTGTTTCGTCATGTGGTGGCCGGGCGGCCTCGGTTCCCGCCTCGCACATCGCGTCACGGGAGTCTTCTGCACGGCAGCCGGAGAGCGGTTTCCAATCGGTCTGGATCGACAGATCGGGATCGCCGCCGACAGCGGCCGTGACATCTGCGGAACGGCGTCATGCCTAGGCAGGAGGTGAGACGGGCTGACCGCCGAAAGCTTCGGGGGTGCACCGACCCGCAGGAGATCATCGCTTTGCTTCGCGGTCGTGCTAGGTCTAGAGCGTAATCAACTCTTGCGACCTGCGGCAATAGTGTACCGCTCGGCGTGTCCCAGTGTACTACTCGACAGATCAGCACCACCCGAGTCCACGGTAATCGGCGTGGCGGACCACCCCTCACCGGCCTCGAAGTCGCCGGGGACCTGCGTCAATGCCAGCACGGTGGGGCCCGCGCCGCTGATCACGGCGGCCACGCCGGCCGCTCGGAGCCGCCGGACGAGTGCCGCACTCTCCGGCATTCCGGGCGCCCGATAGTCCTGATGCAGACGGTCCTCGGTGGCGGGGAGCAGCAGTTCCGGCGCCGCGGTCAGCGCGTGCACCAGCAGCGCGGACCGGCCCGCGTTGCGCGCCGCGTCCGCGTGCGGCACCTCGGCCGGCAGCGCGGCGCGCGCGTGCGCGGTGAGCCCGCGCAGCTCGGGCACGAAGACGGTCGGATGCACGTCCGCGGCCGGGGCCAGCCGTACCGCGTGTGCACCGGACCCGTCGGTCCAGGCGATGGTGAAGCCGCCGAGCAGGCACGGTGCCACGTTGTCCGGGTGGCCCTCCAACTCGTTCGCCAGGCGCAGCGCGGCCGCGTCGTCCATCAGCTCGCGCCCGCCGGCGACCAGCGACCGGGCCACCTCGATCCCGGCCACGATCGCGGCCGAGGAGGAGCCCAGGCCACGGGCCTGCGGGATGCGGTTCTCGCAGGCCAGGGCCAGCCCGGGCGGGCGCGCGCCGAGCAGGTCGAACGCCGCGTACGCGGACCGGGCGACCAGGTGTTCCGCGCCGTCCGGCAGCTCGCCCGCGCCCTGGCCGGTGACCGTCACCGTGCAGCCGTCGTCCGTGACCCGGCCGGTGACGTGGTCGTAGAGGGCGAGCGCGAGCCCGAGCGCGTCGAATCCGGGCCCGAGGTTGGCGCTGGTGGCGGGCACCCGCACCGTGACGGGATCAGTGACGAAGGAGAGAGCCACGTGATCAGCCTAGGGAGGTCGGTCCGTCACCCTCCGCGCGGGTGGCGCACCGGTTGCGACCCGCGGATAACCTGCGGCGCATGTCCTTCTTCACGGCGGTCTTCCACCTGCCGATGCTCGTCGCCTGCGTCACCGGGCTGGTGCTCGTCCGCGCGCGGGCCCGGTCGCTCGCGCCGCGTACCGCGCGCCTCGCCACGCTCGGGCTGGCGCTGCTGCTGGCGTCCGGGATCGTCTCGATGGTCTGGGAGATCACGCTCCCCTGGGTGTTCCAGTCGTCGGACCGGTCGCTCTACTCGGTCGTCGCGGGCGTGCACTGGCTGATCTCGACCGCGCTCTCCGTCGGCGGGCTCGGCGCGCTGATCGCGGCCGTGCTGTCCCGGTCCGGCCGGGCACAGCCGTGGGAGGCCGCGGACCCGGGCCCGCGGCCTCCGTTCATTCAGTAGCGTCGTCGTCCCGCTCCGGCGGCTCGGCCTTGGGCTTACGGCCGGCGGCCCGCAGCGCCTGCCGCAGCGCGAACTCGATCTGCGCGTTCACGCTGCGCAGGTCGTCGGCCGCCCACCTGGCGACGGCGTCGTAGACCTGCGGGTCCAGGCGTAACAACAGCTTCTTGCGCTCCGGCATCGACCGGTCCCCTCAGGAGTACAGCGACCCCGTGTTCACCACCGGCTGCGCGGCCCGGTCGCCGCACAGCACCACCAGCAGGTTCGCCACCATCTGGGCCTTGCGCTCCTCGTCCAGCTCTACCACGTGCTCGTCCCGCAGCCGCTCCAACGCGTTCGACACCATGCCGACCGCGCCCTCCACGATCTGGAACCGCGCGCCGACGATCGCGCTCGCCTGCTGCCGCGCCAGCATCGCCTGAGCGATCTCCGGAGCGTAGGCCAGATGCGTGGTCCGCGACTCCAGCACCTCCACGCCGGCCCGCTCGAACCGCTCGCGCAGCTCCGCCGTGAGCTCCTCACTCACCACCGAGCTGTCCCGCAGGCTGGACCGCCCGGTGTCGTGCGCCTCGTACGGGTAGCTGGTGGCCAGGTGCCGCACCGCCGTCTCCGCCTGCACCGCGACGTACTCCACGTGGTCGTCCACCGCGAACACCGCCGCCGCCGGGTCCACCACGCGCCACACCACGACCGCCGCGATCTCCACCGGGTTGCCGTCCGCGTCCGACACCTTCAGCCGGTCGGTCTCGAAGTTGCGCACCCGCATGGTCACCCGCCGCCGCGCCGTGAACGGCCACGTCCACTGCAGACCCTCGGCCCGGATCACCCCGAGGTAGCGCCCGAAGAACTGCACCACCTGCGCCTCATTCGGATTCACCACCACGAACCCGGTCGACGCGATCGTCAGGATCACCGCCACCACGACCGCCGCCACCGCGACGACGACCTCCCCACCGTCCGCGTTCACGAACGGCACCACCGCACCGGCCGCCGCCGCCGTCAGCAGCACCAGCAGCCCGATCACCACAAATCCGTTGACCCGGAAGACCCGCCGCTCCATGACATCTCCCCCATATCGAAGTGATATCACCATGCTACCACTCGACCACAACCCCTCCTCCGCACATCCGCCTGCCGCACCGGCGACGGCGGCGGACCCGGCATGCGACGAATGTCCGGCCTGAAGCTTGCGGAGCCACAGTGGACTCTCCGCCCGGCGCGTCCTCCGCGCGAGATCAGGGGCGGGTGCGGGGGCGGGTGGCGATGGACCAGGCGCAGGCGTAGAGGAGGGTGACGGCGCCGCTGGCGAGCATGATGTGGCGTGGGGATACGTGGTCGATGACGGCGGCCACGCCGAGCTGGCTGATCGAGATCGCGATCGTGGTCAGCATCAGGTCGGTGGCGAAGACCCGGCCGCGCAGCGCGTCCGGCACCGCGCCCTGGAGCGCGAAGTTGGACAGCATCCAGTTGGTCCCGCCCGCGAAGTGTGCCACGAAGACCAGCGCCACCAGCAGCGGAAAGTACGGCGCGAACGCCGCGGTGGCGTACGCGAGCCCGTAGACGCCCATCGAGATCGCCAGGCCGGGCAGCAGCCAGCTCTGGTGGTCGAGCAGGCGGCGGGTGACCAACGGGCCGACCAGGACGGCCGCGCCGCGTACCGCGAAGAGGATGCCGACACCGGCCGGGCCCACCCCACAGGCGGCCACCACCAGGGGAAACGCGGCGATGACGCCGTTGCCGAGGCCGACCGCGGACTTGACGGTGATCAGTGCGCGCAGGCGGGAGCTGCCGCCGATGTGGTGCAGCGCCTCGCGGATCGCGGCGAGCGGGTGCGCGGGGGAGGCGCCGGAGGCGGCCTGGAGCGGGCGGCGGATGCGGGCGGTGAGCACGGCCGCGACGAGCAGTCCGGCGCCGGCTACGGCGAAGCAGACGTACGGGCCGGCCAGTCCGCTGAGCACGCCGCCGACCGAGGCGCCGACCACGACCATGATGCCCCAGGCGCCGCCGGCCAGCGCGTTCGCCGCGGGCAGGTCAGCGGGGTCGACCACGTTGGGTAGCGCGGCCTGCGCGGCGGGCGTGTAGAACGACTTGGCGACCGCGACCGCGGCCATGGCCAGCAGCGCCAGCCACGCGGTGCCCGCGCCCTGCACCGTGAACAGCAGCAGTGACGCGGCGAGCGCCACCAGGTTCGCGGAGATCATGACGGTACGGCGGTCGACCCGGTCCACCACCGTGCCCGAGTACGGCAGCAGCAGCGCGTTCAGCCCGGTGTCCACGGTCATCACCAGCGCGCCGAGCACGCCGCTGCCGGTCAGCTCGGTCAGCAGCACCAGCAGCGGCACCATGACGAACCAGTCCGCGCCGAAGACCACGAGTTCACTGAGGTAGAGCCGCCGGAAGTCCGGGTTGCGGGCCAGCAGCGACAGGGGTGAACTCACATGGGGACCTTACTCAAACGATCGAGGCCCGAACGACGGAGGCGCCCACCGGACGGATCCGGCGGGCGCCTCGGCGTGACGTCGCCTACTCCTGCGGAGGCAGCGGCGACTTGTTGCTCCGCGGCAGGCGGAGCACCTCGAACTGGTCGGTGCCCTCACGCAGCGCACCCGACGTCTCCGGCACCGAGTCGACCTTCGCCGGTGCGGCCGGCGCGGATGAATCGGCCGGAGCGGACGGAGCCGGGGCCGGAACACCGGCCCGCGCCTTCTCCGCCTTGCGCGCCCGCCGCTCCTCGCGACGCTCGCGCCGGCCCTCGACCAGCGTATAGAGCGCCGGCACCAGCAGCAGCGTGAGCAGCGTGGAGCTGATCAGACCGCCGATCACCACGACCGCCAGCGGCTGCGAGATGAACCCGCCCTCGCCGGTCAGGCCGAGCGCCATCGGGGTGAGCGCGAAGATGGTGGCGATCGCGGTCATCAGGATGGGCCGCAGCCGGTGCCGGCCACCCTCGATCACCGCCTCCTGCACGCCGTACCCCTGCTTGCGGTATTGGTTGATCAGATCCATCAGCACGATGGCGTTGGTGACCACGATGCCGACCAGCATCAGCACGCCGATCAGCGCCGGGACGCCGAGCGCGGTGTCCGTGGCCAGCAGCAGCAGGATCGCGCCGGTCGCCGCGAACGGGATGGAGACCAGCAGGATCAGCGGCTGGACGATCGAGCCGAACGTCGCCACCATGATGATGAAGACGATCGCGATGGCGGCCAGAACCGCCAGGCCCAGCTGCTGGAACGCCTCGGCCTGGTCCGCGCTGACGCCGCCGATCTCCCAGCTCGCGCCGGCCGGCGGGGTGAGCGCGTCCAGCTTCGTGGTCAGCTCGGTGGTGGCGGCGCCGACGTTGGAGCCGCCGACCGTGCCGGTGACGGTGACGCTGCGGTCGCCGTTGATCCGGGTGATCTCGACCGGGCCGCGCACCTCATCGACGTCCGCCACGTCGTCGAGCGGCACCACGCCGCCCTGGGTCTGCAGCGGGTACGCACGGAGCGTGGCCAGGTCGGCCGGCGCGGTACCGCCCAGGTCGAGCACGATGCTGCGCTCGCCGCCGGCCAGCGTCACCTGCCCGATCGGGGCGTCCCGGAACGCGCCGGAGACGAGCTGGCCGA
This sequence comes from Catenuloplanes atrovinosus, assembly GCF_031458235.1. Lineage (NCBI taxonomy): Bacteria > Bacillati > Actinomycetota > Actinomycetes > Micromonosporales > Micromonosporaceae > Catenuloplanes > Catenuloplanes atrovinosus. The sequence continues at coordinate 8,729,463 of NZ_JAVDYB010000001.1, read as the reverse complement.
TCTGCGCCTCGCTCAGGCCCCGGGCGGTCGCGGCCTCGCGGTCGACCGTGATGTCGATCCGCGGCACGCTCTCGGCGAGGTCGCTGGTCACGTCCGTCACGTCCGGCGTGGCGGCCATCGCGTCCTGCACCTGCTTGGTGGCGGCGGCCAGCGCGTCCGGGTCGGAGGCCTTGACCACGACCGCGAGCTCGTTGCCGCTGAAGCCGCTGCTGGAGTCCGCGCCGACGGTGATCTCGCCGGCCGACGGGCCCAGGTCGTCGAACTCGTCGCGCAGGTGCTGGGTGAACGCCTCGGTGTCGGCGTCCTCCTCCAGCGTGACGGAGAAGCTCGCGTTGCTCGCGCCGCTGGCGCCGCCGAACAGCGATGCCTGACCGCCGCCGCCCACGGTGGCCTGGTACGACTTCACCTCGTCGGACCCGGACAGCACCGCCTCGACGCGCTTGGCCTGCGCGTTCGTCGCCTCCAGGCTGGTGCCGACCGGCAGCTCCTGGGAGATGCTCAGCGTGTCCTGCCCGGACTGGTCGATGAAGTTGGTCTTCAGCTGGGTGGCGAGCCCGCCGGTGACGGCCAGCACCACGACGCCGATCAGGATGGTGGTCCAGCGCCAGGTGGTGGCGAACCGGATGACCGGCAGGTACGACCGCTGGAGCGGGCTGCGCAGCTCCTTCTCCTCCGCGGCCTTGCGGACCGCCTCGGCCTCCTCCGCGGTGCCCTTCGGCGGGCGGAGGAACCAGTACGCCAGCACCGGCACGATGGTCAGCGACACCACCAGCGAGGCGAGCAGCGCGACCGTGACCGTGATGGCGAACGGCGCGAAGAGCTGGCCGACGAAGCCGCCGACGAGCGCGATCGGGGCGAAGACCGCGACCGTGGTGAGCGTGGACGCCAGCACCGCGCCGGCGACCTCCTGCACGCCGGTGGTGATCGCGTGGAGCTTCGCCTCGCCGTACCCGAGATGGCGTTTGATGTTCTCCAGCACCACGATCGAGTCGTCGACCACGCGGCCGACCGCGATGGTGAGCGCGCCGAGCGTGAGCAGGTTGAGCGAGTAGTCCTGAATCCAGAGCGCGATCAACGCGACCAGCACGGAGAGCGGGATGGAGACCGCGGTGACCAGCGTGGAGCGGATGGAGAGCAGGAAGACCAGGATGACGACGACCGCCATGATCAGGCCGAGCATGCCCTCGGTGGCCAGGCTCTCGATCGACTTCTCCACGAACGGCGCCTGGTCGAACACGACCGTGAGCGTGGCGCCGCTGGCCGTCTGCAGCTCGTCGAGGCGGTCGCGGATCTCCTCGGAGATGCGCACCGCGTTGCCGTCCGGCGTGGCGGTGACCGAGATGCCGAGGCTGTCCACGCCGTCGGTGCGCGTGTAGGACGTCGGCGCGGCCGGGACCTCGGCCACGGTCGCGATGTCGCCGAGCCGGACCGCGCGGCCGCCGGTGCCGCTCAGGTAGATGTTCTGCAGGTCCTCGATGGAGGAGATCGGCGTGCCGACCTGGACGGTCAGCGTGCGCTCGCCCTCGGTGAGCGTGCCGGCCGGGACGGAGACGCCGTTCGCCTGGAGCGCGGTGGCGATGCCGCCCGGGTTGACGCCGGCCGCGCCGAACTTCGCCAGGTCCGGCGTGATGGCGATGCTCATGGTGCGTGCGCCGCTCACCTCGGCGGTCCGCACGCCGTCGATGCCCTGCAGCTCCGGGATGACGGTCTCGTTCAGCGTGGCCGCGAGCGCGGCCTCGTCCGTGCCGCCGGACGCGGCCAGCACGATGGCCGGCAGGTCCGCGGTGCTGCCGGCGAAGACGGTCGGGTCGACGTCCTCCGGGAGCTGGCTGCGGATTCGGGCCAGGTTGCTCTCGATCTTCGACACGGTCTGGGTCAGGTCCGTGCCGAACTCGAACATGACCTGAACCGTCGAGGAGCCCTCGCTGGTCGTGGACGTGACCTCGTCGAGGCCCTCGATGCCCTGGACGCTGTTCTCGATCGGCTCGGTGACCCGCTGCTCGACGATCTCCGGCGAGGCCCCGGGGTAGGAGGCGAAGATGAACGCGGCCGGGAACTCCAGCGAGGGCAGCAGCTGCTGCTTGAGGGACGGGATGGCGAAGGCCCCGAAGCCGGTAACGATGATCGCGATCAGGGCGACGAGACCCCGGTTCGCGAGACTCAGTCTGGCGAGCAAGGACATGAGCAGACTCTTCTCCTGCTGGGGTAAGTTAGCTCGACACGAATAGTTTGCCTTACGCGAACAAGTTGCCCACAATCGGGGACATCCCCTAGATCACGTTCACGACAAGGCTCCGTTTCCGGAAAGAGCTGGACGTTCCCGGCAGATTCGGACGGCGAGACGGCAGGAGACGCGGGTGGCCGACGAGGACAAGGACCGGCTGATCGCGAAGATCATGGAGACGCAGCGCCGACTGCAGTACCTCTTCGCGCACGATCGGTCCAACCCGCTCTTCGACGCGCATCTGACCATGCCGCAGCTCAAGATCCTACTCATGCTCGGCGCCGGCGGCGGGGCATCCGGTCAGGAACTGCAGCGCTTCATGGGCGTCAGCCTGGCCACCGTCACCGGGATCGTCGATCGGCTCGTCGCCCACGATCTGGTGGAAAGACACGAGGACCCCCATGACCGGCGGGTACGACGAGTGGTGCTCACCGCGCACGGCCGGCAGACCGTCGAGCGGATCATCATGGCCGGCACCGACCGGCAGGCGCGCGTGCTCCGCCGCATGTCCGCACCGGAGCTCGAGGTCATCGTGCGCGCCACGGAACTGCTGGTCACGGCCGTCGAGGCGGACGTGGCCGAGGAGCGCGCCGAGCCCGTCGCCGAAAACCTCCATTAGCGAAGAATTATCGAATATGTCCACATAGCCTGTAGGCATGGCCCGCCGGACGCTCCCGCTCCTCGCGCTCCTCGGCGTGCCGCTGGTGATCGCCACGAACACCACCTGGCACGGCCCGGCACTGCGCGACCTGGCGACCGACGTCGGCGGGCCGACCCGCTCGGCGTGGATCATCTCCGCGTCGCTGCTGGCCACCATCACGGCGGCGCCGCTCGCCGGGCGGCTCGGCGACCGGTACGGACCGCGGCCGCTGCTGATGGCCGGCCTGGCCACGATGGCCACGGGCGCCGCGCTGGGCGGGCGGGCCGGCGAGATGCGCACGCTGATCTGGACCCAGGTGATCTACGGCGTCGGCGCCGGGACCGCGCTGGTGCTCGCCCACGTGCTCACCTCCCAACTGGCCCAGGCCGACGAGCGGGCGCCGTTCCAGGACGCGTTCGGACTCACCTACGCGGCGGCCGGTGTGCTCGGCCCGATCCCCGGTGGCCTGCTGGCGGAGGCGCTCTCCTGGCGGTGGCTGTTCCACGTGACGTCCGCGTCCGCGCTGCTGCTGCTGATCGCGGTCGCGCTCACGGCGCCGCGGCGGCACACGGCGGTACGCGTACCGCTGGACCTGGCCGGCGTGACGCTGATGGCGATGATCGGCACCGGCGCGCTGCTGGCCGTCTTCTGGGCCGGCTCGGACGGGCGCGGCCTGCCGTGGACGGCCGGCGCGCTCGGCGTCACCGCGCTGCTGGTGGCCGCGTTCGTGGCGTGCGAGCGCCGGGCCGCGCTGCCGGTGATACCGCCGGAACTCTTCACCGGCTCGGTGTTCCTGACCGCGTCCACCATCGGCATGCTGGGCGGCGCCGCGCTCTTCGCGACCGTGGGCAGCCTGCCGCCGTACCTGCAACTCGCCCGCGACGGCGGCCCGGCCACGTCCGCGCTGGCGCTGCTGCCGCTCTCCGCCGGCCTGCTCGCCTCCGTGGCCGCCGGGCGCGTGGTGGTGGCCCGGACCGGCCGGTACCGGCTGCTCACCCGGACCGGCTGCGTGCTGGTCGTGATCGGCATGCTGATCCTGGGCCGGATGGAGGTGAGCACGCCGCTGGCGCTGATCCTGCTGGCCACGCTGCTCATCGGGCTCGGCCTGGGCCTGATCTACCCGATGGTGCAGATCGCGGTGCAGAACGCCACGGACGCGCGCCACCTGGGCGTGGCCACGTTCGCCAACCTGTACATCCGCTGGTTCGGCGGCGCGGTCGGGCCGATGCTGTTCGCCGCGATCGTGGCCGGGTCGCTGCCCGCCCGGCTCTCCGACGCGAACGTGATGAGCGCGCCGCAGACGCCCGAGGCCTTCGCGTTGTACGTGCGCGTCTACACGGACGGCGTGCACGTCGGATTCCACACGCTGGCCGTGCTGCTCGGCGTCGCCGTGGTGCTGTCCTGGCTGCTGGCCGAGGTGCCGCTGCGGGTGACCACGCCGGTGCTGCCGCCGGAGATGTTCGGCATGGCACCGGCCGCGCGCCCGGTCGACGAACTGGAGCGCGTGCTCGGTGCGCTGGCGCTGCGCGAGGACGCGGAGCGGCTCTACGGCGAGCTGGCCACGCGCGCCCGGACCGGCGTCGGACCGGGCGCGACCTGGCTGCTCGGCCGCATCGGGCGGCTCGGCTCGACCACGCTGGACCGCGTCCCGGCGCACCGGCTGCTGCCGCCGGACCGGGTGGCCGCCTGGCTCACCGAGCTGCGCGAGACCGGGTACGTCGACGGCGAGCGCGAGCTGACGCTGACGCCGGCCGGCGACGCGGTGTGGCAGCGACTGGCCGAGGCCCGCACCGAGACGCTGGCCCGGCTGCTCGACGGCTGGCACCCGGACATGAGCCCGGAGGTGGTGGCCCGCCTGCGGCACCTGGCCCGCGACCTGCTCGCCGGCCCCGCCCCGCGCTGACCGGCGGTTACGCCAGGTCGAGCGAGCGCGCGGCGGCGAGCACGTCGTTCGGGATGGTGGTCGGCGACGGCGCGGTGGAGATCGCCCACTCCGGGTCCTTGAGGCCGTGGCCGGTGACCGTGCACACCACGGTGGAGCCGGCCGGGACCCGCCCCGCCTCCGCCTGCTGGAGCAGGCCGGCCACGCTCGCCGCGCTGCCCAGTTCCACGAACACGCCGACGGTACGGGCGAGCAGCCGGTACGCCGTGAGGATCTCCCGGTCGGTGACCGCCGCGATCAGGCCGCCGGACGCGTCCCGGGCGTCGACCGCCTTGGTCCAGCTGGCCGGGTTGCCGATCCGGATCGCGGTGGCGATCGTGGACGGCTCCCGCACGGCCTCGCCCTTGACGATCGGCGCGGCGCCGGACGCCTGGAAGCCGAACATCCGCGGCGTCCGGGTGGCGTTGCCCGCGGCGTGGTCCTCCTGGTAACCCATCCAGTACGCGCTGATGTTGCCGGCGTTGCCGACCGGCAGGCAGTGGATGTCCGGCGCGTCGCCGAGCGCCTCGACGATCTCGAACGCCGCGGTCTTCTGCCCCTGGAGGCGGTCCGGGTTCACGGAGTTGACCAGCGCGACCGGGTAGTCCAGCGACAGCTTCGAGGCGAGCGCGAGGCAGTCGTCGAAGTTGCCGGAGACCTGGAGCAGCTTGGCGCCGTGCACGAGCGCCTGCCCCAGCTTGCCCAGCGCGATCTTGCCCTGCGGGACCAGCACCGCGCAGGTGATGCCGGCACGGGCCGCGTACGCCGCCGCGGACGCGCTGGTGTTGCCGGTGGAGGCGCAGATGATCGCCTTGGCGCCCTCCTCGACCGCGCGGGAGACCGCCATGGTCATGCCGCGGTCCTTGAAGGAACCGGTCGGGTTCGCCCCCTCGACCTTGAGCCAGACGTCGGCGCCGGTGCGCGTGGAGAGCTCCGGCGCCGGCACCAGCGGCGTGTTGCCCTCGTGCAGGGTGATCACCGGTGTCGCCTCGGTGACCGGCAGCCGGTCCCGGTACGCCTCGATCAAGCCACGCCACATGATGCTGCTCCCCCTCGGACGCCGTTCGCCCCTAGCCTGCCCTACCGCGGTGCACGTGGTCGAGGACACACCGGCCGGTACCCACCTGGCGGGACATGACCCGCCTGAGCGGGTGACCGATGCCGCCGCCCCCTTGATCATCGGATGAGCAGTGGTGGCACATTTCCGGGATATCCGGTGAGCAGCCCGATCCGGCATATTTCTCTCAGCGCCGGGGGCGCACCGACCACATCTCGAAGGGGAGATCCATGAGCGAGGACTTCAGCGGCATCGACACCACCACGGACGAGGCTCCGGTGGAGTTCGACACCGTCTCGCTGAACGACGAGCTGGCGGCGCCGACGGAGTTCGAGACCGCGCTCACCGACACGGACACGGCCGGGAACACGTACACCTACATCGACACCGACGGTGACGGCGCGACCGACTACTCCAGCCTCGACGAGAACGGTGACGGCGTCGCGGAGACGGTGTGGGCGGACACCGACGGCGACGGCATCAACGACACCGCGGCGACCGACACCGACGCGGACGGTCTGCTCGACTACGCCGAGGCCGACATCGACGGCGACGGCACGACCGACGGCACGGCCACGGACAGCAACGCCGACCGCCTGGTCGACGTGATCGAGATCGACGAGGACGGCGACGGCGTGGCCGACTACACGATCACCGACACCGACTTCAACGGCTCCCTCGAGTCCGTCACCGCCGACGGCTCCACGGTCAACCTGGAGGACGGCACCACCACCGGCACCACGACCGACCCGTTCGCGGCCGCCTGACCTTCCTGACCAACGCCCGGGGCGACGGATCTCAAGATCCGCCGCCCCACCGGCGTTCCCGGCCCGGCCGTCAACCGGCGGCCACCGCGGGACCGCGCCGCCCGCGCTCACGACACAAGCCGCGAACCGGCGGCCACCGCCGCGCGGGCCGCACCGCCCGCCTTCCCGGCCCAAGCCGTAAACCCGCGGCCACGGCGGCACCGCCGCCCGGGCTCATCCCATGAGCCGCAGAGCGGCGCCGCGCCACCCACGTTCGTGGCCCAACCCGCGAACCACCGCGAGGGCCGCACCGCCCGCCTTCGCAGCCAAGCCGCGAGCCGGCGCCACGGCGGCACCGCCGCCCGCGCTCAACACACAAGCCGCGGACCGGCGGCCGGCCACGCCGAGACCGCGCTACCCGCGCTCACGGCCGCGAACCGGCGGCCACGGTGAGGGCGCGCTGCCGGCGTTCGCGGCCGAGCCCGGCAGCGAGCGCGGACCGCGCCCGCCTGCGGTCATCGGCTGGCCGGCCGGCCCGCGCGGTCGTGGTGCCGAGGCCGCGCCGGCGGACCCGGCCGCCGCGGGAGTCGCGTGGGTGACCGCACGCGGGACTGACAGGGAGGCCGGCCACGGCCGAGCGGTGCCCGCGGGAGCATGCGGACCGGGACCACGCCGGGAGCGGGAATATCGGCTCTCAGGAATCGCCCTCGACGCGCAGCACGCTGGCGATGCTGCGGACGATGTCGAGGTGGCGCAGTTCCTCGACCGTCGCGGCGAGTGCGGCGTCGCGGGCGGTGTGCGTGACGATGACCAGGCTGGCCTCGTCGCCGTGGCCGGCCTGGCGGACCGTGGCGATCGAGACGTCGTGCTTGGCGAAGACGCCGGCGACCTGCGCCAGCACGCCCGCGCGGTCGGCCACGTCGAGGCTGACGTGGTAGCGCGTGATCGCGTCGCCCATCGGGCGGATCGCGAGCTTGGCGTAGGCGGACTCGCTCGGGGCCCAGGTGCCGGCCAGGCGGTTGCGGGAGACCGCGACCACGTCGCCGAGGACCGCGCTCGCGGTCGGCGTGCCGCCGGCGCCGCGGCCGTAGAACATCAGCTGCCCGGCGGCCTCCGCCTCCACGAACACCGCGTTGTACGCGTCGCCGACGCTGGCCAGGGGGTGGCTGCGCGGGATCATCGCGGGGTGGACGCGGACGCTGACCGACTCGGTGCCGTCCGCGTCGACGCCGCGCGCCGCGATGCACAGCAGCTTGATCGTGCTGCCCATGTCGCGGGCGCTGGCCACGTCCGCGGCGGTGACCTCGGTGATGCCCTCGCGGTAGACGTCCGCGGCGGTGACCCGGGTGTGGAACGCCAGCGACGCCAGGATCGCGGCCTTGGCGCCGGCGTCGAAGCCCTCCACGTCCGCGGTCGGGTCCGCCTCCGCGTAGCCGAGCGCGGTCGCCTCCTCCAGCGCCTCCGCGAACCCGGCCCCGGAGGAGTCCATCGAGCTGAGGATGAAGTTGGTGGTGCCGTTCACGATGCCGGTGACCCGGTTGATCCGGTCGCCGTGCAGCGACTCGCGCAGCGGGCGCAGCAGCGGGATCGCGCCGGCCACCGCGGCCTCGTAGAAGAGGTCGGCACCGCCCTCCGCGGCCGCGTCGTGCAGCGTGCCGCCGTCCTCGGCCAGCAGCGCCTTGTTGGCCGTGACCACGCTCTTGCCCGCGCGCAGCGCCTCGACCAGCCACGTCCGCGCGGGCTCGATGCCGCCGACCACCTCGATCACCACGTCGACGTCGTCGCGCTTGATCAGGCCGAGCGCGTCCGTCGTGAAGATCGACGGGTCGACGGGCAGGTCGCCGCGATCACGGCCGAGCCGCCGGACCGCGATGCCGACGATCTCGAGCGGCGCGCCGATCCGGGCGGTGAGGTCCTCGGCCTGGTCGTGCAGCAGCCGCACGACCTCGGCGCCGACCGTGCCGCAGCCGAGCAGGGCCACGCGAACAGCTGGTTTCGTCATCCCACATCCAATGCGAGCAGATCCGCTTCCGTCTCCCGCCGCACGATGACGCGGGCCGCACCGCCCCGGACCGCGACCACGGGCGGGCGCGGCACATGGTTGTAGTTGCTGGCCATGCTGCGGCAATACGCGCCCGTGCCCGGAACGGCGAGAAGATCTCCGGGCTGCACGTCGGCGGGCAGGAATTCATCCTTCACCACGATGTCCCCGGACTCACAGTGCTTTCCCACCACCCGGGCCAGGATCGGGTGTGAGTCACTTCTCCGGCCGGCGACCGTGGCGCTGTAGGAGGCGTCGTAGAGCGCGGTGCGGATGTTGTCGCTCATCCCACCGTCCACGCTGACGTAGGTGCGCATCTGGAGGTCCTTGACCGTGCCGACCTCGTAGAGCGTGAACATCGCCGGGCCGACGATGGCGCGGCCGGGCTCGATGGACAGGTGCGGCCGGACCAGCCCCTGCGCCTCGCACTCGTCCTCGACGATCTTGCGCATGCGCTTGGCCAGGTCGTTCGGCGTGGAGGGGTCGTCCTGGGTGGTGTAGGCGATGCCGAACCCGCCGCCCAGGTCCAGCTCCGGCAGGTCCACGTCGCGGGCCTGCTTGATCTCGCCGACCAGCTCCAGCACGCGGCGCGCGGCCAGCTCGAAGCCGCTGGTGTCGAAGATCTGCGAGCCGATGTGCGAGTGGAAGCCCCTCAGCTCCAGCGTCCCCTCGTCCAGGACCTTCAGAGCCGCACGGTACGCGGCGCCGCCCGCGATGGAGAACCCGAACTTCTGGTCCTCGTGCGCGGTCGAGATGAACTCGTGCGTGTGGGCCTCGACGCCGGCGGTGACCCGGATCAGGACCTGCTGCGTGGCCCGCCGCTCCCGGACGATCGCGGTGAGCCGGTCGATCTCGTGGATCGAGTCGACGATGATCCGGCCGACTCCCGCCTCGACGGCGCGCTCCAGCTCCGCGACCGACTTGTTGTTGCCGTGGAAGCCGATCTTCGCGGGGTCCATGCCGGCCGCGAGCGCGGTGGCCAGCTCGCCGCCGGAGCAGACGTCCAGGAACAGGCCCTCCTCCGCGACGATCCGCACGACCGCCTTGCAGAGGAACGCCTTGCCCGCGTAGTAGACGTCCGCGTCGTGGAAGGCGTCGCGGAACTCCCGGCAGCGGGCGCGCATGTCGTCCTCGTCCAGCACGAACGCGGGCGTGCCGAACTCCTCCTTGAGCTCCCGCACGGTCCTGCCGGCGATCTCCAGGACGCCGTCGGTGCCGCGGGCCACGTGCCGCGGCCAGAGCTGCGGGAGCAGCGCGTTGACGTCGGCGGGGACCCGCAGCCACTCGGGACCGCGGGTGCCCAGGTCGCCGTGCAGGGCGCCGGCCTCGTGTGCGCGCATGGGTTACATCCTCTCCGGGGCGGAGACGCCGAGCAGGGACAATCCGTTGGAGATCACCGTTCGGGTGGCCTCGTTCAGCCACAGCCGCGCGCGGTGGGTCTCGGTGAACTCCTCGTCGCCCGCCGGCAGGATGCGCTGGATCTTCCCGTCGATCTTGTTGTCGTAGAACCGGTGGTAGGCGGTCGCCACCTCCTCCAGGTAGCGGGCGACCCGGTGCGGCTCGCGCAGCTCGGCGGCGGACTCGACCGCGGCCGGGAACTCGGCCAGCGTCTTCAGCAGCTCCAGCTCGCGGTCCAGGTGCAGCAGCTCGGGCCGGAAGTCCGCGGCGGTGCCGCGCGCGTGCCCGGACTCGGCGGCGTTGCGCGCGATGCTGGCGGTACGGGCGGCCACGTACTGCACGTAGTAGACCGGGTTCTCCGACTTGGCGCTGGTCCACAGCTCCACGTCGATGTCGATCGGCGAGTCGGAGGAGTAGCGGGCCAGCGCGTACCGGGACGCGTCCACGCCGATCGCGTCCACCAGGTCCTCCAGCGTCACGACCGTGCCGGCCCGCTTGGACATGCGGACCGGGGCGCCGTCGCGGACCAGGTTCACCAACTGGCCGATCAGGATCTCCAGGTTGACCGCGGGGTCGTCGCCGAAGCAGGCGGACATCGCCTTCATCCGGCCGATGTAGCCGTGGTGGTCCGCGCCCAGCATGATCACGACCCGGTCGAAGCCGCGCTCCCGCTTGTCCAGGTAGTAGGCGCAGTCCGCGGCGAAGTACGTCCAGTCGCCGTCGGACTTGCGCAGCACCCGGTCCTTGTCGTCGCCGAAGTCGGTGGTGCGCAGCCAGACCGCGCCGTCCCGCTCGTACGTGTGGCCCTGCGCGGTGAGCCGGTCCAGCGCGTGCCCCAGCGCGCCGCGGTCGTGCAGATCCTTCTCGTTGAAGTACGTGTCGAAGTGCACGCCGAAGTCGGTCAGGCTCTTCTTGATCTCGGCGAACATCAGGTCGACGCCGTACCGCCGGAACTCCTCGCGGGCCTCGGCCTCGTTCAGCTTCAGGATGTCCTGGTGCTCCTGGATCACGGTCTGCGCGATCTCGGCGATGTAGGCGCCGCCGTAGCCGTCGTCCGGCGCCGGGTCGCCCTTCGCGGCGGCGAGCAGCGAGTTCGCGAAGCGGTCGATCTGCGAGCCGGCGTCGTTGAAGTAGTACTCCGTACCGACCTCCGCGCCGGCCGCGCGCAGCAGCCGGGCCAGCGCGTCACCGACCGCGGCCCACCGCACGCCGCCGATGTGCACCGGGCCGGTCGGATTCGCCGAGACGAACTCCAGGTTGATCTTCTGCTTGGCGAGTTTGTCGGATTTCCCGTAGCTCTCGCCGCTCTCCACCACCAGGCGGGCCAGCTCACCGGCCGCGGCCGCGTCCAGCCGGATGTTCAGGAAGCCCGGCCCGGCGATCTCCACCGACCTGACGCCCGGCGCCTGGCCGAGCTCCTCGACCAGCGCCTGCGCCAGCTCGCGCGGCGGCACGCCGGCCCTCTTCGCCACCTGCATGGCGATCGTCGATGCGTAGTCGCCGTGCTCCGGGTTGCGCGGTCGCTCCACCGAGATCGACGCGGGAAGCAGGGACGAGTCGAGGCCCCTGGCCGCGAACACGGCCCGGGCTGCGGCGAGGACGACTTCGGAGAGCTTGGCGGGAGTCACCGAGCCATGCTATCGGGGGTAGACTCGGGAACTTGGTGGCGGCCCGGTTACTCGTATATCTGGGGCGAACACCGTCCCCCGAGACCGATCGACCTGACGAGGCATGATGAGCATCAGCACGCAGGGTGGCCCCGAGCGCCGGCCCTCCGTCGTTAAGCCGGCTGCCGGCGCCAAGCCGAACTCCCCCGGGGGCGGCAAGCCCAAGGGCAGCGGTGCCCGTCCCGGCGGCGGCAAGGGCCCGCGCAAACCGGTCACGCCGGTCAAGGTGGCCCAGCAGCGCAGCTGGGGCCCGATCCTGCTGTTCGTGGCGGTCGGTGCGCTGGCGGTCGGCATCATCGGTTACGGCGCGTTCGCCGTGATCAAGGGCAGCGAGTCCTGGGAGGACCGCGCCGCCGGCATCGACGGCATCGTCAACTACCGGGAGACCGACCCCGGCATGCTGACCGCCAACCACAAGAGCGGCCCGCAGACGTACAAGACGAACCCGCCGGTCGGCGGCGACCACAACACCGCCTGGCAGAACTGCATGGGTGACGTGTACGACGCGCCGATCGCCAACGAGCACGCGGTGCACAGCATGGAGCACGGCGCGGTCTGGATCACGTACAAGACCGGCCTCCCGCAGGACCAGATCGACAAGCTCGCCGAGAAGGTCCAGGGCAACGAGTTCATGCTGATGAGCCCGGTCGACGGCCTCTCCAACAACATCTCGCTGCAGGCCTGGGGCTACCAGCTGAAGGTCGACACCGCGGACGACGACCGCATCGACTCGTTCATCCGCGCGCTGCGCGTCAACGCCACCCAGGAACCCAACGCCGGCTGCTCCTCCGGCGTGACCGCCACCGGCACCACGCCGCGCGAGATCAGCACCGGAAGCTGACCCCTTTCATGAGCACCACCGACATCTCCTCCGAGCCGTCCACCGACGACGGCTCGGAGGAGCCCGTCCCCGCTCCCCCCGCCCGCCGCTTCACGACCGTCTGGCTCACGCTGGCCGTCGTGATCGGCCTGGCCCTCGGCTACGCCGCCGGCTTCCTCACCCCGTTCGCCACCACCCCCGGCGACGACTCCGTCGAGGCCGGCTTCATCCGCGACATGTCCACCCACCACGCCCAAGCCGTGGAAATGGCCATGATCATGCACACCAAGGCCCAGGACGACCAGGTCGCGTCGCTCGCCGCCGACATCGCCATCACCCAGCAGGGCCAGATCGGCACCATGAGCGCCTGGCTCCGCGACTGGCGCCTCGACCCGACCGGCTCCGAGCCCCGCATGGCGTGGATGCCCAACTCCCAGGGCAGCCTCACCAACGGCCTCATGCCGGGCATGGCCACGCCGGAACAGCTGGACGCGCTGCGCGCGGCCACGGGGGTGGAGGCGGAGAAACTGTTCCTGGACCTGATGCTCACGCACCACCTGGGGGGCATCCACATGGCCGAGGAGGTCGTCGACCTCACCGGCAACGAGGACGTCGACTGGCTGGCCGGGACGATGGTCGCCAGCCAGCAGCGCGAGATCCAGGCCATCCAGATCATCAAGAGCGAGCTCCCGGCGGGCTGAGCCCCTGCGTTTCTCGCTCCCGAAGAGCGGCCCGGCCTGTGACGGCCGGGCCGCTCTTTCGCTGTTCCCCTCCGCGTCCGCACCCGCCGGGCCCGGTCGGCACCGCGGCCGCGTCCCGACCCGCCACGCGGATACCGATTCGCTGCGGGCTCCGGGGGTTTGCTAGTCTCTGAGGGTCGCTGAGCCCCCGTAGCTCAGGGGATAGAGCACCGCCCTCCGGAGGCGGGGGCGCAGGTTCGAATCCTGCCGGGGGCACAGAGGTTGAGCAGCGAAACAAGCCCCGTGATCCTGGGAAACCAGAGCGCGGGGCTTCGTCGTATGTCCGGCTCGCCGACAGGCGGCCTTCGAGGCGCAGTCGATTCGGCGCTTCCGCCAAAGGATCAGCGGACCGGCCGGGCGCTCAGCGATCGACGGCGGGGATTGCGTGCCCATGTTTCACTGCGTGCAGCGGCCTGAGGTTCGAGGCATGCCTACAGGCCGACGGAGCCGATCGCGCAGCGAAGGAGGCCGTGGCGTGCGGAACAGGTGGGTACGCGCCGGGGTGTGGGCGATGCTGGGAGTCGCGACCGGCCTGGTCGCCGGTGTCGGCGGCAACATCATCAGTGGCGAGCCGCCCTTCAGCCGCACCACCTGGCTCATGGTCACGTCATTGGGCATCGCATGCGGATGTGCCGAATTCTGGCGCGCCTCACGCCGCCAACGCCCACGCAACCGGACCTAGGCCACCGCGGCGGGGAACCGGACTCCGCTATGGCTCGGTGACGCGCGGCGGGACTGGCAGGGAGGCCGGCCACGGGCGAGCGGTGCCCGCTCCGAGCATGCGGGGAGGGAGCCGCCGGGAGTGGGAAAGGCGAAGGGTCAATCCTCGTGTTCGAGGATTTCCTGGCGGGCCAGTTGGGCGAGTTCCTCGACGGTGCTCAGGGGGATGAGCACGGCGATGTCCCAGGCCTCGTCGTCGGCGCCGACGAGGAGGCTGGCCTGGCCGTTGCTGGCGGCCCAGTGGACGGGGGCGCCGGCGGTGGTGCCGACGGCCAGGGAACGGTGGCTGAGGCGGTCGGCGGCGCGGATGTCGGCGAGGCGGGCCAGGTCTTCGAGGGTGGCGCGGATGTTGAGCTGCCAGTCGCGGGTGGCGAGGGTGACCAGGGCGGGGCGGTGGCCGGACTCGTCGGTGGCGAGGGCGGCCTCCATGCTCACGTCGACGGTCCGCTCGCTCATGACCAAAACCATAGCGATCGGCGGGCGCGCGTCCCATCGGACACGGGCATACTGGGCCGATGGCAAATCTATCGCCCGGATTTCGCGGGCGGACCCGCGACGCGGAGCCGACGCTTCCGCCGGGGCAGTACCTGGCTCATGATTTTCCGGTGCTCTCCGCCGGGCCGACCCCGAAGGTCCCCACCGAGCGGTACGAGTTCGCGGTGACCACGGAGACCGGGGAGAAGCGGACCTGGTCGTGGGACGAGCTGATGGCGCTGCCGGCGGAGACGCCGACGGTGGACATCCACTGCGTGACCAAGTGGTCGAAGCTGGGCACCACGTGGAAGGGCGTCTCGCTGGACACGCTCTTCGCGGACGTGGAGAGCGCGGCCGACTACGCGATGGCGCACTCGTACGGTGGCTACACCACGAACCTGCCGCTGGAGGATCTGCTCGACGGGCAGGCGTGGCTGGTCTACGAGTTCGACGGCGAGCCGCTGCATCCGGAGCACGGCGGGCCGGTGCGGCTGCTGGTGCCGCATCTCTACTTCTGGAAGTCCGCCAAGTGGGTGCGCGGGATCCAGCTGATGCTGGACGACGAGCCCGGGTTCTGGGAGGCGGCCGGCTACCACGATTACGGAGACCCGTGGCGCGAGCAGCGGTATCAGGGCGACTGAGCTGGCGCCGGGCCACGCTGACCGAGGCCCGGGCGGAGAACGCGTCCGCGCGCACACTGGTGTTCGACGTGCCGGGCTGGCCGGGGCATCTGGCCGGCCAGCACGTGGACGTGCGGCTCACGGCGGACGACGGCTACACGGCGCAGCGCAGCTACTCGATGTCGGCGCCGGCCGACGGCGAGCGGGTGGAGATCACCGTGCAGTCGGTGGCGGACGGTGAGGTCTCGCCGTACCTGGTGGACGTGCTGGGCGTGGGCGACGCGGTGGAGCTGCGCGGGCCGATCGGCGGCTGGTTCGTGTGGCGGCCGGAGCAGCTGGACCCGGTGCTGCTGGTGGCCGGCGGGTCGGGCATCGTGCCGCTGATGGCGATGATCCGGGCGCGGCGCGAGCACGGGAACCGTTCGGTGTTCCGGCTGATCTACTCGGTGCGGACGCCGGACGACGTGTACTACGCGGACGAGCTGCGCCGGCGGGCGCGGGACGACCACGGCCTGGAGGTCACCTACGTCTACACCCGGCACGGCGAGAACCCGCGCCGGATCACGGTGGCGGACGTGAACACGCACGGCTGGCCGCCGGGCCTCGACCCGGCCTGCTTCGTGTGCGGGCCGACCGGGTTCGTGGAGACGGTGGCGGACATCCTGGTCGCGCTGGGGCACGATCCGCGGCGGGTCAAGACCGAGCGGTTCGGTCCCAGCTAGGCAGCATCCCGCGGTCCCGGGCCTCGGCGAACGACGGCGCATTCGTGTCCTTCCCGGATAAAACGGGCGTGGACGTCGGCCAGTCGATGCCCAGGTCCGGGTCCATCGGGTGGATGCCGTGCTCCGCACCCGGGTCGTACGTGGTCGACACCAGGTAGGCCATGGTGGCGTCGTCGGTGAGCGCGCAGAATCCGTGGCCGAGGCCCTCGCTCAGATAGACCGCGCGGCGTGCGGCGTCGTCCAGCGTCACGGCCTCCCACGCGCCGAACGTGGGCGAGCCGGTCCGCAGGTCCACCACGACGTCGAGCACGGAGCCGCGCACGCAGGTGATGTACTTCGCCTGGCCCGGCGGCACGTCCGCGTAGTGGATGCCGCGCACCACGCCGGCCGCGGAGACCGAGATGTTGCCCTGCATCATGGTGACCGGGCGGCCGAGCACCTCGGCCAGCTTGTCGAAGCGGAGCCACTCGGTGAAGCTGCCGCGCGCGTCGCCGTGCACCACCGGCGTGACCTCGTAGGCGCCTTCGATGCTCAAGGGGCGGATCTTCATCGGCTCACCTACCAGTCCGTTCGCAAGATTCTTTCACTCTACCGAGCCCGGGAGCAGCGCATAGTGGCTGGTCGGAGGAGTGCGTAGGCTCATGTCCATGAGAGTTCTGGTCACCGGCGGCGCCGGCTTCATCGGGTCCCACTTCGTTCGCGAGGCGTCCACGTACCCGGGCCTGGCCGACGCGCGCATCACGGTGCTCGACGCGCTCACCTATTCGGGGAACCGGGCGAATCTCGACTCGGCGGGAGACATCCGGTTCGTGCACGGGGACATCTGTGACGCCGCGGTCGTGGACGAGTTGATGGCCGGGACGGACGCGGTCGTGCACTTCGCGGCCGAGACGCACGTGGACCGCTCGATCGACGGCGGCGCCGCGTTCGTCCGGACCAACGTGCTCGGCACCCAGATCCTGCTGGACGCCGCGGTCCGGCACGGCGTGGGACGGTTCCTGCACGTGTCCACGGACGAGGTCTACGGCTCGATCGAGACCGGCTCGTGGCGGGAGGACTTCCCGGTCTCGCCGAACTCGCCGTACTCGGCCGCGAAGGCCGGGTCGGACCTGCTGGCGCTCGCCTACCACCGCACGCACGGGCTGCCGGTGCTGGTCACCCGCTGCTCGAACAACTACGGGCCGTACCAGTTCCCGGAGAAGGTCATCCCGCTGTTCGTGACGAACCTGCTGGACGGGCGGAAGGTCCCGCTCTACGGCGACGGCGGCAACGTCCGCGACTGGCTGCACGTCGACGACCACTGCCGGGGCATCGCGCTGGTGCTGGCCGGCGGCCGGGCGGGCGAGATCTACAACATCGGCGGCGGCACCGAGCTGACCAACAAGGAGCTCACCGGGCTGCTGCTGGAGGCCTGCGGCAAGGATTGGGACTCGGTCGAGCCGGTCGAGGACCGCAAGGGGCACGACCGCCGCTACTCGGTGGACATCACCAAGATCAGCCAGGAGCTGGGGTACGCACCGCGGACGGACTTCACCACCGGGCTGGCCGAGACGGTGGCCTGGTACCGGGACAACCGCGCCTGGTGGGAGCCGCTCAAGACCGCATGAACGAACAGGGGGTACGACTCCGGCCGTACCCCCTGTGCCGGGTTTGTCAGACCTTGCGGCCGAAGAGCAGGCGCCAGGGCATCAGCGCGGACTCGATCTGCACCGCGAGGCTCATCTTCGAGACGCCGTCGGCGCGCTGCTCGAAGCGGATCGGCACCTCGTAGATCTTCCCGCCGTGCCGGACCGTGCGGTAGTTCATCTCGACCTGGAACGCGTAGCCGTTGCTGTGGATCGACCCGACGTCGATCGTGCGCAGCGTCTCCGCCTTCCACGCCTTGAAGCCCGCGGTCACGTCCTTCACGCCGAGCCGCAGGATCGTGTTGACGTAGAAGTTCGCCCAGGCGGACAGGAACTTGCGGTGCAGGCCCCAGTCGCCGGCGACCGAGCCGCCGGAGACGTACCGCGAGCCGATCACGACGGCCGCGTCCGTGGTCATCAGCTTCTCGACCATCACCGGGATCACCGAGGCCGGGTGGGACAGGTCGGCGTCCATCTGGAGCACGACGTCCGCGCCCTCGTCCAGCGCGCGGCCGATGCCGGCCACGTACGCCCGGCCGAGGCCGTCCTTGGTGGTGCGGTGCAGCACGCCCACCGCCTGCGGCGACTCCGCCGCGAGCTTGTCGGCGATCTCGCCGGTGCCGTCCGGGGAATCGTCGTCCACCACGAGGATGTGGAGGTTCGGCAGCCCGAGGGCGGACAGCATCTCGACGAGCCTGGGAAGATTGTCCCGTTCGTTATAGGTCGGGACAACGACCGTGATCTTGGGGGAGCCGTCTCCCATAATCTGTGCCCTCTTACCTGCTACTAGATCCGACATCCGGGCGACGTTCCGGCGCCGACGCCCCTATTGACCGCCACTTCAACCCCGAAACCGTAACGGATGACGCAATAGATCGGCGCATGTGATGGCAGTGCACGGTCGCTCGTGCGCGCATACCGTACCGGTAGGCACCGTACCCTTCCCTTCCAGGCCCGCCATCCGGGCGAGATCACCCGAACGGGTCAGCCCGCGCGTGCCGTCCGCCACGTCCGCACCGCGGAGACCTGCACCAGTGTGAACGGCACCGCCCACCACAGCGCCGCCCCGCTCAGCTCGCCGTGCGGGGACAGCGCGGTCAGCAGCAGGCCGCCGAGCGCGGTCAGCGCCATGACTCCCATGGTGACACCCGCGACCAGACGCGCCAGCTCGGCCGGGCGCCACAGGTGGCGCGCACCCCAGCCGAGCAGCACCACGGCGGCCGCGGCCGCGGCCAGCGAGACGCCGGAGAGCAGGTCCACGGCCTCGGCCAGCCAGAGATAGCCGGCGCCGGGCGCCGCGCCCTGCCACTGCGGCCAGCCGTCCAGGCCGGCCAGCGCGGCCTGCGCCCACGACGTGCCGAGCACCAGGATCAGCAGCAGCGCGGTACGCCGTGCGTGCGCGACCGTCAGCACCTCCTGCAGCCCGCCGGCGATCTCGCGGGCCGGGCCGAACTCCGCGACCGCGGTCTCCACGCCGTCGGCCTCCGCCGCGTCGGTCAGCGCGTCCCGGATCTCCGCCAGCATGTCGCGGCGCAGCCGGGCCGGGCCGCGCAGGCCGCGACCGACCTCGGCCACGTACTCGTCGATGACGCTCGGCACCGCACCATTCTCTCCGCGCACCGGTCCGGGGACCATCGGGGTGGTCCCTGATCGTTACGATCGCGCGATGCTGGCTCGCTCGCTCGCGACACTGACCGCGACCGCCGCACTCATCGTCGCTCTGAGTATCCGAGCCATTGCCGACGGTGTGATCGAGCAGGTCTCCGGCACCGCGCTCTACGCGTCCATGGTGTACGCCGCCGTGGTCTTCGCCGCACCCCGCCTGGCACCGTGGATCTCCGGCGCGATCGCGGTCGGCTTCTGCTGGGCCGTCGAATTCTCGCAGCTCACCGGCGTTCCCGCGTACCTCTCCGAGCGATCGGTCGCGGCCCGGCTGGCGCTCGGCGTGCAGTTCGATCTCATCGACGTGCTCTGGTACCCGGCCGGAGTGGTCCCGCTCGTCCTCGTCCACACGCTGCTAGCCTCGATGCGTCCGAGCGTGCGGGGAGCGACTGATGACTACTGAGAGTACCGATTCGCGGCCGTCCTCGTTCCCCTGCCAGCAGTGCCAGGCGTCGCCGGACGATCAGCAACTGGTCCGCGCCCCTACGGGATGGGTCTGGCGCTGCCGCCGCTGCCACGCCGAGACCAGCCGCGCGCTCCCGTTCGACCCGCGCCTCGCGCCGGACGGCCGGGAGACCGCGTGGGCCGCGATCGACACGCTCAAGGTGTTCGTGCCGATCATCGCGCCGATCGAGAACGACCTGATCTACGAGATCGTCCGGCCGTACTTCATGGCCGGCTGGTGCGTCCGGGACGTGCTGCACGCGCTCAACTACCTGCCGGACGGCGACACCCACCCCGGCCAGGGCGCGGCCTGGGTCCGCGGCGAGGACCGCGACCGCACGCTGTGGCGCATGCGGCAGCGGCTGCGGCGCTGGCGCCTCTCCGACCGTGAGGAGGGCGACGACGTGATGAGCGGCCCCTACTCCACCACCGCGCGCGCCATGGCCGAGCTCGGTGCCGGCCAGCGCGCCCGCGCCGTCGCCCGCAACCTCGAGTGGCAGGAGCGCGCCGCCGCGGCCCGCAACGCGGCACACAGCGGCGCACGCGAGGTCGCCCGCCGCCAGGCCAAGATCGCCGCCAGCCTGGCCCGCGAGGCCGCCAGCCGCGCCGACGCCGCCGAACGGGAACGCCTGGTCGCGGAGATCGCCCGCGGCCGGGAGGCGGCCGAGGTCTGGCGAGAATCGATCGACTAGCTCCACGTGCTGTCGTAGCCGACCGCGGTGCCGCCGTGCGAACGCCCGCGCCGGGTATGCCCGCCTCGATCAACCCCTGACCGGACGGGTCAGACGCGGATCGGGATGGCGGAGGAGGTGCCGAGGACCTTGCCGGAGCCGTCGAGGGCGTCGGCGACCACGTACTCGGGGGTGCCGGGGACCTGGAGGGTGGTCTCGAAGCCGGTGCGGGGTTGCTCGACGGCGCCGCCGTTGAGTGCACCGGGCTGCGTGCCCCAGCGTGCCCGCCACCGGGCGACCCGGGTCTCGCCGTTCCAGCTCACGGAGACGACCACGTTGCCGCCGTCCACGTGCAGGCCGAGCGCGGGCTGGTCGGCCGGGGTGCCGGTCCACTCGGCCTTGTAGGCGCGGTAGGACTGGTTGTCGGGCGGCAGGTGGCCGGCCAGCCGTACCGTGCCGTCCGGGTCGTGCTCGGTGAAGTGTGGCATCTGGCCCCAGCCGACGAACGAGCCACCGTCGGCGAGTTCGCGGAAGCTGCCCTGGGTGGGTGCGGAGAGCCGGTCCGGGTGCACGTACTCGGCGACGAACCTGGTCGTCCGCGCGGTCTCGTCGATGGTGAACACGACGCCGCGCGAGTACTCGCGCTCCTTGGTGATCCCGGCGCCGTTGTCGAACAGGCCCCAGGAGCCGTCCCGCCGCTGCCGGAAGTCGTGCTGCCAGGAGAAGGCGGTCCGCTCGTCGACCGCGAAGTCCGACTTCTTGCCACCGATCCGCCAGATGACGTCGCCGCTCTCCCGGTCGATCTTGTAGCACGCCCAGGTGTGCCGGGCCGACACGATCAGGTTCCCGTCCGCGGCCAGCCCCACCGAGTTCGCGTGGAAGTAGTCGTACGGCAGGTGCGCCGCGTCGCCCTGGGGCAGTGGCGCGTACGACTCGTCCAGGCCCACGTGGTCGCTGGACCGCCACTCGAAGACCTTCCGCCCGGTCGCGATGTCGACCTCCTGGATGACACCGTCGTGCAGCACCCCGTCCACCGGACCGCCGAGCGGGCTCAGGTCGTACGGGATCGGGCACGGCGCGTGCCGTACCCCCCGCACGGGTTAGAAGATCTTGCGGGCGGGGCCGAGGCGGAGCAGGACCGTCTCGCCGGTGGCGTCCTCGAGACCGTCGTTGTCGGTGATCGCGTAGACGACGCCGTCACCGCCGATGGTCAGGCCCTCCAGCTTCTCCTGGGTCCAGCCGTTGTCGGCGCGCAGCGCGGGCAGCACGTCGACGGCGAGCCGCTTCGGCAGCACCGGGAGCGTGCCCGGGCGCGGGTCCCGGGACGGGACCTCGACCGTGTAGACGCGCTTGACCCGCGCGGCCGGGCCGTTCAGCTTGTCCCGCTCGATCACCGCGAGCGTGTCCCGGTCGACCGCCACGATCTCGGACAGGCCGATCCAGTCGCCGGCCGTGGTGGTCTGCTCCAGCCGGTAGCCGAACCAGGTCCAGGTCTTCGTGGCCACGTCGTAGCGGCCGATCCGGACCACGCCGGCCGGGTCGGTGCTCAGCTCGCGCTGGAGCGTCGTCCAGACGTGCTCGCCGGACCGGTCGGTGACCACCGAGACGCCCTCGATGCCCTGCTTGGCCAGCCCGGACGAGATCTCCGCGGGCAGTGGGACCACCTCGACGGTACGACCGGAGGCGTCCAGCCGGACGAGCTGGTTGCCGCCGCCGGTGGCGCCCTCGACGCCGAGCCAGAAGCCGCCCCGCGGCCGTGCGGCGATGCCCTCGGCGTCGTAGCCGACCGGCGCGCCGGACGCGTCCGTGACCGTCAGCGCGCGGTCGATCCGGGCGGGCGTACGGCCGGTGTCGATGGTGAGGATGCGGGTGGGTGAGTACGCCGCGTCCGTCACCGTGTAGAGCCGGTCGGGCCGGCCCGGCACCGGGGAGAGCGCGCCGAGCGCGCCCCAGCCGAGGTCGCCGGTGGAGACCACGCTCGGGAAGCCCGGCCGCTCGGTGCCGAGCGCGAACAGCGTGAGGCTGGACCGCACGTTGGCCTCGGCCTCGTCGACCTCGCTGGAGACCGCGAACAGGCCGCGCGACGGGATCGGCAGCAGGCCCTCGGGGCCGTTCGTGGTGGCCAGGATCTGCTGGAAGGCCGGGCGCACCGGGTCGCTCAGGTCGTAGACCGCGACGAAGTTGCTCCGCTCGGCGGCGACGAACGCGTACCGCCGGCCCTGGTAGGTGGCGACCGCGAGCCCCTCCGGCTCGGTGCCCTTGTTGTCCGCGCGGCCCTCGTTGTGCAGCCCGTAGGTGACCGCGAGCCGCTCGAACGTGTTGCTGGCGTCCCAGGCGACGCGGCCGGTGCGGGTGTCGAAGACGGTCCAGCCGCGGGTGCCGCCCCGCCAGTCGCCCTCGTTCGCGGTGGCCACGTAGCGGTCGTCGATCCAGGAGATCGCGTCCGGCTCGCGCGGCGTGTCCGTGATCGACCCGCTCAGGTCGATGGTGCCGTCGTCCTCGGTGTCGATGCCGGTGACGGTGGTCCGGCCGGCGCTGAACGCCTTCTCCACCCGGCCGCCGCGCAGGTCGATCAGGACGACGCCGTTGTTCTCCTGGAGCGTGACGACCAGCTGGTTCCGCGAGTTGATCGAGACGTACTCCGGTTCCGGGTCGCTGGGCGCGGCGATGCCGGCCGCGGCCAGCGTGGCCTCGGGCAGCGGCACCGCGCGCGCGGACCAGCGAGCCGGGTCGTCCGACGGGAAGTCGACGATCTGGATGAAGCCGCCCGGCGCCTGCGGCAGGTCGCCGTCGGCGACGTCCTCGTCGCGCTGGTTCTCGATGGCGATCGCGGCGTACCGGGAGTCCTTGCTCAGCGCGATCGAGTCGGGCTGGCCGCCCATGCCGATCTCGCGCACGACCGCGCGGTCCCGCAGCCGCACCACCCGGAGCACGCCGGACGGGCTGGTGAAGCTCTCGCTGGTGTCCACCACGGCCAGCACGTATCCGCCGCGCACGACGACGGACGTGGGCTCGCCGCCCATGTCCAGCGTGCCGAGGCCCCGGGGGCGGGCCGGGTTCGAGATGTCGACGAAACCGATCCGGCCGGCCGGCGCGTCCGTGTAGACCAGCGTCCGGCCGTCCTCGCTGACCGAGGAGATCTCGGCGGCGGTCGGTGTCGCGGGGTCCTCACCGGCGGGCCGGTTCTGGAAGACCGGGTAGGTCGCGGTGCGATCGAAGTAGACCTTGCGCGCGTGCGCGTCGGCGGCGCTGCCGGCGAGCAGGCTCGCGGAGGTGACGGCCAGTGTCATGAGCACGGCCGGAATCGTGCGGTGAGCCATGAGGAACGACGCTTGCACGAGCGGGCGAGCATCAGCCGTCGCGCGGGTGAACACCGCGCGATGTGTGGCGACGGGCGCCGGCGGGTACAGCAGGTGCGACCCCCCATATCCCTTCAGGAGGTGCATCGTGCGGCTCCCCACGTTCACCCGGTCGGCGGGCACGACGACGACCACTGAGGACGAGACCACGGCCACTCGTCCCGCCGTCGCGCCGCGCGCGAAGGTCGACGACCGGACCCCGTACCCGAAGAGTTCCACCGACAGGACCGAGACGACCACGGAGGTCATCGAGCGCCCGGCCACGCCGCCGGCGCCGCCGGTGGTTCCCGTGGAGCGCGCCCCGCGCGCGCGGACCAGCCTGCTGGCCACGGTCGGCCTGGCGCTGAGCATCGCCGCCGCGGCGCTGGTGCTGTCCGGCCCGCTCGCCGGGTACGGCATCGCGGTCGCCGCGATCGCGCTGCTCGCCTCGCTGGGCGGCTTCGTCGCCACCCGCCGCCGGCACGTGGCCGGCAAGCTCGACGCGCTGATCGGCATGCTGGTCAGCGGCGCCGCGCTGATCGTCGGCATCCTCGCGGTGACCGGCGAGCTGCCCTGGCTGAGCCTGGACACCGACACGGTGCGGCCGGCCCGGGAGTGGCTCGACGCACAGTTTCCGAACTGGTTCTGACGGGCATATGTAAGGCAGGCGCCCGGAGCGGTTCGCTCGGGCACCGGGGCACAAGGGCGGTTCGCCCGGCGCCATGGCTTGGGGGCGGTGGTTCACCGCCCCCATAACGCTGTCTGCGCAACGTTTCACCGCCCAGGGGCGGATCAACGCAACGAATCAACGTCGGACGCAAGCGTTATCGGTGGATCGGAAAACGGCAGCGGCAATACCGTTCGAGGTGAGAGACCCTCCCCCTCGACCAGGAGCCGCAGCCCATGTTCTCGCATCGGCGCTACCTCATGTGCCGCCCGACGTACTTCGCCGTCGAGTACACGATCAACCCGTGGATGGACCCGACCGCGCCGTACGACACGGAGCTGGCCGTCCGGCAGTGGACCGCGCTGCGGCAGGTCTACACCGATCTCGGGCACACGGTCGAGGAGATCGACCCGCTGCCCGGCCTGCCCGACATGGTGTTCGCCGCGAACGGCGCCACCGTGGTCGACGGCACCGTGCTGGCCGTGCAGTTCCGGGACCCGGAGCGGGCCGACGAGGGCCCGGCGTACGCGAACTGGTTCCGCCGCGCCGGCTTCGACGTGGTCGAGGCGAAGGCGGTCAACGAGGGCGAGGGCGACATCCTGCTCGCCGGCGACGTGCTGCTGGCCGGCACCGGCTTCCGCACCGCGCACGAGTCGCACCTGCAGGCGCAGGAGGTGCTGCGCCGGCCGGTGATCTCGCTCCAGCTCGTCGACCCGAACTTCTACCACCTGGACACCGCGCTCTGCGTGCTGGACGAGCGCACGGTCGCGTACCTGCCGGAGGCGTTCACGCCCGGCAGCCGCGAGGTGCTGCGCCGCCTCTTCCCGGACGCGATCCTGGCCGGCGCGGACGACGCCGCGGTGCTCGGCCTGAACGCGGTCAGCGACGGCCGCAACGTGGTGCTCCCGACGCAGGCCGGGAACCTCGCCCAGCAGCTGGCGGACCGCGGTTTCACGCCGATCGGGGTGGACCTGTCCGAGCTGCGCAAGGCCGGCGGCGGCCCGAAGTGCTGCACCCTCGAGATCCGCGCGGGAGCCTGAGATGATCATCGACGACCTCACGCTGACGCCGAAGGCGCTCGCGGACGCGGAGCGGTGGACCTCGCACAACTACCACCCGCTGCCGGTGGTCATCGCGGCGGCCGAGGGCGCCTGGGTGACGGACGTCGACGGGCGCCGCTACCTGGACTGCCTGGCCGGGTACTCCGCGCTGAACTTCGGGCACCGGCACCCCGCGCTGATCGCGGCCGCGCACGCGCAGCTGGACCGGCTCACGCTGACCAGCCGCGCGTTCGTGCACGACCGGTTCGCCGCGTTCTGCCAGGGCCTGGCCGAGCTGTGCCACCAGGACCTGGTGCTGCCGATGAACACCGGCGCCGAGGCGGTGGAGACCGCGATCAAGGTGTCCCGCGCGTGGGGTTACCGGGTCAAGGGCGTGCCGGCCGGGCGGGCCACCATCGTGGTCGCGGACGGGAACTTCCACGGGCGCACCACCACGATCGTCAGCTTCTCCACCGATCCCGACGCGCGGAACGACTTCGGGCCGTACACGCCGGGATTCACGGTCGTGCCGTACGGGGACCTGGCCGCGATGGCCGAGGCGATCACCGAGGACACGGTCGCGGTGCTGATCGAGCCGATCCAGGGCGAGGCCGGCGTGCTGGTGCCGCCGCCCGGCTACCTCACCGGCGTGCGCGCGCTCTGCACGGACCGGAACGTGCTGTTCGTGGCGGACGAGATCCAGTCCGGGCTGGGGCGTACCGGCAGCACGTTCGCCTGCGACCACGAGGGCGTCCGCCCCGACCTGTACCTGCTCGGCAAGGCGCTCGGCGGCGGCATCGTGCCGGTCTCCGCGGTCGCCGGCCGTCGCGACGTGCTCGGCGTGCTGCGCCCGGGCGAGCACGGCTCCACGTTCGGCGGCAACCCGCTGGCCTGTGCGGTCGCCACCGAGGTGGTGAACCTGCTGGCCACCGGCGAGTTCCAGCGCCGGTCCGCCGCGCTCGGCGAGCGCCTGCACGCCGGGCTCACCGCGCTGATCGGCAAGGGCGTCGTCGCGGTACGCGGACGCGGCCTCTGGGCCGGCGTGGACATCGACCCCGCGCTGATGACCGGCCGTCGCGCCTGCGAGCTGCTGATGGAGCAGGGCGTGCTGGTCAAGGACACGCACGGCTCCACGATCCGGCTGGCGCCGCCGCTCACGGTCACCGAGGACGACATCGACTTCGCGCTCGGCCGGCTGGGCGCGATCCTCAGCTCCCCCTGAGATCGCGCCCACGGCAAAGGGGCCGCCGAACAGCGGCCCCTTTGTCACGCCTTGCTCAGCCGAACGGGTTGTACAGCTCCTCCGGCGCCTCCGTCACCTCGGCCGGAGCGGGCGGCTGCACGGTCACCGGCGTACCGTAGTCGGTGTAGTCGATCTTCAGCGGGCCCGCCGCCTCCGGCGACACCTTCTGCAGGTCCACGGTCAGGTTCGACAGCCGGCCCTGCGCGTCCGTGGTGGCCGTGAACGGCACCTTCTGCGACGTGCCGTTACCGAGCGTCACGCTGCCCAGCCCGGTCACGCCGGCGACCTTGGTCAGGTCGACCGTGCCGCTGAAGCCGTTCGGGCCGGTCTGCTGCACGTCCGCGCTGGCCGCGATGAACTTCGCCGCCTTGGCCGGGTCGGTCTGGCCGGGCGAGATGGTGAAGTTGTCGGTGCCGGACGCCTTCTGCGTGTCCAGGTGCATCCAGCCGGCCGGCAGCGCCTCGCCCAGGCCGGTGACCTTGGCCCACGCGTCCGTACCGATCAGCCGGGTCTGGATCGTGATGTCCCCGCCGTTGGCGCCGGTCAGCCGCGTGGTGGTGTCGCCGGTCTCCTTCGCCGGGTCTATCTGCCCGGTCACCGAGACCGCGTCACCGATCGTCATCGTCGTCTTGTAGCTGGTCGTGCCGAGCGCCTGCGTCGACGCGGCCAGCGCGGTGTCCGCCGCGCTCGGCGGCACGGTCGTGGTCACGGCGGTGGGCGTCACCGCGACCGACGGCAGGGTGAGCGTGGGCTCCCCGTTCTCCGCACAGCCGCCCAGCGCGAGCGCGCCCGCGACGGCCACGCCCGGAACCCACAGAATCCGGCGGTCCATCAGGTCTGTCCTCCTGTCTCCGGCCCGCGTCCCCGAAAGGGACGCCACGGCGCGTCCACACTGTCTTTCCCCGCGCTCGTCTCCCAGCAAACGACGCGCAGGCCGGTTAGGGTCGAGCCATGGCGCAGTTGCTGGACGACGCAGCGGTAGGCAAGGCACTCGCGCAGCTCACGGGCTGGATCGGCGATCAGGAGGTGATCGTGCGGACCGTGGAGTTCCCGAGCTTCCCGGCCGGCGTGGTCGCGGTGGTCGACGTCGCCAAGATCGCCGAGGAGCTGGACCACCACCCGGACATCGACATCCGCTGGCGTACGGTCACGTTCCGCCTCACCACGCATTCCGACGGCGGCGTCACCGAGCGTGACATCACGCTGGCCGGTCACATCGACGAGATCGTCGCCCGGGTGCTGGACCAGGGCTAGCTTTCACCCCGCCGGGTGCTCGGTGCATGATATGGGCACCCTGGGCGGGAGGTTGCAGCGTGAGATTCGAGACCAGCAAGGTGCTCGACGCGATCGAGCGGCGGTTGTGCGTCGATCCGGCGATGGCGCGTGCCGTGCTCGACCTGTCCGAGGTCGTCCGCTACCAGGACCTCGACCAGGGCAGACCGGCGAGCATGCTGCGCCTCGGCATGGTCGTCGACGCGCTCGGCCGCCAGCTCGCCGAGGAGGACGTACCCGTCTACGTGGTGCTCCCCCGCGCGCTGCTCTCCGACGCCGACCTCACCTCCAACGAGCGGATGGTCGCGCGGCGCTGGGCCGACGACGGGGTCGTCGAGGTGGTGCCGCAGATGAACGACCGGGTCCTCGAGGTCGCGGACATCCTCGGCCTGCCGGTGCTCAGCCGCGACCGGTTCGAGGGCTTCCGCGGGTCGTACCCGTGGATCGGTGACCCCGGCCGGGTGGTCGCGCCGGTCGTCGGCCACGGCGGCGCCGCGCTCGTCGCGCGCGTCGGCGGCGGCCAGGCCTCGCCCGGAGCTCCGTCCCAGGCCGGCGTACGGCTGATGAGCCGCATGTGGCGCTGCCCGGAGAGCCCGTGCGCCAGCTTCGGCGGCGCGGACGGCGGCGACAGCTTCTTCGCCGACCTCCGCCAGCCCGAGCAGGAGTCGCGCCCCGGCGCCCAGCCGCCGCCCACGCTCCGCAACGGCGCCCCGACCTGCCCCCGGCACGGCGCCCGCCTCTCCGACGCCGGCCCGCGCCCGGCCGCCGAGGCCCTCGCCATCCGCGTCGGCGGCGTGGTCCGCCAGCGCTTCGTGGTGGTCGAGAACGAGCCGCTCGAGGTCGGCCGCGCCCCCGACAACGGCATCATGCTCGGCCAGTGGCTCTCCGACGAGGCCCGCAAGTGGATCAGCCGCGCGCACGTGCGCTTCGACCTGCGGGGCGGGGAGCTGTCGGTCACCGACGTCAGCACCAACGGCACCGGCATCCGTCCCGGCGGCAGCATGGACGAGGACGACCGGCTCATCATCAAGCGCAAGACCCGCGCCCTCGACCCGACGGACCTGGTCGAGCTGTACCCGGGCGTCCACGTGGGGCGGGCTCGCAACTGGAGCTCGGGCGGCGTCTCGGACCCGGTCTCGGTCCTCACCGACGCGCCGACGATGAGCCTCCGGGTGGTGCCCCGCTCCTGACGCGGGGCTGCGTCCGAGATTCCACCGCGCGGGCCGCGCCGCGCTTGAGCTGCGCGGCGGCGACCAGATCCCGCACGCGTGATTTCGCATCGCATCGATGTGAACCACGGCCATCCGCCAGTCGTCCTGTCCACCAAGGAACCCAGTCGGGGCCAGTGGGCGATGAACACTGGCCGGGAAGGGAGTTGGTTCATGCGGACCTCGACGTTCGCCACTCGCACACCCGCACGGCGGTCACACGGGCTTCGGCGGCGCCTCGCCATGATGGGCGTCGCACTGATCGCCGGCACCGCCCTCGCCGGCACCGGTGCCGCCCCAGCCTTCGCCGATTTCCCCGGAATCGACATGCATCGCGCCTGTCAGACGCAGCACGGCGGGGGCCAGATCGCCTGGATCGCCGGCGGCGCCGACGTCTACGGCTGGCGATGCGCAGCGAACTACCACGAGTTCATCAACGGGCCGAACCACGGCATCGACGTGGACCGGGCGTGCCGCGATCAGCACGGCAGCGACTACTACGCCGCCTACGGAGCCCGCTGGGACCCGTATAGCTGGTACTGCAACAACTGGCAGTCATACCCGTACCCGAGCTACCCGTAACAGCTGGTACCACTACGGCGGACCGCCACCTGGGCGATTGCGGCTCGTGCAGCGAGCCGCAATCCCCACTACCGCTAGGCCGCGTCGTTCCAGCGGGGTGCGCCGCGCGGGCGAAGCCGCGGCAGGGTCCCTGCCGGCCGCCGAAAGCGCGGGGTGCGCCCCCGGGAGCGGGTGACGTAAGGGTGGTCAGGTCATCCGGTCGACCGCGGCGCGCAGGCGGGTGAGGTCGCGGAGGCGCCGTTCGTAGGTGATGGCGAGCGTGAGCAGGACGAGGCCGCCGATCGCGAACGGGAGCCAGCGGGGCAGCAGGTCCCAGACGCGGGCGACCTCGGTGACGGAGAGGACGAGCAGGGTGCCGCCGCCGAGGATGACCGGGGACTGGCGGCGGCGGATGGAGCCGCCGAGGACCAGGGCGATCGCGCCGAGGCCGAGGAGCAGGCGGCGTTGCCAGGAGGCGTCGCCGAGCAGGACGGCGGCGAGGCTGGGGAGCAGGGCGGCGACCAGGCACACGGTGTACGCGCGCCAGCTGCTCAGCGCGGGGCGGGCGCGCGCGGCGAGCAGGCCGACCACGGCGGCGACCAGCGCGGTGGGCAGCGTGTAAGCCTCCCAGACGCCGATGCCGGTCGAGCCGAGCAGCAGCCACCAGGCGGTCAGCAGCCAGCCGGCGGCGATCAGGCCGAGCGCCCACCGCCACGGGCCGGGGATCGCGCGGACGCCGAGCGCGATGCTCCACAGCAGCGCGACGACGGCGGCGTACCGCAGGTCGACGCCGAGGACCAGCAGGAACGCGACCACGGCGGTGGCGTGCGCGGCCACCTCGACCGCGGTGGCCTCGGCCGGGCGTGGGCGGCGCAGCAGCGCGCCGAGCGCCAGCGCGGCCACGGCGACGCCCAGGACGGCCAGCGCGGTGACGCGCAGCGGCAGGTCGGCGGCGGCGCCGGTGGTGCCGGCGAGCGCGACCGCGGCCAGCACCGCGCCGAGCCAGCCGCTCAGCCGGGACCGCAGGCCGCGGCCGGTCACGCCGATCACCACGCCCACGATCAGGGACAGGCCGAGCGCGGCCAGCGTGGTGGCCGGCCGCGGTGACGCGCCGGCGAGTCCGGCGCCCTTCAAGACGATTCCCACGGGTACGAGCAGCGCCGCGCTCCTCGGCACCCAGGCGGCGGCGAGCAGCGCCGCGAGTCCGGCCGTGAGCGCGACGGCCGGGATGGCGGGCCACGGTGCGCCGGCCGCGGCCAGGCCGGTCAGCAGGGTGAGCGCGGCGGTCGCGGCGGCGCCGAGCAGCGCCCAGCGGCGGGTGCGGCCGGCGGTCAGCACGGCCAGGAACACCACCGGAACCAGCAGCGCGACCGCGACCGCCTGGCTCCAGGTGGGCAGCGTCAGCGCGTCGGGCGAGAGGCCGGTGCCGGTGGGCCGCTCGGACCAGCCGCGGCCGAGCCAGGTGTAGGGCGCGACCACGACCGTGAGGATCGCGTCCCCGGCGTGCAGCAGCACGGCGCCGGCCAGCGGCAGGCCGGTGAGGGCGAGCAGCGCCCGGCCCCATTCGGCGGTGAAGGCGTAGGCCGCCACGGCGGTCAGCAGCAGTGCGCCGGCCGCGTACAGCTCACGCGGGTCGCGCCCGGCGTCCGGCGGCAGGCCGACGTAAATCACGACGAGCCCGGACGCGACCGTCGCCGCGCCGAGATAGGCCGGCCACCAGCGCCGCACCGCGGCCGTCGCGACCAGCACCACCGCGCCGGCCGCGAACGCCAGCCGGGACGCGGCCGAGGCCGCGGCGTCGCCCCACAGCGGGTCGCCGACGCGGTTCGACGTGCCGGCCAGCACCGCCACCGCGGCGAACGGCACGGCGGTCAACGCCACCCCCAGCGTCAGACGTCCGAGGCGGGGATTCCGCCGGTACGCCGTCAGCGCGACCGCCACGCCGAGCAGCACCGCGGCCGGCAGCAGCACCGCGAAGATCCGCGGCCGGCCCGCCGACATCGCCAGCGCGACCAGGACCAGCGACGCGCCCGCCACCGACCGGACCACCACGGACCGGGCGAACCGCTCGCGCGCGGCCGTGAGCAGCAGGACCGCGCCGGCCGCCAGGTCCAGCGCGGCGGCGGCCGCCATCGGCATCGTGAACCCGACCGGCAGCGACACCACGCCCATCGCCGCGGCGACGATCACCGGGTCGTGCCAGCCGCGCCAGCCGCCGCCCCAGCGCCAGGGCTTGCCGGTGGCCGGTGCCGGGGGCGCCTCGGCGTTGGCCGGGACGAAGACGCGGGGCGTGTACCAGCCCAGCAGCGGCGCGATCACCAGCGGCAGCGTGACCAGCGCGAGCGGCACCTGCCAGTCCATCATCGCGTCGATCCGGCCGGTCTCTCCCGCCTGCGCGATCGTGACCAGCACCGCGACCGCGGTCACCGTCGCCAGCGCCAGGTACGTGCCGCAGAGCACGATCAGCGCGCCGGTGCGCGGGCCGGGCCGGATCGGCTCCGGCAGGCGCGGCAGCACCAGCCACACCGCCAGCCCGAGCACGGTCAGCACGGCGGTGCCGGTGACCAGCCAGAACCGGTCGCCGTACTCGACCGCGGGCCGGGTGGCCGCGATCGCGACCAGCACCACCAGGACGCCGGACGCCACGGCCTGGAGGCGGGCCACGCCGGCCACCAGCGAGGCCACGACCAGCAGCAGGCCCACGGCGAGCAGCGCGGTCGGCGCGACGATCGCGGGCACACCGTCCTCGGGGACCAGCGCGAACAGCGCGGCGGCGGACGCGGCGACGAGCCAGCCGCCGAACAGCACCCAGGCGAGCGTGCGCAGTCCCCCGCGTACCGCCGGGTCGTCCGTGCGCGCCGCGGGCCGGACCGGCACCGGGAAGCGCGCCGCGGCCAGGTCGATCGCGGCCACGCCGGCCAGCACGAGCGCGGTGCCGTAGGCGCCGGTGCGGGGCAGGACCAGCGGCAGCACCGGCTGGGCCAGCAGCATCGCGGCCAGGCGCGGGCCGGTGAGCCCGGTCGCCCAGCCGTAGCCGGCGGCGACCAGCGCGGCGACCAGCGCGACCACGCCCGCGTACCGCTCCGGGTCGAGCGCGGCGACGCCGAGCAGGTTCACGTACCAGGCCGCGTACCCGTCGAGCAGGATCAGCAGCAGACCCAGCGCGGCGAACGTCTCCGCGGTCGCGGTCAGCTTCCGGCGCAGCGCCACCAGCGGCGCGGCCAGCGTGAGCGCGGTGACGGTGGCGAGGATCGCGGCGCGGCCGGCCAGCCCGAACGTGGCCCACGCGATCGTGGTGAAGACGATCGCGGCGGTGCCGAGCAGCAGCCCACCCAGGATGAACAGCACGTTCTGCACGGTCCGGGTGGACGTCTCGGGACGCGACGGCCGCTCCGGCGGCGTCGGAGCCGCCGGAGTCTCCGGACCGGCCGGTACCGTCACCCGCTCCGCGTGGATGCGCGCCAGCAGCCCGTTGCGCCGGTCCTGGAGGCCGCGCAGGCTCCGGGACCGCTCATCGTAGACGCGGCGCGCCGACTCCAGCTCGGCGCGCGCGGTCTCGACCAGCGGCGCGAGCGCGGCGATCCGCCCGTCCAGCCCGATGACCTCGGCCGCGACCGGGTTGGGCGCGCGGCCGCAGCCGGGGCAGCCGCCGGCCAGCGTGGCGGTCGTGCCGCACCAGGGGCACGGGTACTCGGGCGCGAGGAGGTCCACTTCTGACTGCACGTCGGCATCCTGTCGCGTCCGCGAGCCGGGCGGACAGAGTTCGCGTACTCAGTCGTGCGTCGAGGCGTGCACCCAGGAGAGGTAGTCGGGGTTGCCCGCGCTGACCGGCACGGCCACGATCTCGGGTACGTCGTACGGGTGCAGCGCGCGCAACTGCTCGATCAGCTCGTCCAGCCGGTCCGTGGTGGTCTTCAGCTGCACCACCCACTCGGCGGCCGTCCGCACCGCGCCGTCCCACCAGTACGTGCTGGTGATCGGGCCGCCGACCTGCGCGCAGGCGGCCAGGCGGGCCTGGACCGCGGCGGTGGCGAGCGAGTCGGCGACCGGGCGGGCGTCCACGGTGGTGGTCACCAGGTGTGTCTGCTCCACGCCGGGCAGGCTACCGCCCGCGGCGCCTGGCGCGTATCGGCCGCGCGGGCTGTGGCTGATGTGCCTCGATCCAGTCGTCGATCCGCTTCCACCAGTCGAACAGCCACTCGATGCGCTCCTGCTCGCCGCGGGGGATCTCCTCCGGCGGTACGGACCAGAAGCTCATCATGATGGTCTTGTCCGTCGGCAGCTCGCGCCACACGTCGCCGACCGTGAGCATCTTGTCCAGCCCGGTGTGCGCCACGAAGATCACCCCGGCGTCCGGTGCCGCGTCGATGGCCGCGTTCAGGCCGCCCGGCTTGGGCGCCAGCACGTGCCGCATGTTCTCGGCGCGCCGGGCCATCCGCTCCAGGCCGAGCGCGCGGAGCCGGTCGATGGCCTTGACCCGGCGCCTCGGCGTGAAGTTGCCGCCCTCCGGGAAGATGACCAGCGCGTCGTTCGGGTCGAGGCCGATGGTGACGTCGAAGATCTGCTGCTCGATGTCCGCGCCGGGCACGTGGCCGGGCGCGATGAACCGGGTCGGCAGCCGGTTGAGCAGCACGTCGATCGCCGGGTCCCACTGCAGCGTGTCCTTGAGCACGATCCGCGGCTCGCGGTCGAACCGGTTGACCAGCGAGTGGATCAGGATGAAAGAGTCGCCGGGGCCGGCGTGCCGGCAGACCACGATCTCCGGGCGGCCGGGCAGCGCCACGTCCGGGTCCGTACCGACGATCTCGATGTCCACATTGAGCGCGCCGCGCAGCAGCCGGTACAGCGTCTTGAGGAACCAGCCGGTGAGGACGTAGTGGGCGCGCTGGAACGCCGGGGACCGCTTCTTCCAGCCGAAGCCGGAGGCCAGCCAGAGGCCGAACAGCGCGATCAGCGCCATCGCGTCCCAGACCGTGTAGACGATGCCGACCCAGACGACGCGCAGCAGCCGGAGGCGGCCGGGCAGGACCGGTGCTGCCAGCAGCGGCACCAGGAGCAGGAACGGCAGACACATCAGCAGTACGGCCGCGAGCACGATCATCAGCGGGCCGAGCACGATCCTGCGGAACCACCGCGGGGGTAGCGGCATCGTCGGTCTACTCCGTCCTCACCTGGGCGTCGAGGTAGCGCCGGGAGGCGGTGTAGGCGCGACTGATCCGCCGGCCCGCCGCGGCCATGTCGCGGTACGCCCACGGCGAGTCGTCGCGGGGCTCCCCGCCTCCGGTCGGCAGCACGTGCACGCTCACATCATCGGGCAGCGACGCCATCTCCCGGGCGAACCGGTGCCGCCGGGCGATCTCGAACGCCACCTGCGCCACCTCCCACGGGCGGCGCGGCGGGCTGAGCGGCCGCTCGATCCGGCCCACCTGGAGCACGAAGATGAGCTTGGCGCCGCAGCGCACCGCCTCGTCGACCGGGATGGAGTTGACGATGCCGCCGTCCACGTAGTGTTCACCGTCGATCTCGGACGGCGGCAGCAGGCCGGGCACGGACGCGGACGCCAGCACGGCGCGGACCAGCGGCCCCTTGGTGAACCAGTGCTCCGCGGCCCGTTCGATGCTGGCCGCGCAGCACCGGAACGGCACGCGCAGCTCCTCGAACGTGGTCTGCTCGCCGAGTTCGCGCTCCAGCAGCCGGCGCAGCGGCGTGGGCGAGTGCAGGTGGGTGCGGGCCGCGAACCGGCGCAACTGCCGGGCCAGCGAGTCGCCGTAGACCTCGCCGGCCTCCGGGGACGCCCAGAGCCGCACCAGCCGGTCGGTGACCGCCTCGACCGGGTCGGCCGCCACGAGCGCGCCGTTGACCGCGCCGATCGAGGTGCCGACCACGAGGTCCGGCGTGAACCCGGCGCGGAACAGGGCACGCAGCATGCCCACCTCGACGGCGCCGAGCACGCCGCCACCGCCTAGCACGAACGCGACCGGGCCGTTGACCATGGGAAACATCCTTACATGTCGCCGCTCACCGGCACGGATCGCCCGATTCGCACGGTACGCCGGGCCGCGTAACGTCCCGTTGACAACCGGTTCGGATTCGCGCAGCCTGATGTATCCGGTTGTCCCGACCAGGTGATCAGGTGTGAGAGATGCCCTCGCTGCACCCCGGCGGGCTGCTGGCCCGCAGGTACCGCCTCATCGATCGGATCGGCGCCGGCGGCATGTCCGTGATCTGGCGCGCGCACGACGAGGTTCTCGACCGGACCGTGGCGCTCAAGGTGCTGGCCGACTCGCTCGCCGCGGACGCCCGCTTCCGCTCGCTCGTCCGGCAGGAGGCCCGGGCCGCGGCCGCGCTGGTCCACCCGCACGTCACCGCCGTGCACGACTACGGCGAGGAGGTCGACCCGGACGGCACGGTCACCGCGTTCGTGGTGATGGAGCTGCTCAGCGGCGAGGTGCTGGAGGCGCGGCTGACCCAGGGCCCGCTGCGCTGGGACCACGCGGTACGCGTCTGCGCGGAAGTGGCGGAGGCGCTGGCCGCCGCGCACCGGCTCGGCATCGTGCACCGCGACGTGACCCCGGCGAACATCATGCTGACCGCGCTCGGCGCGAAGGTGCTCGACTTCGGCATCGCCACGCACATCGGCGCGCCGGACGAGGACGAGGACGGCGACACGTTCGGCACGCCGGCCTACGTGGCGCCGGAGCGGCTGGACGGGACGCCGGCCCAGCCCGCCACGGACGTGTACGCGCTCGGCGTGCTGCTCTACGAGACCGTGACCGGGCGGGTGCCGTACCCGGCGGACACCTGGGACGACCTGACCGAGGCGCTGGCGGTCTCGGCGGCACCGCCCACCGACGGGATGCCGGACGACGTCGCCGCGATCTGCCTGCGCTGCCTGGACCGGGACCCGCTGCGCCGGCCGACCGCATACCAGGCGGCCGAGGTGCTGCGCGCGCTGCTGCCCCCGCCGGCCCTTCCGCCCGTGCCGGTCGCCGCGCCCGCGCCCGCACGTGGTCGCGCCGCCCTGCTGGCGGCGTGCGCGGTGCTGGTCGCGGCGTCGGCCGCGCTGGTCGCCGGCACGATGCTGCGGCCGCCGGCCGAGTCGGCCGCGCCGGAGCCCACCCCGGCGTCGCCCACCTCGGTCCCGGCCCCGTTCGGCAGCCCGTCCTATGTGTCCCCGTCGACGGCGCCGCGGCGGACCGTCGCCGCCAGCGCGCCGGTGCCCACGGTCCGGGAGGCGATGGCCGCGCTCGGCCACATCCTGGACGACGGCGTGGCGAGCGGCGAGATCAGCCCGGACGCCGGCCAGGACCTGCGCAACCTGGTACGGAACCTGGAGAACAACCTGGCCGCGGGCGGCGTGCACGACCTGGCGTCACAGGTGCACAACCTGCACGTGAAGGTGGGCGACCGGCTGCGCGAGGGCGAGATCACCGCGGAGTGCGCGACCGAACTGGGCGCCGCGCTGGACCGGCTCGCGACCGCGGTTTAGACCGACGTGATCGTTACCTTAAGTAACTATTAAGTCGGCCCCGGTGTTGATGTTGGCGACTACCGTTCTGCCTGGCGCACGCGGCTCCACGTCTTCGCCCACTTCCTTCGCGGCGCCATCCCGCATCACTCGGCGTGATCCTCCGGCCCCTGGTCGGAGGATCACCGGCACGGTCATCGGCTCCGCCTCCGCCGACCACCGCAACTCTCCACGCGGCACCGACGCCCACGCGCCGATGCACGACGCCCCTATAACCGCATCGCCACCGCCTGGCAGAACACCGCGTACCACCAGCCACCGCACCCGAGCTTCTTCATCGGCCCGCCATATACGTCCGGTAGACCCTGCCGCCACGCTGAAAGGGCTCCCCGTTGGTTGCGCCGGGGAGCCCTTTCGGCGTTCCCGCGCCGGCGTCCTGCTCAGCGGATGCGGGTGCCGGCGGTGTCGAACAGCAGCAGGCGATCCAGATCCACGGAGACGGTCAGGTGGTCACCGGGGCTGGGCAGGCCGGAAGCGGCCGGTACGCGGAGCACGAGGTCGCCGTCGGCGGTGGAGTCCGGCAGGGTGGTGGCCGGCTCGTAGGCGGGGTAGAACCCGTAGCGGGTACGGGCGGTCGCGGGCGCCTCGGCCGTGAGGCGCGGCAGCAGGCGGCCGATCACGCTGCGCCGCGGCTCCGGGGCGGGCGGGTCCGCGAGCAGGCCGGCCAGGTGCGCCGGGTCCGAAGTCCGGATCATGGTGTGCGCCGGGGGTGTGGGCAGGCCGCCGGCGTCCAGGTAGACGATGCCCTCGTGGCCGTGGTGCTCCACGTGCCGCACCCGGCCGCGCAGGCTGGCGCCGCCGTCCGGGGCGGGCATGGCCGCGTGCAGCGCGTCGGGCCGCAGGCCGATCGTGACCCGCTCGTGCCGGAGCAGGGCGTGGGCGCGCGCGTCGTCCGGCGGTAGCGTCAGCACCTGGCTGCCCAGGTCCACGGTCACCCCGCCGTCCGCGGGATAGACCGCGCCCTCGAACAGGTTGGCCCGCGGCGTGCCCAGAAACGCCGCGACGAAGACGGTCGCGGGGTCGTCGTACACCTCGGTGGGCGTGCCGACCTGGTGCAGGGCACCGCCGTGCAGCACCGCCACCCGGTCCGCGACGGCCAGCGCCTCACCCTGGTCGTGCGTGACGTACAGCGTGGTCACGCCGACCCGCCGGGCGGTCGCGGCCACCTCGGTGCGCAGCTCGTGGCGGAGGCCCGCGTCCAGGTGCGCCAGCGGCTCGTCGAGCAGGAACACCCGCGGCTGCCGGACCAGCGCGCGGGCCATCGCCACCCGCTGCCGCTCACCCCCGGAGAGCTGCGCCGGCCGCCGGTCCAGCACGCCGCTCAGCCCCAGCCGCTCCGCCGCGCGCGCCACCAGCTCCCCCACACCCGGCGCGGACCGCAGCGGAAACCCGATGTTCTGCGCGACCGTGAGATGCGGGTACAGCGCGTAGTGCTGGAAGACCATCGCCACGTTCCGATCCCGGGTGTGCAGATGATCGACGATCCGCCCGCCGAACCGCACGTGCCCGGCGGTCGGGCTCTCCAGCCCCGCCACCAGCCGGAGCACGGTCGACTTCCCACAGCCGGTGGGCCCGAGCAGGACGAGCAGCTCGCCGTCCGCCACCGCGAGCGAAAGATCATTGACAGCCACGGTCCCGTCGTCGAACACCTTACTCAGGTGGTCGAGCGCCACGGCCGTCATGCCGCCATCGTCAGACGCCCCCCACCCCCTCCGCCACACCACATCGACAGACGGCACTCTCCCCGCGCCGAGCGGCGCGTTCACGCCGAGGTCACCTCGGCGCGCCGCCCGTCCGATCAGCTCCGATCAGCGCACGGATCTTGACACCGCGACGGCCCGCCGCGAAGGAGGCGGCCAGTACCAGGGCAGTCGCGCCACCCGCTGCCACCATCATCGGCATCCTCCGACACCATGCCGACGGCACCGGCGGCCTGACGACCACCGGCACCGGAACGGCGGCGTCGAATGCCGAGTCCGCGATGTGGAAGAACCGCTGCCGCCGCTCGCTCTCCGCGGCCAGTTCCACGGTGTCGCGGGCCATGACCCACCAGCGCCGGTGCATCATTCGGGCGCCCTGCGCCTGGGACAGCTGGAGCTGACGCGCCTGCATCACGAGCGCGATGACCACGCCGATGGTTGCGCCACCGGACAGGAGAACGGAGATCCCGCCGTACGCCTGGCCAATCTTGCTCATCCTGTCGACCGCCGGTTCCGGCATCCCGGCGAAGACGGCCATGAAACCGATTGGGCCGACCACGGCGAACAGCAACACCACGGCGGACAGCAACACCATGCTCGCCGAGTCGCGCCTGCTTCGGAAGCGCCGCACCGGACCTCCCGAACGGATCACCTCGATGAGGAATGCATCGACGGACTCCAACGTAGTGGATCCGGCCGGCAGCCGGGAGCGCGTCAGGGGCGCGGTGGGGTGCGGGTGTCCAGCCAGCCGTCGTTGTTGGTGTCGGTGAGGTGGTGGTCGGGGGTGCCGTCGTGGTCGGTGTCGTAGTCGGCGTGGTCGATGAGGCCGTCGGTGTCGGTGTCGTGGCCGGTGAAGTCGGTGCGGCCGTCGCCGTCGCGGTCGACCAGGATCTCGACGCCGCCGCCGGGGCGGGAGCGGACGGAGTGCGGGTCCCAGGTGCCGTCGCCGTCCGCGTCCACGCGGGTCCGGTAGCCGTCCGCGACCGGGGTTGGCGCGGCGCCGAAGCCGGCGGCGGGGGTGGCGCCCGGGCCGGTGCCGTGCAGCGACGCGGACGAGGCGGGGCCCAGGCCGGTGTCCGCGGCCGGGCCGAAGCCCTCGCTGCCCCGCGGCGCGGAGCCGAGGCCGGCCGCGTGGGCGGGTGCGGCGCCGAAGCCGTGGGACGACGCGTCACCGAAGCTCGCGGTGCCGCCGGGGCCCAGGTCCGCGGCGGCGGAGAAGGCCTCGCCGAACAGGCCGAACACGCTCGACTGGCTGGTGCGCGCCTCCACCGCCCGGTGGCCGCCGTCCCCCGTACCCGTGGAGATCTGGCTGCGCAGCAGCGCCGTCTCGTCCGGTGACAGCGTGTAGCCGGCGAGCGCCCGGTCCGGGTCGGCGGCCAGCGCGGCAGCGAACGCCGGGTCCGTGATCAACCGTTCCAGTGCGTCGTCGAAGCCCGGCATCAGTCCAGCTCCGGCATGGGTACGGGCTGCGGGCGCGGATGACAGGCCCCGCACTGCAGCGCGTCGTCCACGACCAGGCCCTCCGCGCGGCGGCGCGAGTCGGAGCGGTGCACCTCCAGCAGGTACGGCCCGAAGCGCGCGTGATCCTCGCACACGCCGCGGCCGCAGAACCGGCACGAGCCGCGCGCGGCCTTGGCGCAGAACCAGCAGAGCACATGGCCTCCTCAGGGCACCGGAACGGCGTACGTCATCAGAAAAGGATCACGGTCTCGGCGACCGACGGCGGCACGGCCGGCACCGAGGACTGCTCCGCGGGCACGGTCGGCGTGAACGTACCGCTGGAGATCGGCGGCTCGTCAGGAGGCTCCGTAACCGTCGGGTCGGGATCCGGGTCCGGGGGCGGGCTCGTCGTCGGCGCAGTCGTCGGCGGACGCGGAGCGCCCGTGGTGGGCGCGGGCGCCGTCGTCCGCCCCGGCGTGGGCGACCGCGTCACCGGTGGCGGCACCACGACCCCGCCGCCGTCGTCCTCGTCGTCATCGTCCGGCACCACGTTCACCGGCAGCGACGGCGACGTGGACGGTGAGGGCGACGGGGACGGCGACTGCGACGGCGTCGGCGACGGTGCGGAGGGGGACGGCGACGGTGCGGACGACGGCTGCGTCGGCGCCGGGATCGGGTCCGGCAGACCGTCACCGCAGTCGAGGTCGCCACGCGTCTCCGGCTGCGTGACGCCGTCCGCCTGCACCTCGCCGCGCGACACCACGGTCTGGCCGTTCTCCACCGCGTACCACGCCGCGCCGGCGCTGGTGATCGAGATGCGCGCGCTGGAGATCTCCAGCTCCAGCGGCCGGAACGCGCCGCTGGTGGACGACGTGTCGGACAGAATCCGCCCGTCGGTGAGTTCCAGGCTGCCGTACGGCGAGCGGGTCCGCTCCCCCTCGGTGCGCAGCTCGCGGACCGCGAGCGTGCTGCCCGCGCAGAGCACCGAGAACGCGCCGCCGCGGAACGTCAGCGACGCCCGCGCCTGGTCGCCGACCCGGACCTCCGCGCCGACCGGCAGCTGGTAGCGGCCGCCCTCGTCGAGGGTGACCCTCCGGCCGGCCACGCCGACCTCGACCGAGCCCGTCTCGGCGGTCAGCAGCACCCGGTCGGAGGCCATCTCGGCCCAGGCCGGCGCGGGCCGCAGCTGCGCGGCGGTGAGCGCGAACGCGAGCAGCAGGAGCAGCAGCACCAGCCACCACAGCCGTCGCTCGAACCGGCCGTCCAGCCCGTAGTCGACGCCGCCGGGCGGCATGCCGGGCGGCGCGGCCAGCGGCGGGTAGTCGCCGCCGGAGTGCACGCCGGCCGCGGGCCGCAGCGGCGGCCGGTCCGCGCCCTCGAAGGACGCGCTGCCGGCGAACGTGGCCGCGGCGCCGGCCATGGCCGGGATGGTCCAGAGCCGGACCGGCGTGCGCGCGACCGCGACGGGGCCCGGGTAGCCCTCGCCGACCGGGCCGATCATGGTGCCGCGCCGCAGTTCGCCACCGTCCGGCAGCTCGATCGCACCGGACTCGATGATCACCGCGTCGGTCGGCCCGTCGAGCCGGATCGCCTCGCCCGGGTTCACGGCGGAGGAGCGCGCGGCCGCGAGCATGCCCATCCGGCCCTCCGGCGAGAGCCCGGTCAGCGCGGGCGTGTCGTCGAACAGCGCCTCCGCGTACGCCCGGTCGGTGGGCGGCGGCCCGGGCAGCGGACCGATCGCGTTCGCCACCGCGGTGGACGGGATGGCGAGCAGCACGGTCTCGCCGGCCACGTACCAGTCCAGCGCGGCCGGGGCGCCGGCCAGCGCGGCGTCCAGTCCGACCGTGGTGCCGGGGCCGGCTTGCTGGCGCAGGATGCCGCCCGGGTCGCCGGGGCGCCGGCCCTGCAGCGCGCCTTCGATCACCACGTACACCGTGGGCTGTGCGCCGCCCGCGGAGATCAGCTGACGGCCGTCACCGGGGCGCTCCCAGTGCGCCTGCCGGGCGAGCCGGGTCAGCACCTCCGCCGGGAGCTTGCCCAGCATGGAACGGTTGAGCGCGTGCAGCCGCCGTGGCAGGTCCTCGGCCCGCTTCCGCTCCTGGCGCAGCTCGGCGAGGCGCCGCACGCGGCGCAGGAGCCAACTCACCAGCAGGTACGCCAACGGCGCGCAGAGTCCGCCGACGATCAGGAGCAGCAGCAGCCGCGGCCCGAACCCGCCGTGCCAGAGGCCGGAGACCAGCCCCTGCACCCGGTCGGCCCAGACCCGGTAGAACACGTTCGCCGCGATCGCCAGCCACAGCACGGCC
Organism: Catenuloplanes atrovinosus; assembly: GCF_031458235.1. NCBI lineage: Bacteria > Bacillati > Actinomycetota > Actinomycetes > Micromonosporales > Micromonosporaceae > Catenuloplanes > Catenuloplanes atrovinosus. Next base: position 8,686,968 of record NZ_JAVDYB010000001.1, on the reverse strand, counting down.
AGCACGCCGTACAGCCCGACGAGCCGGCCCTCCCCGTCCAGCTCGCTCCAGCGCGGCGGGCGGCGGCGCAGCCGGCCACCCACGAACGCGAGCCCGCGGGCGCGCAGGTTGGGGATCTCCAGCCAGTCCATCAGCAGGTAGTAGCCGTCCAGCGCGAGCAGCGGATTCAGGTTGAACAGCGCGTTCAGGTACCACGCGAAGGCCAGCTTGAACGCCAGCGGCGCGACGGCCGGGAAGATCAGCCCGATCAGCTGCGCCGAGCCGGCCAGCACCAGTCCCGCGGCCGGACCGGCGATCGTGGTGCGCAGCCGCGCGCGGCGCCCGGCCATCCACACGTCACTGGTGTCGACGAACACGGACGGGATGCCGAAATAGACCAGGAACCCCGCGGCGGGGACGCGCCGGCCCATGTGCTTGGTGGCCAGGGCGTGGCCGAGCTCGTGCGCGGCGAGCGCCACGAAGTTGAGCGCCAGCAGCACGATCGCGCCGAGCAGGAACGAGCCGTTGGTGAGGAAGACGGACTGGTCGCCGCGCCACCAGGTCCAGGCGAAGAGGCCGAAGCCGGCGAGCGCGACGATGCCGAACAGCACGGCCGCGACCGGCGTGAAGAACAGCCGGCCGCCGAACCGGTAGAGCACGTCGACGATCGGGTCGACGTTCGCCACGACCATCCGGCGACCGCGCGCGGCGGCCAGCAGCCCGGTGCCGACCCGGACCGCCAGCGGACGGCGGCGCACCTGCTCCAGCGGGCCGAACGCGTCCACCGGCAGCTCGCTGAGCATGCGGTTGGCGGCGAGGTCGGCGACCAGGCGGCGCACCTGGTCGGGCGCGAGCCGGCCGGAGATGTGGGCGAACTCCGCGACCAGCCTGGCGACGGTACGCGACCCGTCCATCAGGTGCGCGAGCTGCCACTCCTCGGGGCTCAGCCGCAGGTAGCGCGAGGGGCCGGCCTCGTCGGGCGAGCGGAGCATCACGTACGGCACACCGCGGACGCTGGTCAGCTCCGCGGTCTCGATCCCGGCCCGCAACTCCGGCCGGGCCCGCGCCGGGTTGATCCGGTCGATCACCGCGGACCACACGTCGGTGTCGGCGGGGCCGATCGGCTGACCGGGCGCGGCTCCGGCGAGTGCCTCCCAGACGCTCAGCCGTGATTCAACGATGGACACTGCTCGCACTCCGTTTTCGCCTGGTGGTCCCCCGCCACCTGGGGCCCGCCGCCCCGGACGAAGAGTATCGACCGGGCGCCATGACCGATAGTCCGAAAGTTGACCAGCGGAAACAGGTGTGGCGGGCGACATGACCAACCCCCTAGGTCATGTCGCCCGCCACGTGGGGAGGAGGTGGGAACTCCGCGGCAGCGAAGCCCCCACCCTGGTGCGGCTCGTGGGTCAGGACGCCTCGGCGAGCGTCGCGGTCGCGGTCTTCTCGCTGCCGTTGCGCGTGTAGGTGACGGTCATCTGCTGGCCGACCTTGCCGGCCTGCACCGCGGTGATCACGTCGTCGGAGCTGTTCACGGCCTTGCCGTCGATCTGGGTGATCACGTCGCCGCGCTGGATGCCGGCCTTCTGCGCCGGGCTGTCGTCGCTGACGTTGCTGACCAGCGCGCCGCCGCCCTCGGCCTCGGTGAGGCTGACGCCGAGGAACGGGTGGCTGACCTTCTGCCCGGTCTTCAGCGCCTCGGAGACCTCCTTGGCCTTGTTGCTCGGGATCGCGAAGCCCAGGCCGATCGACCCGCTGCCCTGCCCGGAGGTGGCGATCGCGGTGTTGATGCCGATCACCTCGCCGTTCGTGTTGACCAGCGCGCCGCCGGAGTTGCCCGGGTTGATCGGCGCGTCGGTCTGGAGCAGGCCGGCGATGGACTGCGGTGCGGAGGACTGCCCGCCGAACGGGTCCTGCTGCTGCTCGCCGCCGACCTGGATGGTGCGGTCCTTGGCGGAGATGATGCCGGCCGTGACCGAGCCCTGCAGGCCCAGCGGGCTGCCCAGCGCGAGCACGGTGTCGCCCACCTTGACGGCCGCGCTGTCCCCGAACTTCGCGGCGGTGAGGTTGGACACGCCCTCCGCCTTGATCACTCCGAGGTCGGTACGCGAGTCGAGGCCGACGACCGTGGCCTCGGCCCGGGTGCCGTCCGCGAAGTTGACCGTGACCTTGCCGCCCTGGGCGCCGCCGACCACGTGGTTGTTCGACAGGATGTAGCCGTCGGCGGTGAGCACGACGCCGGAGCCCTCACCGGTGTCCGTGGTGATCGAGACCACGCTGTCCTGCACCGCGGCCGCGATGGAGGCCAGCGAGGACCGGTCGATGACCGGGGCGGGCTCGCCGTTTCCGCTGGTGCTCGTGGTGTTGAGGCCGGGGACGTCGTCGTCCAGCGCGTTCGCGGTGACCGCGCCGACCGTACCGGCGGCGAGCGCCAGCACCACGGCCGCGGCGGCGGTGGCCGCGAACCGGCCGAACCGGCGGTCGCCCTGCGGCTGCGGCACCGGCCCGGCGGGCGCGACCCACGGCTGTCCCGGCAGCGGCTGCCCCGGCTGCCCTGGCTGGCCCGGCTGGCCCGGCTGCCCTGGCTGGCCCGGCAGGCCGGGGTGGCTCTGGCCCGGGTACGCCGACGCCGGGTAGCCGGCGGGCTGATAGGCGCCCGCCGCCGGCTGCGCCCACTGCGACGTCGGCTGCGCGCCGGCCGGCGCGGCGGCGGGCGTCGCGGCCGGCAGGTGCGCGGTCTGACCGGGGGCCGGCGCGGCCCATGGATTCGGTGGGTACTGCCCGTAGCCGGGACGGTCCGCGCCGCCGGTCACCGTGGGCGGGACGACGCTGGTCGGCACCGGCTGGGTGACGGGCTCGGACAGGCTCGGCCGGGTCGTCTCGTCACTCGAGCCGGACGGCCCCCGCTGCCCGTCGGCCGGGTGCCGGTAGCCCTCGGCGGGGGTCCCCTGCGCCTCTCCGGCGGGGGCCCGCTGCCCCTCGGGGGTGGTCTCGTGCTCGTTCATGTCTCCCACCTTCCCGCCGACATCTGCGACGGCCCTGAAATCGCCCTGAAGGTTATCTGTGAATCCCAAACGGGAGACGTATCAGTGTTTATCAGGGCGGATGTCCGCCTCCGCCGGGTCGGAGCCCACCACCTGAGCGAAGTCGTCCAGGTCGTCCTCAGCCTCGTCCGAGTCCGCGTCGAGTTCCGTCGGCACCAGCGGAAGCCTTACCCGGAACGTGGCACCGCTACCCGGCGCGCTCTCCACCTCGACCACGCCCTCGTGCGCGGACACGATCGCGGCCACGATCGCCAGCCCCAGCCCGGTGCTGATCGTCCCGGCCATGGTCCGGGTGCGCGCCGCGTCCGCCCGATAGAACCGCTCGAACACGCGGTCGATCTGCTCCTGGGACAACCCGCCGCCGGTGTCGGCCACCTCGACCACGCCGGTCACCCGCCGCCCGTCCGGGTCCGTCTCCGCGCGCAGCCGCAGCGCGACGGACGCGTCCGGCGGCGTATGGGTGAGCGCGTTCGTCATCAGATTGCCGAAGACCTGCCGCAGCCGGGACTCGTCGCCGGTCACCACCAACGGCCCGGAGCCGGGCGCGATCTCCAGCGTGATCTGCCGCTCCGGCGCCACCGCGCGCGCGGCCTGCACCGCGTCCGCGGCCAGCACCGGCAGCTCGACCGGGCTCAGGTCCAACGGCCGCTCCCGGTCCAGGCGGGCCAGCAGCAGCAGGTCCTCGACCAGCAGGCCCATCCGCGCGGCCTCGTCCTCGATCCGGCGGACCAGCTTCGCCGTGTCCGAGGCCGCCCCCTGCCGGTACAGCTCCGCGAAGCCGCGGATGGTGGTCAGCGGCGTGCGCAGTTCGTGCGACGCGTCCGCCACGAACTGCCGCATACGCGCCTCCGAGCTGCGGGCCCGTGCCTCGGACGCCTGCGCGCGCAGCGCCGCGTCGCGCGCGACGGTCTCCGCCGACCGCGCGGCCGCCTCGGACGCGGCCCGCGCCGCGAAGCCGGCCTCGATCTGGGTGAGCATCGCGTTCAGCGCGCGGGACAGCCGGCCCAGCTCGCTCTGCGGCTCCTCGATGCCCGGCTCCGGGTCGGGAACGCGACGGCTCAGGTCACCGGCCGCGATCGCGCCCGCGGTCTGCTCGATCTGGTCCAGCGGACGCAGGCTGGTGCGCACCATGCCGGCGCCGATCGAGGCCAGCATGATCAGCACCGCGCCGCCGACCAGCCCGTCGATCCAGACCAGCCGCTTGACCGCGAGGTCGACCGCCTCCAGGTTCTCCCCGATGTGCAGCACCTCGCCGTTCGGCAGCACCGTGACCAGCATGCGCCAGCGGACCCGGCCGTTCGGCGACTTCACCGTGTACGGCTCGCCCGCCACCGCGGCTATCTCGTCCCGGCCGCTGACCTGCGGCGGAAGGTCGTCCCGACCGAGGTGGCTGTCGTACACCGGGTCCTTGCCGACGCCGTTCGGCGCGGTCACCCGGCCGTAGTAGTCGGTCGGCACCCGCACCGCACCGCCGTCCGCGAACGTGGCCGCGGTGTTGGCGTCCCCGGCGATCGAGTCCAACTGGTCGTCGACCAGCTGGACCAGGTACGACCGGAGGAAGTAGGCACTGCTCACGCTGATCACGACCAGTGCGGCGCTGACCAGCACCAGCACGGCCGCGACCAGCTTGAGCCGCAGCGGAGTGCTGCGCAGGCGGGCTTTCATCGCCGCCTACTGGGCGGGCTTGCGAAGCACGTAGCCCACGCCGCGCAGCGTATGGATCAGCCGGGGCTGCGTGGTGTCCACCTTGCGCCGCAGGTAGGAGATGTACGACTCGACGATGTTGTCGTCACCGCGGAAGTCGTAGTTCCACACGTGGTCGAGGATCTGCGCCTTGGAGAGCACCCGGTTCGCGTTCAGCATCAGGTAGCGGAGCAGCTTGAACTCGGTCGGCGACAGCTGCACCCGGTTGCCGGCGCGGTAGACCTCGTGCGTCTCCTCGTCCAGCTCCAGGTCGGCGAAGGTGAGCCGGGAGCTCTCCTCGGCCGTGGCGCTGGTGCGGCGCAGCACGGCGCGGATGCGCGCGGTCAGCTCCTCCAGGCTGAACGGCTTGGTGACGTAGTCGTCGCCACCCAGCGTGAGCCCGCGGATCTTGTCGTCCGTCGCGTCGCGCGCGGTCAGGAAGACGACCGGCGTGCGCGCGCCGCCCTCCCGCATCAGCTTGATGACCTCGAACCCGTCCAGGTCCGGCAGCATGACGTCGAGCACGACGAGATCGGGACGCCGGTCCCGGGCCGCCGCCACCGCCGCGCTCCCGCTGACCGCGGTCGCGACGTCGAAGCCCGCGAAACGCAGGCTGGCCGACAGCAGCTCCAGGATGTTCGGATCGTCCTCGACGACCAGCAGTCGTGCCTCAGTCTGTGTTGCGGCCATGCCGCCATCATTACCCGGTGGTCTGGAGGCTTTCTGGAGACCTCCTGAGAACAGTCTGTGAAACCCCGAGCCCAGAACCTTCGATGGTACGACCGAAGTCGCGCCCCGCCGGACCCGGCCCATGGCTGTCACGGCCACGCTGCCCGGATCATGCGCGATGCCCGCGTCAGTCGCGCAGCAGGCGACGGATCCGGGTGAGTGTCGCGTCCAGCACCTCGCCGACCTCCCGGACCTGTGCCTCCGTCGCCCGGACGCCACGGATCATCGCCTGCGCCTCGTCGACGAAGACGCCGAGGGCCCGGCCGAGTTCGCCCTCCCCCTCCTGCTGCGCGCCGGCGTGGCCCGGCGCCGCCTGCCCGCCGGGACCCGACCGTGCGCCGGGAACCGTCTCCGGCCCGGCCGGCTCGGCGCGCCCGGTGTAGCCGTTGTCGAAGATGATGCGGATGCCGCTGGGGGTGCTGAGCGGTGGCGTGCCCACGCCCCCGTTCCCGGTGCCGGGCGGTGACAGCGGTGGAACGCCGGGCGCGGCGATCCCCGGACCACCGGGCCCTGATCGGCCGGGCGCCGCACCACCAGGCACCGCACCACCAGGGGCGGCGCCACCAGGCGCCGCACTATCGGGCGCCGGATCGCCCGGGGCCGGGCGGTCCCAGCCGGGCCAGGCCGCGGCTGAGGGCGGGCCCCAGCGGGAGGTCTCGGAGCGGGCCCGGCGGGACTGGCGGGTCGCGTCGCGCAGCTCGCGCTTGAGGTCGCGGACCGAGCCCTGCACCTGTGACTGGATCTGGCCGGCCAGGCTGCTCAGGTCGCTGATCGACGCGGAGATCTCCGCCTCCAGCGCCTGCAGTTCGTCCGCGCGCTCGAGCAGCTCCGCCCGGCCCGCCTCGGTGATCTCATAGGTCTTCCGCGCGCCGGCCGCCGTGTGCGTCACCAGCCCTTCGGCCTCGAGCCGGGCCAGCCGCGGGTAGATCGTGCCGGCACTCGGCGCGTACAGCCCGAGAAAGCGGTTCTCCAGCAGGCGGATGAACTCGTACCCGTGCTTGGGCCCGTCATCCAGCAGTTTGAGCAGGTACAGCCGGAGCCGGCCGTGGCTGAAGACGGCCGTCATGCCGGCCCCTCGGCCGAGTCGCGCCGACCGGCGGTCGCGGGCTCGCCGTCCTCGTCCTCGTCCACGTGCACGGCCGGACGGGACAGGAGCGCGATGCTGCCGGAGACCGCGGCGGCCCTCAGCCGGCCCGCGCCCTCGCCGAGTTGCCCGGACACCACGCTGCCGCCGATGGTCGACCGTCGCACGCGCAGCTCCGGGAACGAGCTGCTCACCCGCCCGGCCGTGGCGTGGAGGTCAACGGCGAGATCGCTGTCCTCCCGTACCCGCGCGGTGATGCTGCCGGACGTGGTGTCCAGCCGGATGTCGCTGTCCGCCGCGCCGTCGAGGTCGCAGGTGATGCTGCCGGAGAGCGCGGTGGCTCGCACCCGAGAGGCGGGGCTGTCCGCCAGGATCAGCTCACCCGAGACCGTATCCATGATCAACTCACCGGCCACGCCGACCGCCTCGACCGGGCCGGAGACGAGATTGGCCCGGGTGTGGCCACCGACGCCCATCAGCGTGATGCCGCCGGACGTCACGTCCACGTCGGTGCGCTCGCACAGGCCGGACGCGATCACCTTGCCGGAGACCAGACCGAGCGTGGCCGGAGTCGTGGGCGGCACGGCGATCGACACGTCGACCGCGAGCCGCTCAGTCAGGTGCATGATCCACGACAGTATCCCGAGCCAGGCGCCGACTCCCTCCTGACGGACGCGGAGCACGCCGTCCTCCAGGTCGACCCGCACCGCCCGGCTGCCCACCCGCGACACCTCGACCCGCGCGGGGCCGTCGGTGCCGATCACCGTGAGGCGGCCGACCAGCAGACCGACCTCCAGCCGCCGCACGTCCTCCGGACAGCTGATCTTCGTCGGCTCCTCCACCGTCCACGTCGCCATGCCGCACCCCCTCGTCCCTGCCGCCACTCTACGCGATACATCGCGATATAGCTACGGCTGAGCCGGCCAACGACTGAGTTCACCCGGGCGCGGCGCCGGGCCGGGCAGCGGAGCGCCCTCGCGGTCGGACAGGCCGCGGATCAGCAGCGCGAGGTGACGGCGGCGGAGCTGGATGGTGCGGTGGGCGTCGGCCGCCCGGATCGCGGCGCAGCCCTCCAGGATCAGCGCGAGATCGTCCGCCACCACGTCGGCCCGCAGGCCACCGCCCTCCCGGGCGCGCCGCACCAGGCGCTCGGCCAGCTCGTCGGCCCGCGCGACGGCCTCGAGCAGCTCGGGCGTCGGCGTGAACGTGCCGGCCAGCCGCGCGGTCAGCGAGTGGACGTCCGCGTCGACCACCCGCTCCAGGAAACCGGTCAGCGCCGCCCAGCCGTCCGGCTCCGCCTCGGCGGCCTCCGCCTCCCGGATGAACCGCCGGAGACCGCTCAGGCACAGCTGGCGCAGGAGATCGTCCTTGCCGGTGTATCGGCGGTAGAGCGCGCTGATGCCCACGCCCGCGCGCCCGGCGACCGCGGCGATCGGCGCGCCCGGATCATGCACGAACACGTCTCGCGCCGCCGCGAGGATCACCTCGTCGTTGCGCTTCGCGTGGCCGCGGCGCCCGGAGAGGCCCCGGCCGGATTCATCCGTCACGATCTCACTCTACCACTGGAACGGATCATTCCGATCCGATACGCTTCAGCGGAACGAAGCATTCCGTTCTGAGACGGTGAAGGAAACGAGCCAGCACAAACGAGAGGGACGCTCATGGACGAGCTCGTCGCGCAGACCGGCCAGCACGCACCGCTGCCGTGGCGCGATCTGCTGGCCGACTCCCACACCGCGCTACGGCTGGCGGTGAAGGGCGTGCCGGTCGGCGGCTGGGACCTGCCGACGCCGTGCGCGGAGTGGACGGTCACGCAGGTGGTGCGGCACGCGGTGAGCAATCAGGCCCGCTTCGCCGCCACCATCACCGGCGGCCTCTGGCCTCCCGGCGATCCTTATGCGCCGTCCGCCGCCCCCTGGCCCGATCCGATGCGCGGCACCTCGGAGGCGATCGCGCTGGTCCGGGCCGCGTTCACCACCGTGCCCGACGCGGTGCCCGCCGTGCCGACGCCGCTGCCGTCCGGTCCGATGCCGCCGCGGCTGGCCGCCGGCGCGTGCGCGCTCGACGCCGCGATCCACGCCTGGGACGTCGCGGTCGCCACCGGTCAGCCGTCCCCGCTCACCCCGGAGGTGGCCTTCTCACTGCTCCTGGTGGCCACCGACCTCGTCGAGCCGCTCCGGCCGTACGGGGCCTTCGCCCCGCCGTTCGATCCCATCGAGGAGGCTCGGGCGCTCGGCAGCGCATACACCGGCGACCTTCCCGACGACGACGCCTCGTCCGTCCTGCGCTACCTGGGGCGCAACCCGGCGTGGCGCCCGTGAGCGCACGGAAACGTGAAGCCTCCGGGCCGCGTCGGGCGGCGCCGGAGGCTTGGCGGTGCGGGCGAGGACGGTCATGAGGGTCATGAGGGGCGAGGTGAGCTGCATGGGCGCGGGGCGCCGGTGGACGGGATGGTCAGGCGGCGAGATCCAGGTGGGTCTGGGGAGCCTCGGCGACGGGCGTCGAGGACTGACGGCGGTACGGGCGGACCACGCCCTCCGCGGCGCTGGCCAGCACCTTACGGTCCGCGTCGTTGCCGGGGTGCAGGGCCGGCTCGACCGTGACCACGGCGGTGAGGCCGCGGACCGCGATCACGCGGAACGCGCAGGCGAAAAGGCTCTCGGCGGAGAGGAACGTGGCCACGGTGCTGTCCGCACCCTCCACGCCCTCGCGGTAGCTGAGCCGGATCGGCACCACGACCGCACCTGCGTCGACCGCGGCCTGGAACACCGCGGGCCGCCACCGCCCGGTGAGCGAGTTGTCGGCGCGGTGGCCCGGGCCGTTGGCGTATCCACAGCCGGTGGTGCCGGCCGGGAAGACCGCGACCACGCCACCGTCGCGCAGCGCATCCGCGATCCGGGCGACGGTGCCCGGCAGCATCCGGGGCCGCCGGCGGTCGATGAAGATCGTGCCGACCAGCGAGGCCAGCACGCCGATCACCGGCCAGTGGCGGATGTCGTGCTTGGCGGTCATCCGGGCCGGCGACACGGCCATCAGCGCGACCGTGTCCAACCAGGAGTTGTGGTTGGCCACGAGCAGCGCCCGGCGACGCGGCACGGCACCGGCGCCGCGCACGACCAGCCGGACTCCGGCGGCGCCGAGCACCGCACGGGCCCACCAGCGGCCGGCGACGTGCCGGCCGGTCGAGGTCAGGAAGGGAAGGAACGGCAGGAGTGCGAGACCACCGGTCAGGGCGCCGATCAGCGCCACCGCACGACCGACCTGACGCAGGCCGGAGACGTGCCGATGGAAGCCCGGGACGGGCAGGCAGCCGCTGTCGCAGTTGGACCGTGGCTGAGCGAGCGGGGCGGGCAGCGGCGGGCGCCAGGGCGGCACGATGGCCGGTCCGGGGAGGACGCCCGACGGGTCAACGGTGTCCATGTTCACTGTGTAAGCGGGTGATCCCTCAGCGGCGTGTCGGTAACCCCCGATCTCGATGTCAAGCACATGAACGATGCACGCAAGCGAGATCACCCCTGCGTATGACTCTGTGTCACGACTCAACGGCCGCACCGGAAGACCGGCGGACATACCGCCCGTCGATCGGAGAAACCATGCTGAGCAGGCACGACAAGCATAGGAACCACACGTACGCAATCGAACGTGCACCTAGGGCGAAAAGACCCCAATGCTGTGAATCTCGACACGGACGGATGTCGCCGACATGACCCCGAATCACACGGCGTAGCCTGGGAAACCGAAGTCTGACCCCACGTCAGCTCGCGGCAGTCAACGAATGCCTGTCACCTACCGCGACACAGACAAACCGCTCTGAAAGAGGCGATACCGGCCGTGTCGACCCAGCAAACTTCGCAGGACAATCCCCTGGCGGGCTTCGGCCCCAACGAGTGGATCGTCGAAGAGATGTACCAGCGGTACCTCGCCGACCCGACGAGCGTGGACCCCGCCTGGCACGACTTCTTCGCTGATTACAAGCCGACGGCGGATGCTGGTTCGATCGCGACGCCGACGGAGGCCACCGCGGCCGCCGGCGCCACCTCGGCCGCGCGCGTGGGCACCGATGCCCCCGCGGCCGACAAGGAGAAGCCCAAGGCACAGCCGAAGCCCGCGCCCAAGCCGGCCGCGAAGCCGGAGGCCAAAGCCCAGCCCAAGAAGGAGCCGGCCAAGGTCAGCCCCGGCACCGCGCCGCTGCGCGGCATCGCCGCCAAGATCGTGCAGAACATGGAGGCGTCGCTGGCGGTCCCGACCGCCACGAGCGTCCGCGCGGTCCCGGCGAAGCTGCTGGTGGACAACCGCATCGTGATCAACAACCACCTCGCCCGCGGGCGGGGCGGCAAGGTCAGCTTCACGCACCTGATCGGCTACGCGCTGGTCAAGGCGCTGGCGCTGCACCCGGAGATGAACAACAACTACGTCGAGACCAACGGCAAGCCCACGCTGGTCACGCCGGAGCACGTGAACCTCGGCATCGCGATCGACCTGGCCAAGCCGGACGGTTCCCGCTCGCTGGTGGTGCCGAGCGTCAAGGGCTGCGAGAACCTCGACTTCCGCGGCTTCTGGCAGGCCTACGAGGAGATCGTGCGCCGCGCCCGCCGCAACGAGCTGACGATGGAGGACCACTCCGGCGCCACCGTCTCGCTGACCAACCCGGGCGGCATCGGCACCGTGCACTCCATGCCGCGGCTCACGGTCGGCCAGGGCGCGATCATCGGTGTCGGCGCGATGGAGTACCCGGCGCCGTACGCGGGCATGTCCGACGAGACCCTCACCGAGCTGGGCGTCAGCAAGGTCATCACGCTGACCAGCACCTACGACCACCGGATCATCCAGGGCGCGCAGTCCGGCGAGTTCCTGAAGGTCATGCACGAGCTGCTGCTCGGCGAGCACGGCTTCTACGACGAGATCTTCACGGCGCTGCGCGTGCCGTACGAGCCGGTCCGCTGGGTGCGCGACGTGGCCCGCACCTCCGAGGGCCAGATCGACAAGGCGGCCCGCGTCGTCGAGCTGATCCACGCGTACCGGGTGCGCGGTCACCTGATGGCGGACACCGACCCGCTGGAGTTCGAGATCCGCCGGCACCCGGACCTCGACGTGCTGGAGCACGGTCTCACGCTGTGGGACCTGGACCGGACGTTCCCGGTCGGCGGCTTCGCGGGCAAGCAGAAGATGAAGCTGCGCGACGTGCTCGGCGTGCTGCGCGACACCTACTGCCGCCGGGTCGGTATCGAGTACATGCACATCATGGATCCGGAGGAGCGCCGCTGGATCCAGGACCGCATCGAGATCAAGTACACGAAGCCGTCGCCTGAGGAGCAGAAGCACATCCTCAACCGGCTGAACGCGGCCGAGGCGTTCGAGACGTTCCTGCAGACGAAGTACGTCGGCCAGAAGCGCTTCTCGCTGGAGGGCGGCGAGTCGCTGATCCCGCTGCTGGACGAGATCCTCCAGGCCTCCGCGGAGAACCAGCTGGACGAGGTCGTCATCGGCATGGCCCACCGCGGCCGGCTGAACGTGCTGGCCAACATCGTCGGCAAGCCGTACGAGAAGATCTTCTCCGAGTTCGAGGGCCACCTGGACCCGCGGTCGGCGCACGGCTCCGGCGACGTCAAGTACCACCTGGGCATGACCGGCAAGTTCAACACGCCGGACGGCGAGTACGGCACCACGGTCAGCGTCACGGCGAACCCGTCGCACCTGGAGGCCGTCGACCCGGTCCTGGAGGGCATCGTCCGCGCCAAGCAGGACCGGCTCAACCTCGGCCTGGAGGGCTACACGGTCCTGCCGCTGATGGTGCACGGCGACGCCGCGTTCGCCGGTCAGGGCGTGGTCGCGGAGACGCTGAACCTCTCCCAGCTGCGCGGCTACCGCACCGGCGGCACCGTGCACGTGGTGGTCAACAACCAGGTCGGCTTCACCACCGCGCCGGAGTACAGCCGTTCCTCGCTGTACAGCACGGACGTGGCCCGCATGATCCAGGCCCCGATCTTCCACGTGAACGGCGACGACCCCGAGGCCGTGGTGCGGGTCGCGCGGCTGGCGTTCGAGTACCGCCAGACGTTCAACAAGGACGTGGTGATCGACCTGGTCTGCTACCGCCGCCGCGGTCACAACGAGGGCGACGACCCGTCGATGACCAACCCGCTGATGTACGCGATCATCGACAACAAGCGCAGCGTGCGGAAGGCGTACACGGAGGAGCTGATCGGTCGCGGCGACATCACCGTGGCCGACGCGGAGGAGCAGCTGCGCGACTACCAGGGTCAGCTGGAGCAGGTCTTCAAGGCCACCCGCGACGCGAACACGTCGTCCTCCGGCCGCCGGGCCCGCCCGGACGTGCACGAGCCGGAGCCGGAGGTCGAGACCGCGATCGACGCGGAGACCGTGGCCCGCATCGGTCAGGCGCACATCGAGCTGCCCGAGGGCTTCACGCCGCACAAGCGGGTCCAGCAGCTGCTCGACCGCCGCGCCAAGATGGCCCGCGAGGGCAACATCGACTGGGGCTTCGGCGAGATCATCGCGTTCGGCTCGCTGCTGGCGCAGGGCGTCACGGTCCGCCTCTCCGGCCAGGACTCGCGGCGCGGCACGTTCGTGCAGCGGCACGCGGCCGTGGTGGACGGGCGCACCGGCGCGGACTTCCTGCCGATCAGCCAGCTCGCGGCCGGCCAGGCGCGGTTCTTCGCGCACGACTCGCTGCTGAGCGAGTACGCGGCGATGGGCTTCGAGTACGGCTACTCGGTGGAGAACACCGAGGCGCTGGTCCTCTGGGAGGCGCAGTTCGGTGACTTCGCGAACGGCGCCCAGTCGATCGCGGACGAGTTCATCTCCTCCGGCGAGGTCAAGTGGGGCCAGCAGTCCGCGGTGACGCTGCTGCTGCCGCACGGCCACGAGGGCCAGGGCCCGGACCACACCTCCGGCCGCCCGGAGCGCTGGCTGCAACTGGCCGCGGAGGACAACATCCGGGTGGCGAACCCGACCACCCCGGCGAACCACTTCCACCTGCTGCGCCGCCAGGCACTGTCGCCGAAGCGGAAGCCACTGATCGTCTTCACGCCGAAGTCGCTGCTGCGCCACAAGCTCTGCGTGTCGTCCGTCGCGGACTTCACGAACGGCACGTTCCAGACCGTGATCGGCGACGCCGGCATCACCGACGCGGCGGCCGTGAAGCGCGTGCTGCTGTGCAGCGGCAAGGTCTACTACGACCTGGTGCAGGCGCGCGCGGAGCGGGAGATCACCGACACGGCCATCGTCCGGATGGAGCAGCTCTACCCGCTGCCCGTCGAGGAGCTGAAGGCCGAGCTGGCGAAGTACCCGAACGCGGAGGACTTCGCCTGGGTCCAGGAGGAGCCGGCCAACCAAGGCGCGTGGAGCTTCATCGCGCTGAACCTGCTGGAGCACCTCGACGGCCTGCGCCTGCGCCGCATCTCCCGCCCGGCCGCGGCCGCGCCGGCGGTCGGCTCGGCGAAGCTGCACGAGGCGGAGCAGTCCGCGCTCATCGAGGCCTCGCTGCCGCGCCCGTAAGGACCGCGGCGACCCGCACGAGCACCGCTCCCCGCCACCGGAACAGCCGGTGGCGGGGAGCACCCGTCTGAGGAGCAAAACACCATGTACTTCACGGATCGCGGCATCGAGGAGCTGACCGAGCGCCGCGGCGAGGAGCAGGTCACGCTGGAGTGGGTCGCCGAGCGGCTGCGCGACTTCGTCGACCTCAACCCCGAGTTCGAGACGCCGATCGAGCGCCTCGCCACCTGGCTCGCCCGCCTCGACGACCCGGACGACGAGTAACCGGCGACCCGCACGACCAACGCCAGCGACTCGACGACGAGTAACCGGCAGCCCACGCGACGAACGCCAGCAACCCCGACGACGAGTACCCGGCAGCCCACGCGACCCGCACGACCAACGCCGGCGACCCGCACGACCAACGCCGGCGACCCGCACGACAAACGCCGGCGACCCCCGCCGACACGAAACCGGGGGCCGCGCGTGAGCAAGGTCCCGCGTGACGTTGATCAAGGTCGTAAGACCTGGGTGTTCCGGTGGTCGCCGCGGGTAGGTTGAGCCACGTGGGGCGAAGCGTCTACATTGCCGGGCTCGGACCCGGCGGCGGAAAGTCAACGATCGCGCTCGGCCTGGCCGAGCTGCTCTCCCGGCAGACGCCGCGGGTGGGCGTGTTCCGGCCGCTGGTGGCCGCCCGCGGCGAGGCCGATCCGATGCTGGCGCTGCTGCGTGAGCGGTACCGGATAGACCGGCCGTACGAGGAGCTGTTCGGCACCACGTTCGCGGAGGCCGCGACCATGGTGGCGGCCGGCAACCGGGAGGAGCTGATCTCCCGCGTGGTGGACCGCTACCGCGCGCTGGAGCGGCACTTCGACGCGGTCGTGGTGATCGGCAGCGACTTCGACGACAACGGCGAGCCGGGTCCCGGCCTGCCCCGCGAGTTCGCGTTCAACGTGCGGCTCGCCACCGAGTTCGGCAGCGTGGTGATCCCGGTCGTGGACGGGCGGGACGCGGACGCGGCCGAGGTGGCGTCGGCGGCGCGCGGCGCGTACCACAGCGTGCAGGATCTTGGCGCCACGGTGCTCGCGGTGATCGCGAACCGGGTGCCGGCCGGCACGCCCACGCCGCAGGACCAGACGGTCCCCACCTACGTCATCCCGGAGGTGCCGACCATCTCGGCGCCGACCGTGGCGGAGATGGCCCAGGCGCTGGGCGCGGAGATCCTCAGCGGCGACGCGCGGGCGCTCGACCGGGACGTGCTGGACCTGGTGGTGGGCGCGGCCCACGTACCGGTGCTGCTTGATCATTTGACCGACGGCTGCCTGATGATCACTCCAGGGGATCGGGCCGATCTGCTGGTGGCCGCCGCGGCGGCGCACGCGGCCGGCGAGGTGTCCGTGGCCGGCCTGGTGCTGACCCTCGGCGAGCGGCCGGACGCCCGGGTCGCGCGGCTGATCGAGAGCCTGCACAGCGGCCTGGCCGTGCTCTCCGTGAAGACCGACAGCTACCACACCATCGCGGCCGCCAGCCGGATCGAGTCCGGGCTGAACGCCCGCAACCCGCGCAAGGTGCAGGCCGCGATCGGCGCGTTCGAGTCCACGGTGGACACGGAGGAGCTGGTCCGCAGGCTGGACGTCACGCGCAGCGCCCGCGTCACGCCGATGATGTTCGAGTACGACCTGATCGACCGCGCCCGCGCGGACCGCCGCCGGCTGGTGCTGCCGGAGGGGGCGGAGGAGCGCATCCTGCGCGCCACCGAGATCCTGCTGCGCCGCGGCGTCGCCGACCTGACGTTGCTCGGCGACCCGGACGAGATCCACCGCAAGGCCCGCGAGCTGGGCCTGGACATCGCCGGTGCCGAGTTGCACAACCCGGCGACCAGCGAGTGGGCCGAGGAGTTCGCCGAGACGTACGCGGAGATCCGCAAGCACCGCGCGATGACGCTGGAGCTGGCCCGCGACGTGGTGCGCGACGTCAGCTACTTCGGCACCATGATGGTGTACACCGGGCGCGCGGACGGCATGGTCTCCGGCGCCACGCACACCACCGCGGCCACGATCCGCCCCGCCTTCGAGATCATCAAGACCGTGCCCGGCGTCTCCGTGGCGTCCAGCGTCTTCTTCATGCTGCTGGCCGACCGCGTGCTGGTCTACGGCGACTGCGCGGTCAACCCCGATCCGAACGCGGAGCAGCTCGCCGACATCGCGATCTCGTCCGCGGAGACCGCGGCCCGGTTCGGCGTGGAGCCGCGCGTGGCCATGCTCTCCTACTCGACCGGCACGTCCGGCTCGGGCGCGGACGTGGAGAAGGTCGCGGCCGCCACCCGCCTGGTCCGCGAGCGACGGCCGGACCTGCCGGTGGAGGGCCCGATCCAGTACGACGCCGCGATCGACCCGGGCGTGGCCGCGACGAAGCTGCCGGACAGCGCGGTGGCGGGCAAGGCCACGGTGTTCGTCTTCCCGGACCTGAACACCGGCAACAACACGTACAAGGCGGTGCAGCGCTCGGCGAACGCGGTCGCGGTCGGCCCGGTCATGCAGGCGCTGCGCCGCCCGGTGAACGACCTCTCCCGGGGCGCCACCGTCAAGGACATCGTCAACACGGTCGCGATCACCGCGATCCAGGCCGCCGGAGAGTCGAAGTGACGCGCGTACTGGTGCTCAACACCGGGTCCTCCTCGCTGAAGTACCGCCTCTTCGACGGCGACACCACTGTCGCCAAGGGGCTGGTCGAGGAGGTGGACGATCATCAGACGGCGTTGCAGGAGGTGTTCCGGAGCGAAGAGCTCGAGAACCTCGACGCGGTCGGCCACCGCGTCGTGCACGGCGGCCCGGACTTCACCGAGCCCACGCTGATCGACGACGACGTGGTGCGCACGATCGAGCGGCTGATCCCGCTGGCGCCGTTGCACAACCCGGCGAACCTGGCCGGCATCGAGACCGCGCGCAAGCTGCTGCCGGACGTGCCGCAGGTCGCGGTCTTCGACACCGCGTTCCACAGCACGCTGCCGCCGGAGGCCGCGACCTACGCGATCGACGCGGACACCGCGAAGGCCCACCGCGTCCGCCGGTACGGCTTTCACGGCACCTCGCACGCGTACGTCTCCCGCCGCACCGCCGCGCTGATCGGGCGGGCCCCCGAGGACACCAACGTGATCACGCTGCACCTCGGCAACGGCGCCAGCGTCTGCGCGGTGGAGCGCGGTCGCAGCGTCGCCACCTCGATGGGACTGTCCCCGTTGGAGGGTCTGGTGATGGGCACGCGCAGCGGCAGCCTGGACCCCGCGATCATCTTCCACCTGCACCGGGTGGGTGGCATGTCGCTGGACGAGATCGACGAGCTGTTGAACAAGCGCAGCGGCATGCGAGGGTTGGCCGGCGTCAGCGACATGCGGGAGATCGAGCGCCGCCGGGCGGACGGCGACGGTGCGGCCACGCTCGCGTTCGACGTCTACACGCGACGGATCAAGGAGTTGGTGGGCGCGTACTACGCGGTGCTCGGCCGGGTCGACGCCGTCACGTTCACCGCGGGCGTGGGCGAGAACTCGGCGACCGTGCGCGCGTCCGCGCTGGCCGGGCTCGCCGCGCTCGGCATCGAGGTGGACGGGGACCGGAACGCCGCGCCGGAGCGCGGCGAACGGATCGTCTCCACCTCGGCGTCACGGGTCAGGGTGTGCGTGGTGCCGACCGACGAGGAACTCGAGATCGCCACGCAGGCCCGCGCCGTGCTCGGCGGCTGATCAACCAGGAACTACAGGACAATCCACAGCACGACGGCCACGACCGCGACCGCCGCCACAACCCCGCCGATGATCAGCGGAAGGTTGGACTTGGCGGGAGCGGCCTCGGCCTGCTGCTCCTGCTCCTGACGGTTCATGTAGGCCCGGAACGCCATCGTGCTGCCGCTCGGGTCCTCGTACTCATCTGCCATGCCCCGACGATAGCGAAGCGCTACGACATTCACGCACAGCCGTGCGCCTAGCCGACACGTGGCCCGAAAAAGCACTCCATGGGGCATGTTTACATAGATACCCGTCATACAAAAACACGCACGGTTACGGAGTGCACACTTAAAGTAATGTATCTGTGCGGCCTTGCCGGAACCATCCGTTCGGCCAGGGTCGATGGCCCGCGGCGCCCTTACCGTTCCAGACATGACGATGCGGGGCGCGCGTGCGCTGCTCGCCGCCACCCTGCTGATCGCGCTATCCGCGTGCCAGGCCGCCGAGGCCGTGGCGCCCGAGGCGCTCAGCCGGGCCGTCGGCGTGGCACCGGTCACACCGTACCCGGTCGGCGTCCGCACGCTGGACCTGACACGCGGCCCGAACCGTCCGCTGCCCACCACGGTCTGGTACCCGGCCGACGGCCGCCCCGGCGAGCAGCGCATCCGCCGGGACGCGCGCCCGGCCGCCGGCCGCTTCCCGATCGTGCTGTTCAGCCACGGGCTGGCCAGTTCGCCGCAGCACTTCACGCCGCTGCTCACCCGCTGGGCCGCGGCCGGATTCGTGATCGCCGCGCCCGCCTACCCGTTCACGCACGCGCGCGCCGCCGACTTCCAGCGCTGGGACGTGCGCAACCAGCCCGGCGATGCCGAGTTCGTGATCCAGGACGTGATCCGGCGCGACACGCTGCGCGGTGACCCGTTCAAGGGCCGGCTCGACGTCGGCCACGTCGCCGCGGCCGGTCACTCCGCCGGCGGCTTCACCACGGCCGGCCTGTTCATCGAGGGCCACGACCCGCGGCTGCGGGCCGGCGTGGTGATCGCGGGCGGGGGGCTGCCCGGCACGTTCGCCGGCCCGGAGGCGTCGCTGCTGTTCGTGCACGGCGGCGCGGACCCGGTCGTCGCACCCTACGTGGCGAAGGCCGCCTACGACCGCGTGCCGTGGCCGAAGGCGTTCGTCACGCTGGCCGGGCAGGGCCACGGCGAGTATCTGACGCCCGGGCAGCGCGGCTTCCCGGAGGCGAACAACACGATCACCGACTTCCTGCGCTGGACGCTCTACGGCGACGCGAGCGCCCGCGCCCGGCTCCCGATCGACGCCACGCTCGCCGGCGTCTCCACGATCACCGGGAAGATATAGGAGTTGGTCGAACAGGAGATCCCGCGGGCACAATCGGGCGGGTGTACCGCCGCCGACTGCTCGCGCTCGCCGTACCGCTGATGCTCCTGCCCTCGGGTTGTGCTCTGGGCATCGACGACCGGCCCGGCCTGTCCCGGCCGGCCGCCGCCGACCCCACGCCGGCGGACGCCGGGCCGCCGCCGCCCGGTGTCGCGCCCGCCGAGTCCTTCGCGGTCGGGCGGCGCACGCTGGACCTGGCCCGCGGTGACCGCAAGCTGCCGACCACGATCTGGTACCCGAACGCGGAGACCGGCGAGTTCCCCGTCGTGGTCTTCAGCCACGGCCTGGGCGGGCGGCCGGCCGACTACACGGACCTGCTCACCCGGTGGGCGTCCGCCGGTTTCGTGGTCGTCGCGCCCGCCTATCCGAACACCACGGCCGGCAGCGCGCAGAACGCGCTCGACGTGCTCAACCAGCCGGCCGACGCGTCCGCGGTGCTGACCGCGGTGCTCGCGCTCAACGACGACGACGGCGACCGCTTCGCCGGGCGCCTGCTCACCGACCGGGTCGCCGCGGCCGGTCACTCCGCCGGCGGCATCACCACGATCGGCGAGTTCACCCGCGGCCGCGACGCCCGCCTGGACGCCGGCATCGTGCTGGCCGGCAGCACGCTCGGCGTCGGCACCGGCTTCTCCGGCAAGGAGACGCCGATGCTCTTCGTCCACGGCGAACTCGACCAGGTCGTGCCGTACTCGTCCGGAAAGTCCGCCTTCGACGCCGTCCCGTGGCCCAAGGCCATGCTCACCCTCCCCCAGGGCGACCACGTCGGCGCGCTCTCCGCCGGCAGCTCCTTCGACGTGCTGGCCGGCACCACCACCGAGTTCCTCCGCTGGTCCCTCTACGGCGACGAGGGCGCCCTGGAACGCCTCCCGGAGGCGGCCGCCGAGGGCGACATCGCGGAACTCGACGACCAGTTCTAGAAGCGGACATTCATCTTCCCGCTTCCGGCGGGGTCACCTCCCGCATGCTCCCGCGGGCACCGGTCGTCGCTGGCGCTCCTCCCTGCCGGCGCCGCACCACTCCCGCAGATCCCGCCGCGACTCCCGCCCCCGGGCCGGGCTCAGCGGGTGTGGTCGAGGATGATCTTGCCGAAGACGGTGCCGGAGGCGAGCTTGGCGAAGGCGGCGTCCACCTCGCTGAAGCCGAAGACGGAGTCGACCACCGGGCGGACGCCCGTGGAGGCGAGGAACTCCAGCAGTGCGGACAGCTCGTCCGGGGTGCCCATCGACGTACCGAGGATCTCCAGGCTCATCGCGAAGACGCGGCGGAGGTTGACCTGCGGGAGATGGCCGGCGGTGGCGCCGGAGACCACGATCCGGGCGCCGAAGCCCGCGCACTTCAGCGAGTGGTCGAACGTGGCCGCGCCGACCGTCTCGATCACCACGCCGACGCGCTCGGGCAGCCGGGCGCCGGGCTCCAGCGCGGTCGCGCCGAGCGCGGCGATGCGCTCGCGCTTGCCCGGGTCGCGGCTGGTCGCGTACACCCGCTTGCCCATCGCCACCGCGAGCACCACGGCGGCGGTCGCCACGCCGCCGCCGGCGCCCTGCACCAGCACCGCGTCCGTCTCCGCGACGCGCCCGCGGGAGGTCAGCATCCGGTACGCGGTGAGCCACGCCGTCGGCAGGCAGGCCACGTCCGCGAAGCTCAGCGCGGCCGGCTTCGCGATCAGGTTCGCCGCCGGCACCGCCACCCGCTCCGCCAGCGTGCCCTGGTGGTGCTCGGACAGGATGGTGACCCCGCGCGGGTCGGACGGCGTCGGGACGACCGGGTAGACGACCACCTCGCGGCCGTCCGGCGCGACCCCGGCCGCGTCGCAGCCGAGGATCATCGGCAGTTGCTTCTCGGTCAGGCCGACGCCGCGCAGCGACCACAGGTCGTGGTGGTTGAGCGAACTGGCCCGCACCTCCACGGTCACCCAGTCGTCGCCGGCGGGCTCCGGCTCCGGCCGCTCACCGACCGTGAGGGCGGAGAGCGGGTCGGCGTCGTCGATCCTGGACGCGAACGCGGCACGCATCCCCGCACGCTAGCAGCCGGTACGGGCCGCACGCCCGTACCGGCGCGGCGCACATCTAGTTCTTCGCGGCCGCCGCCACGGCCTCGGCTAGTTCTTCGCGGCCGCCGCCACGGCCTCGGCCACGGCCGGAGCCACCCGCGGGTCCAGCGGCGACGGCACGATCGCGTCCGGGGTCAGCGAGGACGCCACCACGCCCGCGATCGCGTCCGCGGCCGCCACCTTCATCGCGTCCGTGATCGTGCGCGCCCGGGCCGCCAGCGCGCCGCGGAAGACGCCCGGGAACGCCAGCACGTTGTTGATCTGGTTCGGATAGTCGGAGCGGCCGGTGGCCACCACGGCCGCGTAGCGCGCCGCCACGTCCGGGTGCACCTCGGGCGTGGGGTTGGCGAGCGCGAAGACGATGCCGCCGGGTGCCATCCGGGCCACCGCGGTCTCGTCGATCGTGCCGCCGGAGACGCCGATCAGCACGTCCGCGCCGGCCAGCGCGTTCTCGATGCCGCCGGCCAGCAGCGTGCGGTTGGTCATCGACGCCAGCTCGGACTTGGCGCCGCCGAGCCCGGCCCGGCCGCGGTGCAGGATGCCCTTGGAGTCGCAGACCACCACGCGCTCCGCGCGCACGCCGCCCGCGATCAGCATCCTGGTCACCGCCACGCCGGCCGCACCGGCGCCGCTGATCACCACCCGCAGGTCGCCGAGCTCGCGGCCGAGCAGCGTGGCGGCGTTGCGCAGCGCGGCCAGCGTGACGATCGCGGTGCCGTGCTGGTCGTCGTGGAAGACCGGGATCGGCAGCGCCTCGTCCAGCCGCCGCTCCACCTCGAAGCAGCGCGGCGCGCTGATGTCCTCCAGGTTGATGCCGCCGAACGAGGGCGCCAGCGCGGTGACCACGCGGACGATCTCGTCGACGTCCTGGGTGTCCAGGCAGATCGGCACCGCGTCCACGCCGCCGAACTGCTTGAACAGGATCGCCTTGCCCTCCATGACCGGCATGGCGGCGCGCGGCCCGATGTTGCCGAGCCCGAGCACGGCGGAACCGTCGGTGACCACCGCGACCGCGTTCCCGGTCCAGGTGTAGTCGACGGACAGCTCGGGGCGTTCCGCGATGGCCTCGCAGACCCGGGCCACCCCGGGCGTGTAGGCGAGCGAGAGATCCTCGCGGCTGGTCAGCGGCACGGTCGACGCGACGGCCATCTTGCCGCCGCGGTGCAGCTCGAAGACGGGATCGGCGGATGCCATTGGGGACTCCACTCCGTGACGAGACTCGCCCGGCGCGCGCACGCGGCCGAGCAGGAAGAAGACATGCTCAGCCGGAAGCAGGCCGTGGTCAGCGCTGACCGGCGGAGTGCACGGGGGTCACCCGGTGTAGCGGCCGAGCATAGTGCCCGGCCCGGACCCCACGGGTGAGCGGGGTCGAACTCGACAGTAACGGCTATCGGCGCAGAAACGCGGGCTTCGGCCAGTATCGAAATGTCACACGGCCGCGCACGTCGGCCACGCCGTACGCCCGGGAGTCGTCCGTGACCAGTGGATTGTCGCCCTCCAGCCACCACCCGCCG
This sequence comes from Catenuloplanes atrovinosus, assembly GCF_031458235.1. Taxonomy (NCBI): domain Bacteria; kingdom Bacillati; phylum Actinomycetota; class Actinomycetes; order Micromonosporales; family Micromonosporaceae; genus Catenuloplanes; species Catenuloplanes atrovinosus. The sequence continues at coordinate 8,664,266 of NZ_JAVDYB010000001.1, read as the reverse complement.
TCCTGCGCGCGCACGGCCCGCTTGATCACCAGCAGCCCCGGCCGGGACCGGAACTCGCCGACCACCACGTCGCCGGGCCGGATCCGGGCGCGCTCCCAGACCAGCACCGCATCGCCGTGCCGCAGTGTCGGCACCATCGACGGCCCGTGCACCAGGACCGGGAGCACCATGCGTTTCACCTCTGTCGGTCGGGGCACGAATGCCAGGAGTAGTGTTCCCCCCGAGGATCATCGCAACTGCTCATCGGAGGAATCCTGATGCGACTCCCGCGCATGTTTACTCCTCGCACCGTTGCCAGCGCCCACTGCGACCTGCCGTGCGGCATCTACGACCCGGCACAGGCCCGCATCGAGGCCGAGTCGGTCAAGGCGATCTGCGAGAAGTACCAGGCCAACCAGGACCCGGAGTTCCGCACCCGGGCTCTGATCATCAAGGAGCAGCGCTCCGAGCTGGTCAAGCACCACCTGTGGGTGCTCTGGACCGACTACTTCAAGCCGCCGCACTTCGAGAAGTACCCGCAGCTGCACAGCCTCTTCAACGAGGCCACCAAGCTGGCCGGCGCCGCCGGCGCCAAGGGCTCGGCCGACCCGGCCAAGGCCGAGGAGCTGCTCGCGAAGATCGAGGAGATCTCCAAGATCTTCTGGGAGACCAAGCAGGCCTGAACGGCCCGCTCGCCGGCCGGTGCACCGCTTTCCGGTGCGCCGGCCGGTTTGCACTCACGACATGCCGGAAAGACCACGCCGGGAAGTTGTGCCTCGGGCACGCGCCGCGGGCGACGGAGACGGTAGAGTCGCCGATCGGGGGGATGGCACGGTGACGGATCTGACGATGGAGCCCACGACCGACGACGTCGTGCTGCTCACGGTGCCCGCGGACGGCGGATACCTCAGCGTGCTGCGCACCGCCACCGCCGGCCTGGCGGCCCGGCTGCACTTCGCGCTCGACGAGATCGAGGACCTGCGCATCGCGGTCGACGAGGCCTGCGCCATGCTGCTCGCCATCGCACCGCGCGGCGCCGACCTGGAGTGCCGCTTCTCGGTCACGGACGACGCGCTCACCGTTCAGGTCAGCGTGCCCACGGTCCGCGGCGCCAAGCTGCCGTCCGAGTCCAGCTTCGCGTGGAAGGTGCTGACCGCGCTCACCACCGCCGCCTCCGCCGGTGCGTCCGGCGGCAAGGCCACCATCACGCTCCTGACCCGCCGCACCGGCTTCTGACCGCTCAGCCGCCGTCCGCCGGGCCGTAGCCGAGCGCACGGGTGGACGGCGGCGCCACGATCAGCGCGATCACGGCCACGCCCAGCACGATGATCGCGATCCCCAGCCAGGCCAGGCCGCCCTGGATCATGTAGTAGCCGATCGCCAGCAGCATCAGCTGCACGACGATGCCCGGCGCGCGCGCACCGCCGCGGTGATGCCCCAGCGCCCGCGCGATCGCGTAGATGACCGCGGACGCCAGGACCGTGAAGACGGTCAGGCTCACCGCCACCCCGACGTCCGACGGCGTCGACGTGAGGTCCTTGAAGACCAGGAAGATCGCGATCGCCCCGACCACCACCGCCTCCGCCTTCAACAGCAGCACCGCCGCCGTCAGCGTCAGCGGCGAGGCCTCGGGGGTGGCGTGCTCAGCGGTCACGGCCCTCACGATACCGGGCTCCCCGCGGGGCCTGGCGGGCGCCGACATAATCGACTATGTTCGACGGCGTACCACCCGGTCCAATGACGACAGGAGCGTCGACATGCCACGAACACACGACGACCAGAGCACACCCCCCGACGAACAGCTCGCGCCGGAGTCCGGCCTCAGGCCCAGCAAGGTCCAGCCCGGCTGCGCGGCAGGCTACGAGGATCTCACCCTGGCCGCGAAGCCCGACGTGACCGACGAGGAGCGGCGGCGCGCCCGCGAGTGGGCACGCCGCGTCCTCCGCGAGGCCCGCGAACGCAACACCCCCGAGCGTCGCGCCGCCCTGCGCGCCCAGCTCGACCGCGGGAGGCCCTCATGATTGACGACAGGCCCATACGCGTCGTTCTCGACGCCACCGCGGTCTCGGCCTACTGCAAAGGCTCGATCGACGTCGGCGAGATTCTCGGCGAGGTCTCCGACGAGGCCGCGGTCGTCGCCCTGCCGGTCCTGTGCGTCGTCGAGGCGTGGCCGGCGGTCGCCGACATCCACCTGCTCGACGTGCTCCTCACCCACCGGCACACCAGGGTCCTCGGGCTCGAGCCGACCGAGTGGGAGAGGCTGTCGGCCGCCTACGACGCCACCGACCGGCTCGACGTCGCCTCGACGGTCGTCGCGTCCGACGGCAACGGGGGCGCGGCCATCCTGACCGCCGCGCCCGACCTCTACGCCAGCTTCTCCGACAACGGCACCGTCATCCCCATCTCGCCGAACTGATCGATCGGCACCGGCCCTACATCGCCCCTCCGGTACGACGCCGGAGCACGGCGGGGTCGTGACAACATCGGCGACGGCCGGCATTGCCCCGGTGTCATCACTCGACGTGACTGCGTCGCATCGGAATGGATGCGCCTTCCGTCGATCACCTAGCGCCAGAGAGCGGTCCCATCGTCCACTCCGGTGCTTCGCACACTCTGTTGATCGGTGCGTTACTCGGTTGCGGGATCGGCGGCATCCGTGCCGCGCCCGGCGGCGGCCGCATTGGGTGCGCCGATGATCCGGCGACAGCGCCCGTGGCGCTTATCGGTGAGCGGACGGTTTCGGTGAGTCCACTTGGGTCATTTGGATCTCGCATTGGATGGGACTGCGATCAGTCGGTTACGCGTCGCAGCCATCGTCCGCACTTTGGTGGCGGATTTTCCCGGAGGTCGCCACCAGTGGGGGCGATCGGGCGTTGAGCTTGCATGACCTGCCCGTATCTGCCGTGCCGGGGCCGACCGGCACCCCGCTCGCCTGACGGTGAGTAGCTCGGCATGCGACAGAAAGTACAGTTTCGCGATGTGCCCGACTCGCCGCGTGTAATCTGCTAGGGAGTGGGTACCCGCCCAATATCAGGCCGGATGACCTAGGTCCGCGTGATCAGGGTCGTGGCGGCCGGCACAAGAAACCGGGCCGGAAATGACGGCAATGCGGCGGGGACCGTACTACATTGACTTTTGACTGTCGCGTGCCGGGTGTCGGAGCAAGACCGAAATTCGGACAAAGAGGTCGTGAGCTAGCTCACCGCTCCCAAGTTTTTCGGAGCGTGCCTCTTGACTTTGCCAGAGTTCGTGAAAGCATTCACAAGCGAAAAGAGTTACGCGGATGTTGCCGGTAGGCGCACGCTGTGCGACCGTTCCGCCACAGCCACGGACTCCCCAAACGCCTGCTCACGCACTGTTGACCGATGGCTGCACACCGTCGTGATCAACGTCGCGCGCGCATAGAAATAAGTAATACGCATTCACCGAAACCGATCCGAAGAACAAGGAGTGTTGCCGCCATGGACTGGCGCCACGATTCTGTCTGCCGCGACGAGGACCCCGAGCTGTTCTTCCCGATCGGGACGTCCGGCCCGGCGCTCCTGCAGGTCGAGCAGGCCAAGTCGGTTTGCCGGCGCTGCCCCGTGACCGAGGAGTGCCTGGCCTGGGCGCTCGAGTCGGGTCAGGACGCGGGCGTCTGGGGCGGAATGAGTGAAGAGGAGCGGCGCGCCGTCAAGCGTCGCGGCGGCCTGCGGGTTCGCGCTCACTCCGCCTGAATCACCAGCATCACAGGCTCGACGCCCCGGGAGCGCCCCTCCCGGGGCGTTCTGCTGCCCGGGGCCCGCGGTCACGCAACTCACCACGCAACTCATCGCGGCTCAGATGCCCACCGCGCGGCCCATTCAAACCCCGGAATACCAAAAAACCCAAAACGCGAATATGGTACGTATCGGGTGCACTCGGCCCGGCAGGGACGACTATGGCGTGTCGGGTGGATCTCGTCGAGCCGAGGCGAGGTCCAGGTGTCGTCCGGGTGTGCGGCGCGGGCGCCCGGATACGGGTTTTCGTGCCGTGCGGCCGGGCGGCGGCCGGGCCGCGCCGCAGGCCGGCGGACATCCGCCGGACACGCCCTGACCGCACCGGGCGTCAGGCCGCCAGCACCTCGCCACCCCAGGTGACCGCGTCCGCCCGCGACAGCACGAGCCGCGCGATGTCCCGCGCGTCCGTCAGCGGCGGCGCCACCGCCACCACGCCCCCGGCCGACCGCGCCGACTCCACCACCGTGTCGTAGAGCAGGCCCGGGGCCAGGAAGTATCCCGAGATCGCGATCCGCCGGGCGCCGGTTGCGCGCAGCGCCGCCACGGTCTCCGCCCCGGTGGGCGGCGAGGCCGACGCGTAGGCGACCGCACTCGGGACGCCCAGCGCGTCCCCCAGCGCCACCGCGGCCCGCTCGACCGTCCCGCGCGCGGTCACGTCGTTCGTACCGGCCGCGGCCAGCACCACGGCGTCGAAACCGGCATCCGCCACGCCGATCGGCGCGCCTGGTCCGTACCCGGGAAGGGCCGTCACCTCGCTCAGGCGGCGCAGCAGGCCGGACAGGAGCAGGTCCGGCACGACGCCGTCGAACGGGCCGATCACCTGGCTGATCGCGACCGGCATCCGCAGTCCCTCCGCGCGCGCGGTGCGCAGCACGTCCGGCACGTCGATCCGCCCGTGGTACGCGGCCGTCAGCAGCAGCGGCACCAGCACGGCGCGCGCGTGGCCGGCCGACTCCAGCGCGTGCAGCACGTCACCGGGGCGCGGGCCGGCATGGTCCAGATAGGACGCTCGCACGTCCACGCCGGGGCGCACCGCGGCGACCGCGCGCACCAGCGCGCGGGTGGCGTTGGCCGCGCGTGGGTCCCGGCTGCCGTGCGCGACCAGGACCAGCGCGGGGCTCAGAGGTGCAGCCCGCATTCGGTCTTCTCGAACATCGCCCAGCGGCCGGCGCGCGGGTCCTCGCCGGCCTTGGTCCGCCGCGTGCACGGCCAGCAGCCGATCGAGGTGTAGCCCTTCCGGAACAGCTCGTTGACCGGCACGTTCCACCGCGCGATGTACGCGTCCACGTCGGCCTGGGTCCAGGTGGCGATCGGGTTGACCTTCACCTTGCCCTTCTTCGGGTCGAAGCCGACGATCGGCGTGTTCGCCCGGGTCGGCGACTCGTCGCGGCGCAGGCCGGCGGCCCACGCGTCGTACCCGGCGAGCGCGCGGTTGAGCGGCTCCACCTTGCGCAGGAAGCAGCACTCGTCCGGCGCGCGATTGAACAGGCGCGGGCCGTACTCGCCGTCCTGCTGCCCGACCGTGAGCCGCGGGCGGATCGAGCGCACGGTGACCGGCAGCGTGGCCGCCACGATGTCGCGGACCTTGAGCGTCTCGGGGAAATGCAGGCCGGTGTCGAGGAAGACGACATCGACCCCGGGTTTCACGCGGGAGACCAGGTGCGCGAGCACGGCATCCGCCATCGAGCTGGTGACGCAGAACCGGTCACCGAAGGTCTCGGCGGCCCAGCGCGCGATCTCCTCGGCGGGCGCGCCCTCCAGCAGCCGGTTGCCCTCGGCCGCGATGGCCTTCAGCTCGTCCGGCGTGCGCCTCGGCTCGTCGACGGCCTCGGCCGCGACCGGCGCGACCAGAGCCGACATGGTGGTGGACAGTTCCGGAGCGGCGTCGGCCTTGACCAGGCCGAGGCCGACCGCGGATATCGGGCTCATCTCGGATTCACCGCCTCTCGGAGTATTCCGATGAACTTGATCGAAAAGACGCGCACGCAGGAACGGCACTCCCAGGCGCCGTGCGTCTCCGCGTGCGGGCGAAGGTCCTCGTCACCGCAGTACGGGCAGTACAGCGGGGCGGCGCGCTCACTCATCGAAGCTCGTCCTCCTCGACCCTGACCACCCAGTCGGCGAAGCGCTCGCCGTCCGTGCGGCCGGCCAGGTAGCGCCGGGTGAGGCGCTCCACGTACTCGGGAAGCTCGTCCGCGGTGGTCTTCAGACCCCGCAGCTTGCGGCCGAAGCCGGCCTTGTGGCCCTCGGCCATGCCCAGCCCGCCGCCGAGGTGGACCTGGAAGCCCTCCACCTGGCGGCCGTCCGGACCCATCACCAGCTGGCCCTTGAGCCCGATGTCCGCGATCTGGGTGCGGGCGCAGGCGTTCGGGCAGCCGTTGATGTGGATGGAGATGTCCGCGTCCTTCAGGTCCGCGTCCGCCAGCCGCTGCTCCAGGCGCTCGACCAACTGCTGGCCGCGCGCCTTGGTCTCGACGATCGCCAGCTTGCAGAACTCGATGCCGGTGCACGCCATGGTCGACCGGCGCCAGACCGACGGGAACGACTCCAGCCCGATCTCGCGCAGCGCGGTGACCAGCGAGTCGACCTTCTCCGGCGCGACGTCCAGGACCAGCAGCTTCTGGTACGCGGTCAGCCGCACCCGGCCGCTGCCGTGCGCCTCCGCCACGTCCGCCAGCCTTCGCAGCTGCTCGCCGGAGGTCCGCCCGACGACCGGCGCGGCGCCGACGTACCGGTTGCCGTCCGCCTGCTCGTGCACGCCGATGTGGTCGATCGGCCTCTCCGGCAGCTCCGGCGCGGGCCCGTCGATCAGGCTGCGGCCGAGGTACTCCTTCTCCAGCACCTCGCGGAACTTCTCCACGCCCCAGTCGGCGACCAGGAACTTCAGCCGGGCGCGGTGCCGCAGCCGGCGGTAGCCGTAGTCGCGGAAGATGCCGACCACGCCCTCCCAGACGTCGGCCAGCTCGGCGAGCGGGACCCAGACGCCGAGGCGCTGCGCCAGCATCGGGTTGGTGGACAGGCCGCCGCCGACCCAGAGGTCGAAGCCGGGACCGTACTCCGGGTGGATCACGCCGAGGAACGAGATGTCGTTCACCTCGTACGGCATGTCGGCCAGCCAGGAGATCGACGACTTGAACTTGCGCGGCAGGTTCGAGTACGCCGGGTCGCCGATGAAGCGCTCCACGATCTCGTCCAGCGCCGGCGTCGGGTCGATCACCTCGTCCGCGGCGACGCCCGCGACCGGGCTGCCCATCACCACGCGCGGGCAGTCGCCGCACGCCTCGGTGGTGGAGAGGCCGACCTCCTCCAGTGCCTTCCAGATCGCGGGCACGTCCTCCACCCGGATCCAGTGCAGCTGGATGTTCTGCCGGTCGGTGATGTCCGCGCTGCCGCGTGCGTACCGCTCGGAGATGTCCGCGATGACCCGGAGCTGGGCCAGGTCGAGCTGCCCGCCGTCCACCCGGACGCGGAGCATGAAGTACTTGTCCTCCAGCTCCTCCGGCTCCAGGACCGCGGTGCGCCCGCCGTCGATGCCGGCCTTGCGCTGCGTGTAGAGCCCCCACCAGCGGAAGCGGCCGCGCAGGTCGGCCGGGTCGATCGAGTCGAAGCCGCGGTGGGCGTAGATGTTCTCGATCCGGGCGCGGACGTTGAGCGGGTTGTCGTCCTTCTTCGTCCGCTCGTTGGGGTTCAGCGGCTCACGGTGGCCCAGCGCCCATTGGCCCTCGCCGCGCGGGCGACGGGCGGGGCGGGCGTTGCCGCCGGTCGTGGGTGTGGTGCTAACCGCCATCGCGGCGTCCTCCGGTGTAGCTCGGTGTGAAGGACGCGCAGACACGGCGGCCGTCCCGGAGAATCCGGGACCAGCGACGTCATCGTCAGGGGGCCGGCGAGTGCACGCCCGGGCAAGAAAGGTGCGGGCGAGGTCAGCAGGCCGGACAGATGGCGCTGCGCACGCGACCGTAGTCGACATGACGGCGGGACGTCAGTCCCAGCGTCATGGCACGGTGCGCGGCGGTAGTCACGCCCCTCATGCTGCCACATCGATCCCGCCCCGGCCAGGCCCCGAGCACCTCGTCCCAGATGCCGGTTACGCTGTGGTTACCGTCACGGCGTAACACGGTGTTCATCCACGCCGGTGTTCATCCACGCCGGTGCGGTCTGGCGGTCAGCCGCTAGTCTCGGGCCGTGAGTCTCACCCTTCCCCGTCGTCTCGCGCGGCTCACGCTGGCCGCGCTGCTTCTCGCGCCGCTCGCGCTGCCCGGCACCGCCCACGCCGCGGTGGCCTGCGGCGGCCCGGAGGGCGAGGACGCGCCCGCGCAGCGGAGCTGGGCACTGACCCGGCTGGCGCCGGAGACCGCCTGGCCGCTGAGCCGCGGAGCGGGCGTCACGGTCGCGGTCATCGACTCCGGCGTCAACGGCGACCACCCGATCCTGGACGGGCGCGTGCTCGACGGGCGTGACTTCGGCTTCCAGAACTTCCAGGGCCAGTGCGACCTGGCCGGTCACGGCACGGTGGTGGCCGGCATCATCGCCGGGCGGGACCGGGTCAACCAGTCCTTCTCCGGCATCGCGCCGGACGCGTCGATCCTGCCGCTGCGCGTGCTCGACGAGGTCGGTTTCGTGGACGACCCGTCCGCCCCGGGCCGTATCGCCCAGGCCATCCGGTTCGCCGTGGACCAGGAGGCGGACGTCATCAACCTCTCGCTGCAGACCGAGGACACGGCGGAGATGCGCTCCGCCATCGCGTACGCGGAGGAGCGGGACGTGGTGGTGGTCGCGGCCGCGGGCAACCTCCAGGAGGGCCAGAAGCCGGAGAACAACACGATCTACCCGGCGGCGTACGACACGGTGCTGGCCGTGGCCGGCGTCGACGAGGCGGGCAAGCACGTGTCGTCGTCCGTGCAGGGGCCGTTCGTCGACATCACCGCGCCCGGGTTCAACCTCTACGGGCCGGCGCCGACCGGCGACAAGTTCGTGGGCGAGGCGGAGGGCGGCACCAGCTTCGCCGCCGCGTTCGTGTCCGGCGCGGCGGCGCTGGTCCGGTCGTACTACCCGGACATGTCCGCGGCGGACGTGCGCACCCGGCTGACCGAGACCGCGGACGCGCCGCCGCAGGGCCGGGACAACGCGTTCGGCTTCGGCGTGGTCAACCCGTACGTGTCGCTCACCGCGGTGTTCAGCTCCAAGGAGCCGGGCCCGGCCGGCGGCATCACGCTGGCCGGCGAACCGGCGGACCCGACCGCGACCGCGCGGCTCGTGGCGATCTGGGCGATCGCGATCGTGCTGGTGCTGGCGGTCGCGATGCTCGCGGGTGCGCCGCTGGTCCGCCGCGGCCGCCGCAACGGCTGGCGACCGGACCACAACAACCTCTGAGGGGGTACGCGGGTACGCCGTACCCCCTCAAGGGTGGTGATCCTCAGCGCCGGTAGGGCTGCGGGTAGCCGGGCGGTGCCGGCTTGGTGCGCCGCGCCGCGATCGCGCCGATCACCGCGACCAGCAGCACCATCGCGAGGCCGCCCGCGACCAGCACCCACAGGTACTCGTCGAGGAACGACCGCTCCTCGGCGGGCGGGCTCGCGCCGGTGTCCGCGCCGTCCATCGGGTCGCCGACCGGGTTCGCCGAGACGGCCGGCACGTCCGCGCCGACCGCGGCCGCCGCGTCGATGGCGCCGAAGCCGTACTGCGGGTCGCGGCCGTCCGGGCCCTGGTCCCGCGCGGTCGCGGTCAGCCGGTTGATCAGGTTCGCCGCGTCCAGGTCCGGGTGCTTCGCCTTGATCAGCGCGGCGATGCCGGAGACGATCGCGGTGGCCGAGCTGGTGCCGGTGCTGTTGCCGTAGCCGGAGAGCTGATGGGTCTCCGGCACGGCCGCGAAGATTTCCACGGCCGGCGCGGCGATGGCGGCCTCCGGGCCCTCCGCGGCGCCGGTCCAGAACTCGCCGTTCTTGTCCAGGCCGGAGACCGCGACCACGCCCGGGATGTTGGCCGGCGGACCGATCACCGGGCCGGTCTGCTCGACGTTCCCCGCGCCGGCGATGATGATCACGCCCTTGCCGAGCGCGTACGCGGCGGCCTCCCGGTCGAGCGGGTTGATGTACGTGAGGTCGCCGGTCGGGTTGATCCGGGAGATCGACATGTTGATGATGTCGGCGCCCTGGTCCACCGCGGCCCTGATCGCCTCCGAGTGGGTGGTCTCGCCCTGGCTCTCGGCGCCGATCTGGATGGACAGCAGCGTGACCTCCGGCGCGATGCCCTTGAGGTGGTTCTCGTCCGTGCCCTGGCCGACGATGATGCTGGCCATCGCGGTGCCGTGGTAGCCCAGGTCCTTCAGCCCGCTCTCGCCCGCGCCCGAGTTGCCGTACCCGCCGCCGTCGCGGATGTCGGCGTCCTTCAGGTCCGGCCGGGTGACGTCCACGCCGCTGTCGATCAGCGCGATCGTGACGCCCTCGCCCCTGCTGCCCGCGGCCCGCTGCACCTCGGGGATCTTGAGGTAGTCGTCGTAGTACCACCTCTGGTACTCCCCGATGGTCTGAGGCGCCGCCGCCTGGGCCGCACCGGGCGCGAGCAGAACGGCGCTTCCGCAGGCCACCACCGCGGCCATTGCCGACGCGAGCTTCATCGGTCCCTTTCCCCGTCGTCGAATAACCATGATCGTCCTGAGAAGACAGAAAGCCCGGTCCGGTGGAAACCGAACCGGGCCCTCACGCGTGGATCAGTGCCACATGCGCGAGTTCGACATCTCGGTGGAGACGTAGTTCTCCTTGGCGACACCGACGGCCTGGCCGATGTCGTTCAGGATCTTGTTGATGTCGCGGACCGCGGCGTCCCAGGAGGCCTGGTGGGCCTCGTACGCCGCGCGGTCCTCGCCGTCCCACTGGAGCTTCTGCAGCATCTGACGCAGCGTGTCCAGCTTCTCGTCGATCGTCTTGGAGATCGTGTTGATCTGCTGGGTGGAGCTCTCCAGAACCGCGTAATCAACCTTCACAACGCTCATCGCGTCACTCCTGCCTTCTCGCTGCTTACGGGTTCAGGGCCGAGTGGAACTTGTCCAGCATCTGCTGCTGCTCCTCGTCGTTCACCTGGTGCGTGGTGCCCGACTTGTCCAGCAGGTCGGCGATGTTGGTCAGCGCCTCCTGAAGCTTGCCCGTGTCTTCGTTCCAACGGGCCATGAGCTGCTGGAAACCGGTGGAAGCCGAGCCCTGCCAGGCGATGGCAAGGTCGTCCACCACGTTCCACAGCTTCTTGAGCTCGCCGTCGACCTCACTCCGCGTGGACCGCACGTCGTTCGCAGCGGTATGCAGTGTCGCGTGATCGACCTCGAACGGGGACGCCATGGTCTTCACCCCTTCGTCATCGTTAGTGCAGCCAGTCGCTGCGCCTCCCCCGCGGCGGCGTCTGAAACCCCACCGACGGACACTCGGCCTTGACCGTAACGCACCAGGTCCAGTGGTTACAGCCTCGGCCAGGGCCCCGGCGGCGATATGTCCAATACAGACGTTTTTATCGGACTTCGCCGTCGGGGCAAATTGTCTTCCTAAGGCTCTGTCCAGGCAGTTTGGATCAAGTTCTGCCCGTCGCGCCGGCGCACCAGCGTGCCCCGGCCCGGCGGCTGCGGGCTGGGCCGCAGATTGCCGACGATCTGCCCCTCCTCGCGGTTGCCGGACATCAGCAGCGTCGGCGTGTCCAGCTCGCGGAGCCGCTGCAGCACCTGCTCGTACGCGGCCCGGGCCGCGCCGCCCATCCGGCGCGCCAGGATCAGGTGCAGGCCGATGTCGCGCGCCTGCGGCAGCAGCTCGATCAGCGCGCTCAGCGGGTTGTTGCCCGCCGTGGCCACCAGGTCGTAGTCGTCGACCAGCACGTACAGCTCCGGGCCCCGCCACCAGGACCGGTCCCGCAGCTGCTGCGGCGTCACGTCCGGGCCCGGCAGCCGGGCCTGGAGCGCGCCGCGGATCTGCTTCATGTTCGTGCCGAACACCTCGCTCGACGGCGAGTAGTCGAGCAGGTGGTCACCCTCGATCGCGCCGAGCAGGCCACGCCGGTAGTCACCGATCACGATCCGCGCCTCGGCCGGCGTGAACCTCTCGGTGATCTGCCGCCCGATCAGCCGCAGCAGGTTGGTCTTGCCGCACTCCGCGTCGCCGAAGATCACCAGGTGCGGCTCGCCGGCCGTGTCGAGCAGCACCGGGGCCAGGTTCGCCTCGTTGACGCCGAGCGGCAGGCCGGGCAGCGACGGGTCCACCATCCGGTTCAGCTCCGTCACCGACAGCATGCGCGGCAGCAGGCGCACCTTCGGCGCCGGCGCGTGCGGCCACGCGGCGCGGATCTGCTCCACCGCGGACACCGTGGCCTCGGCCAGGTCGTCCAGCAGCGACTTGCCGTCCAGCCGGGAGATCGCGGACAGGAAGTGCAGCTTGTCCCGGGTGAGACCGCGGCCCGGCGAGCGCTCCGGCACGTTCGCCGCGGCCCGGCGGTCGATCTCCGACTCGTTCGGGTCGCCGAGGCGCAGCTCCAGCTTCGTACCCAGCAGATCGCGCATCTTGATCCTGATCTCGGACCAGCGGGCCGCGGTCAGCACCACGTGCACGCCGTAGCCGAGACCGCGCTGGGCGAGCATGGTGATCGTCTGCTCCAGCTCCTCGTAGTCCTCGCGGAGCGTGCCCCAGCCGTCCACCACCAGGAACAGGTCGCCGAACTGGTCGTCCGGCACCTCGCCGTGCGCCTGCCGCCGCCGGTACGTGCTGATCGAGTCGATGCCCATCGCGGTGAACCGGGCCTCGCGCTCGTCGATCAGCGACACCACCTCGGCCACGGTCCGGCGCACCGCCTCGCCGTCGCGGCGGCCCGCCACGCCGGAGAGGTGCGGCAGCCCGTCCAGCGCACGCAGCGCGCCGCCGCCGAAGTCGAGGCACATGAACTGCACCTCGCGCGGCGAATGGGTGACCGCCAGCGACATCAGCAGCGACCGCAGGATCGTGCTCTTGCCGGACCGCGGGCCGCCGACGATGACCACGTTGCCGCCAGCACCGGAGAGGTCGGCCACCAGCGGGTCGCGGCGCTGCTCGTACGGGCGGTCCACGATGCCGACCGGGACCATCAGCTTCGCCGCGTTCCGCCAGGCGGCCGGCGACAGGCCGAACACCGGGTCGGGCGTGAGCGGCGGCAGCATCGCGTCGATGGTGGGCGGCACGCCGAGCGGCTCCAGCCACACCTTGTGCGCCTCCGGGCCGCGGCCGCGCAGCTGCTCGATCAGCACGTCCAGCATGCTCTGCTGCTTGCCGAGGCCCTCTTCCTCCTCCTCGACCATGACGACCTGCTCGGAGACCTCGGGCACCGGGATGAACTCGGTGCCGTACTCCAGGATCTGGCGCTGCACCACGGCCTGCGAACGCACCGCGCGGCCCGGCGGCTTGTACGGGCCGGACACGTACGCGGCCCGGAACCGCAGCATGGTCGCGGTGTCCGTCTTCAGGTAGCCGTGACCGGGCGCGTTGGGCAGCTCGTACGCGTCCGGCACGCCCAGCACGATCCGGGACTCCACCGCGGAGAACGTGCGCAGACCGATCCGGTACGACAGGTGCGTGTCCAGTCCGCGCAGCTTGCCCTCCTCCAGCCGCTGCGACGCGAGCAGCAGGTGCACGCCGAGCGACCGGCCCAGCCGGCCGATCATGACGAACAGGTCGATGAAGTCCGGCTTCGCGGCCAGCAGCTCGCTGAACTCGTCACAGATGATCAGGAGGCTGGGCATCGGCTCCAGCTCCTCGCCGGCCGCCCGCGCCTTCTCGTAGTCGAACCGGGAGACGTAGTTGCCGGCCGCGCGCAGCGCCTCCTGCCGGCGCACCATCTCACCGGCCAGCGCGTCCTTCATGCGGTCGACCAGTGGCAGCTCGTCCGACAGGTTGGTGATCACGGCGCTGGTGTGCGGCAGCGCGTCCAGCGAGGCGAACGTCGCGCCACCCTTGAAGTCGACCAGCACGAAGTTGAGCTCCGCCGACGAGTGCGTGACCGCGAGCGCGCCCACGATCGTGCGCAGCAGCTCCGACTTGCCGGAACCGGTGGCACCGATGATCAGGCCGTGCGGGCCCATGCCCTCGTGCGCGGACTCCTTGAAGTCCAGCTCCACCACGTTGCCGTCCGGGCCGAGACCCAGCGGGATGCGCAGCCGGTCGCGGTGCGGCCGGGCCCGCCACGTCTGATTCACGTCCACGCCGGCGGCGTCGCCGATGCCGAGCAGGTCCGGCAGCTCCATGCTGCGGGCCAGCGGCTCGTCCGAGGAGGCCGCGCTCTGCTGGGACAGCCGGTACGGCGAGAGCTGCCGCGCCAGGCCCTCCGCCTGGACGATGCTGAGCTGGTCCGGCCGGCCCAGGTGGGTGCTGGACTTGCCGCGGAACACCTCGACCGACTCGGTCGTCACGTCCAGGCAGAGCAGCCAGCGGCCGGCGTCCCGCGGCACCGCGCCGGACAGGTCGACCACCGTGGTGCCGAGCAGGCCCGGGCCGTAGAGCTGGCAGTTCGCCGAGACCTCGCCGCCGTCCAGCACGACCAGCACGTGCGGCGCGGTGGTCAGCGGCTTCGCGTCCGGGCTGAACCGGGGCCGGCTGGCCAACTCGTCCGCCAGCATCTGCTCGGCCGCCAGCAGCGTGGTGAACACCATCCGGCGCGGACCGGCGGCGTCCGTGCGGCGCGGATGCTGCGCGTGCGGCAGCCACTTCGTCCATTCCCAGCTCGCCGCGCGGTCCGGCGCCGCGACCACCGCGATCATCAGGTCGTCCGGCGCCTGGAACGTGGTCAGCTGGCCGAGCATCGCGCGGGTCAGGCCGAGCGTGGGCTCGCGGTCACCGCGCAGCACGATCCGGCTGAACGACCGGATGGACAGCGCGATCGGCAGGTCCGGCACGACCGAGTGCGACCGGACGAACCGGCGCAGCGCGATCGCGGACATCGGCTCCAGGTCCTCCACCGGCTTCGTCTCCGGCGTGACGATCTGCACCGCGAGCTGCTGCGGGCCGAGCGCGATCCGCACCTCGCCGAAGTCGTCCTCGGTGACCCGCCGCTCCCACATCCGCCGGGACGCCGCGAACGAGAACAGCGCGTCCGACTCCGGATGCTTCCACGTGGTGGCGGCGCGCTGCTGGTCGGCCGCGCGCCGGGTCCGCTTGCGCACCTGCGCCAGGTAGCGCATGTAGTCGCGGCGGTCCGCGTTCAGCTCGGCCTTGTCGTTGTTGTTGCCGAACTGGCCCACCGCCATGCCCAGCATCGAGACGCCGAACAGGCCACCCGCGATCCACATCATGGTGCCGCCCTGCCGCCCCGCGTACAGGAACGCCATCGCGCCCACGCCGCAGAGCATCGGCAGGATCATCATCAGCTGGCCGAGGCTCTTCGGCAGCTCCTCCGGCAGCTCGGGCGGTGACTCCAGGAGCACCTCGCCCCGGGGCAACTGTGGCCCCTGCCGCCGCGGTGGCCGCCGGAACAGCACCGTACTCATCCGCGTCTCGCCTCCCCGATCTTCCCCCGTCGGACGCCGCCCTCACCGAGCCCGGCGTCGGGTGGGCATCCTAGCGTTCGCCATCGTAGGTACTCTCCTCACGAATCGTGAGTGGCTTGGATCCACGGGGAGGCAACCATGGCCGCCACAGTGAGCGGGAGCAGCAGGGTCACCATCGTCGCGCCCAGGACGAGGCTCGACCTCGCGCTGCCGTCCGACGTACCGCTGGCTGACCTGCTGCCGACCGTGCTCCGGCACGCCGGCGAGGAGGTCGCCGACCAGGGTGCCGCGCAGGGCGGCTGGGCGCTGGCCCGGCTCGGCGGGAAGCCGCTGGACAGCTCGCGCACCGCGGTCGAGCTGGAGATCCGCGACGGCGAGCTGCTCTACTTCACGCCCCGCGCCGCGGCCCGTCCCGAGGTGGTCTTCGACGACATCGTCGACGCGGTCGCCACCGCCACCCAGACCCGCGAGGGCCGCTGGGACACGGCGATGACCAGGCGTTTCTCGGTCGGCTTCGCGGCCGCCGCGCTGCTCGCCGGCGCGATCGGCGTGCTGTTCTCCGGCCCGCCGCAGCTGCCCGGTGGCGTCGCCGCGCTGGCCGCCGCCGCGCTGCTCATGCTCACCGCGACCATGCTGTCCCGCGCGGCCGGCGACGGGCGCAGCGGCGCCATGGTGGCCGGCGTCGCGCTGGTCTACGGCACCGTCGGCGGCACGCTGCTGCTGGCCGGCGACGCCACGATCGGGCAGCTCGGCGCGCCGCACGTGCTGATCGGCGCGGCCGTGCTGCTCATGCTGGGCGTGGTCGCCACGCTCGCGGTCGGCTATGCGACACCGCTGTTCCTCGGCTCCGCCGCGGCCGGCGTGGCGCTCGCGCTCGGCGCCGGCATCTGCCTCGTCTTCGGGCTCTCCGCCGCGCCGGCCGCCGCCATCGTCGCGGCCGTGGTGTTCGCGTTCCACCCGGTGCTGCCGATGATGTCGTACCGGCTGGCCCGCGTACCGGTGCCGTCCATCCCGACCGGCCCGGAGGACCTCAAGGCCGACGACGAGTCCGTCGACGGGCGCCACGTCCTCCAGCTCAGCGAGCGGGCCGACGAGTACCTGACCGCGCTCATCTGGACCGTCTCCGCCATCGCGCTCGGCGCGGAGATCACGCTCGCGTTCGACGGCCGGCTCAGCGCCACGCTGCTCTGCCTGGTCCTCGCGCTGCTCCTGCTGCTGCGCGCCCGGCCGTACCCGTCCCGCCGCGAGCGCCTTCCGTCACTGCTCGCGGGCGGTGCGGGACTGATCCTGACCGCGTTCGCCGTCTTCGGCTGGGGCGGCTGGGCGGCACGGCTGGGCCTGGTCCTGGGCGGCCTGATCATCGTGGCCGCGGTGTCGCTGATCTACGGCCTGTCCGTGGCGGGCAAGCGGATCGCGCCGATCTGGGGGCGGCTGCTGGACATCTGGGAGATCGTCCTGATCCTGGCCGTGGTCCCGCTCGCGGCCTGGGTCTGCGGCCTCTACAACTGGATCACCACGATCAGCGCCTAGCCCCTTTGCTCCACTTTCATCACTCCTCGCGGAATCCGCGGTTCCGGCTCGCCTGAGCCGGTCTCCCGCGGATCTCCCCATCCCACCGCGCCGGGACACGGGTCGACCAGCGGGCCGGGTTCGCCGGTGGGCCAGGTTCGCCGGGTCCGGTCCGTTAGGTTGGCCGGTCCATAGGGTCCGCCGGGCCGGTCCGGTGGCTCCTGCCGGTTCGGCGCGCCGCCAGGTCCGGCGGGTCCGGCCCGTTGTGTCCGCCGGGCCGGCGGACCCACCGGTCCGCAGGACCCACCAGGTCCACAGGACCCACCAGGTCCACAGGACCCACCAGGTCGGGCCGCCAGCTCCGGCGGGTCGGACCGCCCAGGTGGCCGAACGACGCTGTCTGGTCGCGTCAGCTCGCTACGTCACAGAAGCGAAGCCCAAGGCCGACCGCCTGATCAGGCCACCCATGCCCGAATATCGCGATAAAGGGTATCGACAGGCGGCACAGGCGCGCGGCAGCATCTCACCTCGCCGAGCGCGCTCCCAGACGCTTTATCGTGAGATTTCGGGCACAGAGTGCCCGACATGCTTGCGAGGCCTCACCGGCTCGAAGAGGCGCCGGCGACCCCGATGCCTCGGGGCTTGCCACAGACGCCACCGGCACGGACAAGCCCCGACGACCGCCCAAACCCGCGAGGGCTTGGCAGGCGGGACCGGCAGGGAGGAGCGCCAGCGACGACCGGTGCCCGCGGGAGTTGCTCTGTGTCAACGTCTCTGGTCGAGTATGAGTTGGAGTTGGCCGTGTTTGTCCTGTTCGTAGGGGGTGTTCGTGGTCCAGCATTTCCAGATCACTGTCAGCCAGGCGCGGGCGAGGATCCGGACGGCGTGCTGGTGTGTGTGGCCGCGTTCGCGGGCGCGGTGGTAGAGGTTCGCCGCCCATGGGTTGGCGTGGCGGCTATCGGCGGCGAAGTCGCAGACCGCGTCACGAAGGTGTTTGTCCGCGCTCCAGCGGAACGTGACCACCTTCGATCGGCCGGACTGGCGGGTCGAGGGAGCGGCGCCGGCCAGGCAGGCCATCGCGTTCGGGGTGGGGAACCGGCCGCGGGCGTCACCGATCTCGGCCAGAAGCCGGGCCGCGCGGATCGTGCCGGCTTTCGGCAGGCCGGCGAAGATCGGCGCGTCGGGGTGGGCGTCGAATGCCTCACCGATCTGCGTGCTGAGGGCTTTGATCTGCGCGACGAGGCTCTGCAGGATCGCCACGAGCGCGACGGTGATCCCTGCCAGCCCGGCCCCGGCCGGGCCCTGCGGCCCGCGGGGCGCGGACCGGATCCGCGCCAGCAACACCGCCGCTGACGTCCGCCCGGAATACCGCTGCCGGGCCAGCCACCGGGCCAGCCGGGCCTCGGTCAACCGGTCCAGGGCGTCCTGGCTGGTGAACACGGCCAGGAACGCCAGACTGATCGGCGAGTCCAGGTCCGCGAACAACCCGACCGTCCCGGGCATGGCGGTGTCCAGATGCGCCCGTAGCTGGTTCGCCGCCGCGACCCTATGCCCGATCACGTCCTTACGCGCCCTCGACAACCGCCGCAACACCACCGTGTCATCCCGATCGGTGCACAGGGGCGTGAGCCGAGCCCGGTCCGTGCGCACCACATCGGCCAGCACGAACGCATCGAACCGGTCATCCTTGTTCCCCGCCGACCCATACCGGCCCCGCAACGCCTTCACCTGCCCCGGAGCAATCACGAACACCGGAAGACCCGCATCGAGCAGCGCATCGACGACCGGCCCGTCACCCCGCTCGATCCCGACCGCGTCCACCTCATGCCGGTCCAGCACCCCGACCATCCGGGCCAGCCCCGCCGCCTTGTGCGTCACCGTGACCCGCTCCACCACCCGCCCGGCCTCGTCGACCACACACACCACATGATCATCTTTCGCCCAGTCGACTCCCGCCCACCGCACTCGACCCGACACCACCGTCTTTGCCACACTCACCACAGGATTCCTCGCTGTTGCAGCAGCAGGGGAAACACCAGGCGGCTCCCGGGGACCACCACCACCGAAAGCTCATTGACCGGCACTCGACAAGGTGCATAGCTCTGTCGTCGGTCAAGGTGGCACCCCGGGCGCCCGTCAGGCCTCGCAGAACTCCCGCAGGACCTCAAAAATCTCGCAAGCAGAGGCAATGACCCAACGAACACCCGGTGCTACCCGACCCATACAGACCCGGGCACCACCCATGTTGACCAATGAGCATGCGGGAGCCGACCCGCCGGAAGCGGGAAAGGAAGGGGTTTCAGGCTCGTCGAGGGGCCTGCCCCAGGGACTGTTGTTCGATCGTGGTCGGGGTGAACCAGAAGTACTGGGCCTCGGGGCCGACGCCGAGCAGGACCGCCATGTCGACGTTGAGGCGCTGGAAGAGCTTGACGTCGCGGCCGGTCAGGCGGAGGGGGGCGGCGCCGACGGAGGCCTCGGTGGCGTTCAGGCGCTGGACGATGGCGAAGTCGGCGGCGCGGAGGACGGTGCCGGCGGCGGGGACCAGTTGCTGGACCACGGTGAGGCGGGCCTGCCAGGGCTGGAGCGGCTGAGTGAGCGCGGCCTCGGCGGCCTCGGGGTTGACGTCGACCACGTGCAGGATCGGCTGGATGGCGGTGCCGGACGGGATGGAGCCGGGGTTGGCCAGGCCGTGGACCAGCATCAGGCGGTCGGGGCGGCCGGTGGCCCACTGGCCGAGGTTCTGCCACTGGTCGGGTGCGTGCGAGCTGACCACCACGCGGGCGCCGAGCGCGAGCGCGCGGAAGACGATCAGGCGGGCGGCCCACCAGTTGCCGATCAGCGCGACGTCGGTGCCCTCGGGACGGAAGATCCGCAGCGGTACGGGCACCCCGTTGCGGTCGCGGCCGAGCAGCAGGCCACCGCGGGGTACCGGAGTGGTGAGCGCGGCGAGCCCGTCCGGCTCCGTGGTGAACCGTCCGGTGACGGCGTGCAACTGGGTCATCCGATCGCTCCTCCGGTGGGCGCGGTCGCGTAGATCGCCGCGGCGTGCTGTCCGTCGAGGCGGCGAAGCTGCATGCCGCACTGGTCGAAGATGCCGGTGACCGCGGCGAACGTCTCCGCGGCCGTGGTCGCGCGCGCCGCGACGTCCACGATCGCCTGCATGCGCAGGTCGCCGTCCGGCCGGCGGTTGAGCACCACGGCGACGGTGGCGGAGAGCGCGCCGACCTCGGGGAGGCGGCGGGCGGCGACGGACAGGCCGGACGGGGAGAGCCGGGTGGCGAGGAAGCCGACGTGGATCGCCTCGGTGCCCTGCCAGCCCGCCCAGTTCTCCCGGGGGGCCTGCGGGGCGGGGACGGCGTCGCCGGTGACGGCCGCGCCGGTGAGGCCGGCCACGGTGGCGACGGCCGCGGTCAGCTCGGTCGCGGTGAGCGGCTGCGAGACGAAGCCGGCGCTGTCCAGCGTCTTGCCGATCCGGCCGAGCAGCGCGGCGAGCGCGCGGTGCACGCCCTCGGGCCCGCCGCCGCGGCTGGCGCTGGCGGCGAGCGCGTCCGCGGGGCGCAGCCGGGCGGCGACCCAGACGCGCGAGTCCGCGGGGATGGTGAGGCCGCCGAGGAGCTCCCGGTACGACCGGACGGCCGGCGCCGCGTGGTCGAGGAACGAGGTCGGCGCCGGTACGAGATGGGTGACCACCTGCAGCGCGGAGACCGGCAGCGCGGACTCGGCGAGAATCCGGCCGATCCGGTCCGCACCGAGCCCGGCGTCGGCGGCGGTGTCGCCGCCCGCGTCCACGGCCAGCGCCACGAACCAGCCCATGTCGTCGCGCCCCACGCCGATCGGCGTGCCGCGCTCCCGGATCTCCGTCACGCTCAGGTGCGGCGCGAGTGCGGCCAGCTCCCGGTCCGGCGACGCGGCGGCGGCCCGGGCCCGCTCCCGGAACCGGCGGCTGACCACGCGGTGCTCGAACCACCAGCGGCTCTTGCGCCGGGCGAACGCCAGCACCAGCAGCACCACGGCGAGCACGCCGGCCACGGGCAGCGCCCACACCGGGCCGCCGAGCGACGCGAGCACGGCCACCACGGCCACCTCGACGCAGACCAGCTGCGCCACGGAGAGGCCGCCCAGCCTGCCGCGCCGGCGTTCGGCCGGGAGCGGGGGCGCGCCCCGTCGCCTCGTGTCGGTAATGGTCATCCCCGTGTGCCCTTCCTCGCCTCGCGGTCCCCCGGCCCTACCGGCGGACCCTTATCGTAGGGACGCGCGCGACACGGCAGGAACCCGTGACGTCTCGCGGCGCAGCTTCGGGGGAGGAAATCGTTCATGCGTACCCGCCGTGATCAGGTGCAGGCGTACCGCTTCGTGACCCGCCGCATCGTGTCGGCGATGGTCTCCGGCGAGCCGGAGACCAACGACCTGCCGATGCGGCGGCTGGGGCTGGCCCTGGTCGGCAGCGTGCTGGTGGGCGCGCTGGTGCTCGGCGTGTTCGGTGCGTACGGGCTGCTCACCGAGAACCGGGCGCCGCTGGAGCCGGACACGCTGGTCGTCGAGAAGGAGACCGGCGCGAAGTACGTCTTCACCCGGGACAAGCTGTACCTGGTCACCAACTACGCGTCCGCGCGCTTGATCATCGGCACCGAGAGCCCCACCATCCGGCACATGTCCGCCGGCTCGCTGAAGAACCGGCCGCGCACGCTCCCGGTCGGCATCCTGAACGCGCCGGACGCGCTGCCCGATCCGAAGGACCTGGCCGGCGACGAGTGGCGGGTCTGCTCGAACTTCACCACCGACCAGACCGACCTGCCGGTGAGCACGCTGCTGGTGAACCGGTCGCTGGGCGGCGCGGCCACGCTGGCCGGGGACGAGGCGGTGCTGGTGAATGCGGCCGACGCCGGCGGTGAGAAGGCGTTCTACCTGCTGTGGAACAACACGCGGCTGGCCGTGCCGAGGCCCGCGCTGGTCGGCCTGGATCCGAACAGCGCGCTGCCGGTGGCCGCGGAGCTGGTCAACGCGGTCAAGGCCGGGCCGAACCTGGAGGCACCGCGGCTGGAGGGGCTGGGCACGCCGTTCGACGGCACGGTGGACGGCCAGACCGCGGACGTCGGCACCGTGTTCGAGGTCAACGACCGGTTCTACGTGCTGGCCGGCTCGGGGCTGTCCCAGGTCGGGCGGCTGACGGCCGAGCTGCTGACGGCCGCGACCGGCGACGACCCGCGGGAGACCACGGCGCAGGAGGTGGACCGGCTCCAGACGGACGAGCGGGTGGAGCCGGAGGGCTTCCCGGCCTCGATGCCGCGGCTGCGGCAGTCCGTGTCCAGGGACCGCACCGCGATCTGCGACCTCTACGACGTGCCGAACAGCCGGCACACCATCGAGGTGTTCGACACGCGCCCGGACGAGCTGGCCATCGGCCTGGAGGGGAACACCGACTCCGCGATCCGCGGCGCGACCGCGACCGTGGACCGGGTGCTGGTGACCGGCGGCGCGGGCGCGCTGATCCAGTCCATGCTGCCGGACGGCAAGGCCGCGCCGGGTTCCACGGTCTACCTGCTCACCGACGACGGGCGCAAGTTCGCGCTGGGCAACACGGGGGGCAGCGCGCAGGCCGCGCTCGGCTACACCGGCGCGCCGGTCTCGCCGGTCCCGCTCGAGCTGATCGAGCTGATTCCGGCCGGGCCCGCGCTGGAGATCGAGGCCGCGCGGCGAAGCGTGACGAGTGCGGCGGCAACCGGATAGTTCGGACACCGTCCGGGCGGCCGGTGCGGCGGCGTGCACCCATTGGTTACGCTGGCACTTCGGGGGTGCCACGGCGTCCGTCGATGCCCGAGTCACCCGCCGTCCAATGCCGTACAGCCGATTCGGATTTCGCTTATAGACGGGGAGGCGAAGAGTCATGAGCCCGGCTGCTCGCGGTGGTAACACCACTGTAGACGTCGATTCACTGCAAGAGTTCCAGGACCAGCTCACACAGCGGCTGATCGAGGTCGACCACGTGATCAGCGTGCTCAGCAACAAGCTGAGCGCGCCGCTCCAGGTCGGCACGTTCCATCACGCCTCGACGATCAGCTCCCACTACTCGACCCGGCACGCTCAGCACCTCGGCAACGCCCGTCGACTGCGCACGGCGATCGTCGCGGCACAGACCGCCACCGCCGAGATCCTGCGGAACTACACCACGACCGAGGAGCTCAACCGGGTCAGCGCCAACGAGATCGCGTCGACCGTGGGTGACCTGGGCGCACCGCTGGGAGAGTCGAGCAATGTCTGACCTGAGGTCGTACTACCAGAGCCAGAGCCACGAGGCGCTCTACAACCAGCTCCAGAACGGCGACCCCACCTCGGTGGAGACCGCCGGCGACAACTGGGGCACGGTCGCCGACACGCTGGACGACATCGCCACCGCGCTCACCCGCGACCTCGCCTCGCTGAACGAGAAGTGGAGCAGTGACTCGGGCGACGAGTTCACCCGCCGGGTGACCGTGATCGCCAACTTCGCCTCGGAGAACGCGCGGCAGGCGCGCCAGGTCAAGATCGCTCTCGCCTCGTTCGCCGCGAACCTCAAGACCGCGCAGGCCACGGTGGACGACCCGGCCGACACCGACGACAACGCCAGCATGTGGGGCGGCGCGCTGACCGGCGGCGCCGTGGCCGGCGTGCCCGGCGCGGTGGTCGGTGCGGTCTGGGGCCACAACCGCGACGAGGAGCAGCGGGAGAAGGCGAAGGCGCGCACGGTCGAGCTGGTCGCCAACCTCGCCGGCGAATACCAGCTGTCCTGGGCCACCGGCGGCGTCGCACCGCCGATCACCCCGCCGGACCTGCCCGGCTCGGTCTCCAACGACGGCCCCGGCAGCGCCGGCGGCCCCGGCGCGACGAACGTCAGCGGCCTCGGCGGCACCGGCACCGGCTCGTCCACCGGCTCCGGCCGGGCCGACGCACCGGACAGCCCGTCGCTCGTCTCCGGCACCGGCGACCCCGACGGTCGCGGCGACACGGCCGACACCGACCCGTCGACCTCGCTCTCCGGCGTCACCGGCGGCGGTGGCAACGGCACCGGTGACGGCGACGGCACGGGCACCGGCCTGAGCGCCGCCACGCCCGGCCTCGGCTCCGGCGGAGGCGGCGGTGGCGGTGGCGGCGGTGGCGGTGGCGGTGGCGGTCTCGGTGACGGCCTCGGCGGCGGTGGCCTCGCGGCCGGCGGTCTCGCCGCGGGCGGGCTGGCCGCGGGCGCGCTCGGCCTCGGCGGTGGCCAGTCCGCCGCGCGTCCCGGCGGTCTCGGCTCCTCCTCGGCCGCGCGGCCGGGCGGCGGCGCCGGCACCGGTCAGGGCGCGGGCAAGGACCGGCTCGGCGTCCCCCGCCAGGGCGCGGGCGGCGTCGACGCGCTGCAGAACCGCAACGCCGCCGGCGCGCGGGGCGCGCAGAACGCGGCCGGCGGTCGCGGCGCCACCGGCGAGGAGGACGACGCGGACGAGCGCACCACCTGGCTGACCGAGGACGACATGGTGTGGGGCCAGGACGGCTCCGCTCCCCCGCCGGTGCTCGGCGGCCGCTGAGCGTGATCCCGGGCGCGGCCTCTCAGGAGGTCGCGCCCGGCTTGCCGAGCGGCACGGTCAGCGCCGCCTCGGTGCCGCCGCCCGCCCGGTTGCGCAGCTCGATGGTGCCGCGCAGCTCCCCGGTGGCGAGTGAGCGCACGATCTGCAGGCCCAGCCGGCCGTCACGCCCGTCCACGAACCCCTCCGGCAGCCCCCGGCCGTTGTCGGCCACGGTGACCACCAGTTGCTTGCGCTGCCGCTGCACCGTGACCACCACCTCGCCGACCGGTTCCGCGCTGCCCGGCGGCACGGTCAGCTCCGCCAGGTCCGGCCCGTCGTCCTCCCGCGCCGGGAAGCCGTGCTCGACCGCGTTGATGAGCAGCTCGTTCAGCACCATCACCAGGCTGGTCGCCGTCTCCGCGGCGAGCACGCCGAAACTGCCCTGACGCCGGATCGCGACCGTGAAGTCGGTCGCCGCGACCTCGGTCGCGGCCGTGGCGACCCGGTCCAAGATCCCGTCGAACTCCACGGTCTCGTTGCCGGACATGGAGAGCGTCTCGTGCACCAGCGCGATCGACGCGACCCGGCGCACCGACTCCTCCAGCGCGGACTTCGCGACCGCGCTGTCCACCCGCCGGGCCTGCAGGCGCAGCAGCGCGGCCACGGTCTGCAGGTTGTTCTTCACCCGGTGGTGGATCTCCCGGATCGTCGCGTCCTTGGTGACCAGCGCGCGGTCCCGGCGGCGCACCTCGGTCACGTCCCGCACCAGCACCAGCGCGCCGATCGGCACGCCGGCCGGCATCAGCGGCAGCGCGCGCAGCAGCACGGTCGCGCCGCGCGCCTCCATCTCGCGCCGGGCCGGCGCCTCGCCGCGCAGCGCGGAGAGCAGCTTCGCGGTGATGTCCGTGCCGTCCAGCGGATCGCGGGCGAGCCGCCCGGTCAGTGCCGGCAGGTCCTCGCCGACCAGGTGCGAGGAGAACCCCAGCCGCCGGTACGCGGACTGCGCGTTCGGGCTGGCGTAGGTGACCCGCCCGCTCGCCGCCATCCGGATCAGCCCGTCACCGACCCGCGGCGCGGACGTGGTCTCCCCCGGATGCCGCGGCGGCGGGAACGTGCCGTCCGCCACCATCTGCGCCAGGTCGTCCGCGGTGGTCAGGTAGTTCAGCTCGAGCTGGCTGGGGGTGCGCGCGGTGGACAGGTTGGTGTCCCGGCCGATGATCGCGATCACCTCGCCGGGCTCGCCGTCCTCGTCGCGCGTCCGCACCGGGATCGCCTCGTGCCGCGCGGGGGTCTCGCCGTACCAGACCGGATCGCCCTCACGCCAGATCCGCCCCTGGTGGTGCGCGATCACCAGGTGCGCCACCTCGGCCCCGCCGATGATCCGGCCCACCTGATCGTCCAGGTACGCCGTCGGCCCGGTCGTCGGCCGCACCTGCGCCACGCACAGGAACGACCGCACCGTGCTCCCGTCACCCACCGGCACCCAGAGCAGCAGATCGGCGAACGATAGATCGGACAGCAACTGCCAGTCGCCGGCCAGCCGGTGCAGGTGGTCGATGTCGGACGAGGACAGCCTGGTGTGCTCCTCGACGAGGTCGCGCAGCGTGGACACGCCGTTAGCCTTTCACAGCCTCGTTTCCACCCACGGCCCAGTCGCGACCAGAAGTTCACAAAGCCTTTCTTCCCGCTTCCGGCGTGGTCCCTCTCCGCATGCTCCCGCGGGCACCGGTCGTCGCAGAGCTCCTCCCTGCCGGTCCCGCACGGGGTCCGGCACGGCGAGACCGGCTCCGACGCGGCGGCGGAGCCGCCACGAGGTCGGCCCGAGCGAGCATGCGGGCCCCGGCCACCCGGAAGCGGGAAGACGCAAGACGTCGGGCTGCTCGCCTGGGTGCCCGGTGCCACGGCGGCGTGCCCGATGTCTCGGGACAGGGCGCCACGTCGAGCGCGGCGCCGTCATCCTTCAGAGGGTGGCGGTGACCTTCTTGAGGCCGCGAGGGGCGTCGGGGTCCTCGCCGCGGGCGACCGCGAGGGCGAGCGCGAGCTGCTGGGCCGGGAGGATGTCGAGCAGCGGGGCGTAGCGCTCGTCCAGGGCCGGGATGGCGATGCGGGCGGCGGCGCCGGGGACGTCGCCGGAGCCGATGGCGACCACGTCGGCCTTGCGCTCGGTGAGGCGGCCGAGGACCTCACTCATCGAGGCGCCGCCGGGGCCGGAGCCGACCACCGCGAGGACCGGCACGTCCGGGGCCGCCAGCGCCAGCGGGCCGTGCATCAGGTCGGCGCCGGAGAACGACAGCGACGGCAGGTAGCAGGTCTCCATCAGCTTGAGCGCGGCCTCGCGGGCGGTCGGGTACGCGTACCCCCGCCCGGTGGTCAGGATGCGCGCCGCGAAACGGTAGCGCGCCGCCAGCTCGGTGGCGGTGGGATCGGCGAGCACCCGCTCCGCGTGCGCGGGCAGCGCCGCCAGCGCGGCCCGCTCGTCCGCCGGGAGCGCGCCGTCGCCGGCCCGGACGCCCTCGATCAGCATGAGCAGCGCCTGGAGCTCCGCCGTGTACGACTTGGTGGCCGCGACCGCCCGCTCGTGCCCGGCCGCGACGTCGATGACGTGCTCCGCGGCCTCGCCGAGCGGCGAACCGGGCACATTGGTGACCGCGACCGTGAGCGCGCCGGACGCGCGCGCCACGCGCATCACCTCGGTCAGGTCGGGTGAGCCGCCGCTCTGGCTGACGCCGACGACCAGCGCCTGGGAGAGGTCGGGGCGGGCGCCGAACACGGTGATCGCGCTCGGCGAGGAGCTGCTGGCGGGCAGCCCGAGGCGGATCTCCGTCAGGTACGCCCCGTAGAGCGCGGCGTGGTCGGAGGTGCCGCGGGCCACGAACACCACGTGCCGCGGGCGGCGGGCCACGACCGCGGCCGCGACCGTGGCGATCGCGGTGGCGTGCGGCGTCTCGAGCAGGCGGGCGAAGCCGGCCGGCTGCTCCGCGATGTCGGTGGCCATCCCGGATCCGGGCTGCACCTCAGGCATGACGACTCCTCGCGCATCAGGTGATCGCTCTATGCTCAATGCTGCACGAAACAACGCCTATTCGCAACAGATCGCGCAACAGCGGCCGGGATGGATACGTCCGAGCCGCCGTGCCATAGGCTGCGGTTCTGGGGGAACGATCAACGACAGCTGGACACCCGGACATACGCCGTCGCAAGGGACATAAGGCTTTGACTGAGGGGATAGGCGACCCACGCCTCTCCGCGGAGGGCGAACTGGCTCTGGCCCGGATGGCGCTCGACGAGGCCGATTACGGGCACGCCGCGGACCACGTGGCCGGCGCGCTGGTGCACGCGCCCACCATGCCCGAGGTGCACGAGCTGCTGGCGAAGCTGGCGGCGCGCACCGGCGGCGCCCTCGACCTCTTCCCGCTCGCCGACCACGTGTACATCGGCGCCGTGGTCGCGCGCGGGCACCTGCTGGCCGCGGCCGGCAAGCCCGGCGAGGCGCTGGAACTGCTCGCGGCCGCCACCGGGCACCAGCCGACCGTGGACTGGGCCGGCGTGCCCTGGGTGGCCGACCCGGACCTGGCCACGCGCGTCGACCCGGACCAGCTCGCGCGCACGATAATGCAGGTCTGCGCGGGCGTGCCCGACCCGGTGCCGGACGAGCAGCGCGAGCCGCTCCGGCCGTACCTGCGGGTCGCCAAGCACGCCGCCGCCGCGCACCCCCGGCACGCGCTGCTGCTCGGCGCCGCGTCCGCGCTGGCCCGGCGGATGGGCGAGACCGCGATCGCGATCGACTGGGCGCAGCGCGGCGTGCGGGTGATGCCGTCCAAGCTCGGCGAGGTGTGGCTCGGGTATGCGTACCGCAGCGCCGGCCGCACCCGCGAGTCGATCGCCGCGCTGCGCCGCGCCGTCGCGCACGACCCGGCCGACCTCTCCGTGTACGCGGACATCGCCGGCACACTCGCCGACAACGGGCAGCTCGACGAGGCGATCCGCTGGATAGACGACGCACTGGCCCGGGACGCCGAGTTCGACTGCGCCGTGCACACCGCGCACCGGCTGCGCTACCGCCGCGACGGCAAACTGTCCCACCTCGTGGCGCTCGCCGACTTCCAACGGCACCACCCGGACGACTCGCACGAGCACACCGACCTGGCCGAATGCTGCCAGGACGTGCCCTGGCTGGGCCGGCTCCCGGCCGCGGGCGAGGCGGTGATCAACGTGTTGCGGCAGATGCTGGAGACCGAGGGCCCGATCACCGGCGGCCGGCTGCGGCTGAGCAACCTGGAGCCGCCGTCCGCGATGCGCACGGTCGGCGCCGCGCTACCGGACATGGCCGTGATGGTCGAGCGGGTGCCGGAGCCCGACATCCGCCTTCCCCGCCGTACCGGCGGACGATCGGTCTGGGAGTTCTTCGAGACGGACGCGATGCCCGCGCTGCGCGAGCCGTCCGATGCCGCGGTCGAGCGCATCCGCCAGCTCGCGCTGCCCGCCTGGCCACACCCGCAGTCCGCGTACGACGCCGCCGTCTCACTGGCGCTGCTGGACATGGACGACCTGCTCGCACTGCTGGTCCACCCGCCGGCCCCGCCCGCCACCGAACTCGGCACCGCACTCGCCGCCCACGATCCGTCACTCTGGGTCCGCAGCGTGCAGGTGTGGGCCTGCCTCGGCCTGCTGCACCACCGCACCGACGAGCCCTGGCGCACCAGCACCCGCCGCCGCGTCCTGCTCGACCTCGCCTGGGGCGTCGAGGACTGGATCACCGAGGCGGCCCTGTTCGCCCTGGTCACGGCCGCCTGGGTGACGCCGGAGGTCCGCGCGGACGTGGCCACGCTGGTGCGCGAGCGCCTGGCCGACATCGCCGAGGTGGTACGCCGGCGCCCGGTCACCATCGCCTGGTCCGTCGCGCAACTCGCCCTCGCCACCCCGGAACTCGACGCGAAGACGGAACTGGTGGCACGCACGATCATCGCGGCGGAACGGCCGGTGGAGGAGCCCCCGGCACCCCCGCAGCGCAAGGCCGGCTTCTGGCGGCGGCTGCTCGGCGGTCGCGGCTAGCGCGTGTCTGGTGGATCTCGTCGAGCCGAGGCGAGGTCCAGGTGTCGTCCGGGTGTGCGGCGCGGAAGTCCGCATACCGGTGTCGTATGTGGGCTTTCGCGACGTGCGGCCAGGCGGCGCCCGGGCCACGCCGCAGGCCGGCGAAGATCTACCAGACACGCCCTACGCTTCCACTCCCGGCGGCGACCCCTGACTTCGATATTCCCGCTTCCGGCGTGGTGCGGTCCGCATGCTCCCGCGGGCAAACCCCGCGGCGGCTCCGCCGCCGCTCCGACGCCGCATCGGAGCCGGTCCCGTCGCCGGTCACCCCACGCGACTTGCCCGGCCGCGTTGCCAGCCACGTCCCCGATCGCCTCGCACCTCACGGCCACCGGCCACCACATCCCACGCGACTCGCGCGGCCTGGATCATCCGGCGCGCCACCGGATGCACCTCCACCGTCTCCCACCACAGGTTCGCCGATCACCCACCCGACTCGCACGGCCGGGTTTCCCCGCCACGCCGCCGGATGCGACCGCACCACCTCGCGGCGGCCAACGGCCCACCACCCCACGCCGCGACTCGCGACTCGCGGGGCGCGGGGCGCGGGGCGCGGGGCCACACCGCCGGATGCGACCGCACCACCTCGCGAGACCTGACCGAAATATCGTGATATAGCGGCCTCTTCACTGCGGGTATCGGCGACTAAAGATACGTAGAGCACGTAATAGGCGGCTCCACACGTGCTCTACGTATCTCTCACCAGTGGATCATTCGCGCGGACCGCTGACGATCAGGGTCTCGGCGCCAACGGGACTGCCGGCAGACGGGCCACCAGAGGCCAGCCCACCGCCGCCGGGGGCGGCACCCGCCGGAATCGGGGTGAGTGGGTCGCGGAAGGGTAGCAACCGGGAGTTGCGGCTGCCGTCGGGAGGCGGCAGCCGCTGGGGTGGGGTGAGTGGGTCGCGGGAAGGGTGGCAACCGGGAGTTGCGGCTGCCGTCGGGAGGCGGCAGCCGCTGGGGTGGGGTGAGTGGTTGCGGGACGTGCAGGGAGGAGCCCTGCGACGACCGGTGCCCGCGGGAGCGTGCGGACCGCGACCACGCCGGAAGTGGGAAAATCTGGGATTTTCTAGCCGATGACCGCGATCAGGTCGCCCTCCTGGACCACGTCGCCCTCGTGGACGGCGACGCGGGTCAGGGTGCCGTCGGCCTCGGCGACCACAGGGATCTCCATTTTCATCGACTCCAGGATGACCAGGGTGTCGCCCTCGGCCACGGTGTCGCCCTCGCTCGCCACGACCTTCCAGACGTTGGCGACCATTTCGGCGTGAATCTCCTCGGACATCGCTCGCGGTCCCTCCCTCGTCGCGCCTCGTTACCCTGCATCCAATCATGACGCGGGCGCTCGCAGGCCGGGCTCGCTGGGCGATTAGCATCAGCGGTGGATCAGATCGCCGTGTCGCGGGCCCGTGTGGGCGGGTGGAGCGCGCGGCGCACCGACGAGTGGAAGGACGCGGCCATGGCGAAGAAGGCCCGCAAGAAGAAGGCCCGTAAGAAGAGCGGCGCGAACCACGGCAAGCGCCCCAACAGCTGACCAGCCGGCGCGAAGGCCGCCGTTCCGGGCATCACGGTGCCGGGCGGCGGCTTTTTCGCGTTCAGGGAGGCGTGCGGTGGGTGAGGGGCGGGCCGTCCCGGTCGGCGGGGAGCGAGTCGTGCTCGGCCCGCAGGCCGGCAATCAGCGTCTCGACCAGGAAGTCGAAGCTGCGGTCGAGGTCGCGGCGCAGTCCGAAGCCGCCGGAGGACTCCAGCATGGCGAAGCCGTGCAGGGCGGAGCGCAGCGCGCGGGCGGCGTCGGTGACCCGAGGGCCGGTGAGGTCGAAGCCGGACAGCACGTCGTAGAGGACCTGCAGGGTGTCGTTGGACAAGCGGAGGTGCTCCTCGTCGTCGTCCGCGGGCGCCCGGACGCCGGCGTCGTAGCGGCCGCGGTGGTCGACGGCCCAGCGGCGCCAGGCCCGGGCGAAGGTCCGGACCGCGTCCGGGCCGGAGCGGCCGGCGGTGGCCCGGGCGAGCACGGCGGTGAGCTCGGTCTGGGCCCGGATGGCGATGCCGCGGTGCAGCGCGTCCAGCGAGTCGACGTGCTTGTAGAGCGAGGGGGTCCGGACGCCGACCCGCTCGGCCAGCAGCGCCATGGTGAGCCCGGCCAAGCCGACCTCGTCGGCGAGCGCCGCGCCGGCCGCCACCACGGTGTCCCGGTCCAGGCCGGCCCTAGGCACGGACCGACCCGAGGAACGACAGGATCATGGTGACCACCTCCGCGGGGTACTGAGCGTGCGGGTAGTGACCCGCGCCGTCGATCATCTCAAGGCGGCCCAGGCCGGACGGGAGCGCGGCCACGACGGCCTCTCCCTCGGCGCGCGGCGAGGCCCAGTCCGGGTCGAGCGTGCCCTCGACGACCAGCACCGGGCAGCGGACGTTGGCGAGCTGGGCGCCGGCGTCGACCGGGGGTGTCTGACCCATCCGCCGCAACGCCGTCATCCGGCCCGGCTCGCGCAGCATCGCCTCGATCCGGGCCATGCTCGCGTCCCAGTCGGCCGGTCGGCGGCCGGGGTAGGCGACCTCCAGGTAGCGCCGCCACTGCCGGGCGCTGCCGAACAGCGCGGTGCCGAGCAGGCCGACCAGGCCGCGGCGGAACCGGGGCACGGCCAGGTCGCCCAGCTTGTACGACTGCTTGCGGGTGAACGGGGCCAGCTCGACCACGGCGGTGACCAACTCGGGCGCGGTCGCGGCCGCGATGGTGGCCGCGCCGCCGGAGATGGAGTGGCCGACCAGCACGGCCGGGCCGCCCAGGTGCCGGATCAGCGCTATCAGGTCGCCGGCGATGTCGGTGCGCGAATAGGACGGCCACCGGGCGCTGGACTCGCCGCAGCCGCGCAGGTCCACGGCCGCGACCCGGTATCCGGCCCGGGCCAGCTCGGGGACGACGAAACGGTATGCGTCGCGGCTGTCGCCCATGCCGTGCGCGAGCACGATCAGCGGGCCGGACGCGCCGGTCACCTGGTAGGCGAGCGTGCCGCCGTCGACGGTGAGGAACTCGGTCATGACGACCTCCACGGTTGGCTAAGTTCGTTAGCTTTAAGCTAATCCGATTAGCCAGCCGTGTCAAGCGGGCACGAAAAAAGCGGCACCCGTCACCGGGTGCCGCTTCTCGAATCGGGTGGTCAGTCGGGCAGGTACTCCCGGGTGCCGGCCTCCACGACCAGCTCGCTGAGCTTCGAGCGCAGCCGCGCGCGCAGCTCCTCCGGCGCGGTCTCGTCGCCGCAGCAGCGGGACACCAGCGCCTTCACCTCCTGCTCGATGCCGAACTCGCGCAGGCAGGGCGAGCACTCGTCCAGGTGCTCGCGGATCACCTCGCGTCGTTCGTCGGCGCACTCCAGGTCGAGGTACAGGTACACCTCGCCGAGCACCTCGTCGCAGTCCGTCTCGTGTGGCTCGCCGCAACTCACCGCGTCACACCTCCTGCGCTGCCGCCGACTCGGGGGCCCGGTTGAAACCCCGGTCCGCAGCGTAGCGCTCCAGCAGCTTGCGGAGGTTACGCCGGCCACGGTGCAGCCGGGACATCACGGTGCCGATCGGCGTGCCCATGATGTCCGCGATCTCCTTGTAGGAGAAGCCCTCCACGTCGGCGAGGTAGACGGCGAGCCGGAACTCCTCGGGGAGTTGCTGCAGCGCGTCCTTGATGTCGCTGTCGGGCAGCCGCTCCAGCGCCTCGGTCTCGGCCGACTTCAGCCCGCTGGAGCTGTGCGACTCCGCCTCGGCGAGCTGCCAGTCCGTGATCTCCTCGGTCGGCGCCTGGATCGGCTGACGCTGCCGGCGACGGTACGAGTTGATGTACGTGTTCGTGAGGATGCGGTAGAGCCACGCCTTGAGGTTGGTGCCCTCCTCGAACTGGTGGAAGGCGGCGAACGCCTTCAGGAACGTCTCCTGCACCAGATCCTCGGCGTCCGCCGGGTTGCGCGTCATGCGCAGGCCCGCCGCGTACAACTGGTCGACGAACGGCATGGCGTCGCGCTCGAAGCGCGCGCGCCGTTCCTCGGCTGTCTCCGCTCGGGTCACCCGTTCGTCTCCCCTCCGCTGTCCCGCAGAGGATACGTGGAGTGCCCCGCCGATGGTTTCGGAAACGTCCGGTGTCAGGTGTGTCACCCGACTGGTAGTCGTCAACACAGACAATTTGCCCCGATCTTCGGCTTCGGTCGGCGCCGCGGGCCACTCGGGACCGTTCAGCAGCGCCCTGACGCGCTCGGCGCCGGGACCGGATGACATCCGGCCCGGGTCGCGTACTGCGGATCGCACGAGATCCACCCCTTCCGCTCGTTGCCTTCCGGGGGCTGTAACCACGAGCCGGGGTTCAACATTCCACAGAGCATCCGGGGTACGACGTGAGCCGTGGCTCAGTTCGTCCAGCCTCGTCGGCGCAGCCAGTCGACGACCTCGGCCGCGATGCCGGCCGGGTCGCGCTTGAGGTCGTGGGTCTCACCGGGGCGCACCACCACCTCCACCGTGCCGCCCGCGGTGGGCACGCCGAACGCGTCCCGGTCGCCGTTGACCACCAGCGTGGGTAGCCCGGTGGCCAGCTCCGGCGCCCGCGTCCTCTCCGGCTTCCCGGGTGGGTGCAGCGGGAACGCGAGCGCCACGATCGCCGCGGCGCCGAGCTCACGCGCGGTGCGGCAGGCGACCCGGGCACCGCTGGACCGGCCGCCGAGCAGCAGCGGGACGGGGTGTTCCGCATGCAGCCGGCGGACGACCTCGATGAACGCCTCGTCGAGGTGACCGGCGGGCGCGGGGGCGCGGCGGCCGGCCACCCGGTACGGCTGGGTGACGCGCGCGACGAGCACCCCGGCCGCGCGGGCGGCATCGCGGAGCGCCACCAGGTCGGGCGCGTCCACGCCGCCACCCGCGCCGTGGCCCAGCACCAGCAGGCTCACGGGCGCGGCCGGCGGACGGTCGACGTCCACCCCGGCCGGCCCGCGAGCCGTACCGATCACGATCTCGCTCATGCCTCGATCTTCCCCCGCGCGCCCCACGCGAGGAGATCGGTCCGGGCGGTCACCGCCCGGCCGGCACCAGCCTCAGCAACCTGTCCCGCACCGGGGGCCCGTCCAGCACGATCTCCGCGGCGACCTGATCACCCTGCCCGCCGGCGCCGGTGGCCTGCTCCTGCCAGACGCGAAGCATGGCCCGGCGCTCGCGCGGCGTGGTGCCGCCCCAGACCCCATGGCAGTCACCCACCTCCAGCGCCCAGGCCAGGCAGGCGCCCTGCACCTCGCAGGAGCCGCACATGGCGATGGCGGCGTCGGCCGGCTCGTTAGGAGCCGGGAAGAACGTCTCCGGATCGACGCTCTGGCAGACCCCCCTGGTCCGCCACGCCTCGTCCAGGCGTCGCTCGGCGAGGGCACGCAGCAGTCGCGGATCCTTGCGAGCTGCGGCGACCTCTTGCGGGCGTGGCATGCGCGCCCGTGTCATTCACCCACCTCCCCCGTGGGGCTGGCAATGTTTTCTTGGTATGGCGCGACCACACCGAAACCACAATCGCGCCAACCGCCGGCGCTGTGTTCTACCGCACTTCGCGGAGGGCAGGCAAGAGTTTCTATCGAATATCGGGGAATTGCTCACATCTTTTTACAAAGAAGTGGTCCACAAAGCATCGCTCAGAAGAGTGTCAATGTCGCCGGATCGTCCGGTGGGGGACGAAGCGCATCGGCTTGAATCGGTGCAATGAGTTCAGGACCGTCATTCCGGACGTTGCCCACGGCGGGGCCGACCGGCCGCAATTCCAGCCCGGCGAGGTAGTCGTCGGGTGGCGGCGCGAGCAGCACCTCCTCGTCCGCGCCCTCGCCGAGCCAGGCGTCCCACCGGTCCGGCGGCAGCACCAGCGGCATCCGGTCGTGCACGGCGGTGAGCGTGGCGCGCGCGGCCGTGGTAACGATGCTGCAGGTCAGAAGCTTGTCGTCACCCTCGCCCCAGACCGTCCACAGTCCGGCGAAGGCCAGCTCGCCGCCGTCCGCCGGCGTCATGTAGTACGCCTGCTTGCGCGTGCCGCCACCCGCCGGCGCGGTCCACTCGAACCAGCCGTCGGCCGGCACCAGACAGCGGCGGCGCGCGAACGACGGCGCGAACGCCCGCGACGTCGCGACCGTCTCGGCGCGCGCATTGATCATGCGGGCGCCGGCGCGCACGTCCTTGGCCCACGGCGGCAGCAGGCCCCATCTCGCGGTCTGCAGAACGCGGCGCTCACGCCGGTGCGAGACGCGCACGATCGGCACCGGATCAGTCGGCGCA
Organism: Catenuloplanes atrovinosus; assembly: GCF_031458235.1. NCBI lineage: Bacteria > Bacillati > Actinomycetota > Actinomycetes > Micromonosporales > Micromonosporaceae > Catenuloplanes > Catenuloplanes atrovinosus. The sequence continues at coordinate 8,628,654 of NZ_JAVDYB010000001.1, read as the reverse complement.
ACATTGAATCGCGCGGTAATCGGCATTTCGGTCTCGTCCTCGGCACCGAATAGCGCGCCGAGATCGACGGAACTCCGGGTGGTCGCATACCTGCCGCACATGAGGTCCACGCTACGCCGGGGGTACGACATGCCGGCCGGATACGCGCTTCCCGCTCAGCGAGAGAGCGACGGAGGGCAATGGACGGACACGTCAGACTGTGACGGTGGCGAAACCTACAGTTACCCAGCCGTGGCGGGCGCCCACCGCGGCCGGCCCGGTCGGCGCCGTCGTCCACCTGCCCGGGTCCAAGTCCGTGACCAACCGCGCGCTCGTGCTCGGCGCGCTCGCGACCGGCCCGTCCACGCTGGCCGCGCCGCTGCTGGCCCGGGACAGCGCGCTGATGGTGGCCGGGCTGCGGGCGCTCGGCGCGCACGTCTCCACCGCCGCGGACGACCGCTGGGTGGTCCGCCCCGGCCCGCTGCACGCGGCCGGCCACATCGACGTGGGCGTGGCCGGCACCGTCATGCGGTTCCTGCCACCGGTCGCGGGCCTGGCGGCCGGGGTGGCCACGTTCGACGGCGACCCGCTCGCCCGGCGGCGCCCGCTCGGCCCGCTCATCCAGGCGCTGCGCGCGATCGGCGTACGGGTGGAGGGCGCCCCCGGCGGCGTGCTGCCGCTGACCGTGCACGGCACCGGCGAGGTGCACGGCGGCGAGGTGGTGATCGACGCGTCCGCCTCCAGCCAGCTCGTCTCCGGGCTGCTGCTGGCCGGCCCGCGGTTCGCGCGCGGCATCACGGTGCGGCACCTCGGCCCGCCGGTCCCGGCCGCGCCGCACCTGCGGATGACCGTGGCGATGCTGCGCTCGGCCGGCGCCGGCGTGGACGACGCCACACCGGACGTGTGGAGCGTCGCGCCGGGCCGGCTGTCCGGGCGCGGCTGGGAGATCGAGCCGGACCTGTCCAGCGCGCTGCCGTTCTTCGCGGCAGCGCTGGTGACCGGCGGCGAGGTGGTGCTGCCCGGCTGGCCGCGCAGCAGCATGCAGCCGGTCGAGCAGCTGCGTGGGCTGCTGCGGCGGATGGGCGCGGACGTACGGCTCGGCACCGGCGGCCTGACCGTGCGCGGCACCGGCCGGGTGCACGGGCTGGACGCGGACCTCTCCGGGCTGAGCGAGCTGGCGCCGGTGCTGGCCGCGGTGGCCGCGCTCGCGGACTCGCCGAGCACGCTGCGCGGCATCGGGCACATCCGCGGCCACGAGACCGACCGGCTCGCGGTGCTGGCCCGCGCGCTCGGGGCGGTCGGCGCGCACGTCACCGAGCTGGCCGACGGGCTGCGGATCGCGCCCCGGCCGCTGCGCGGCGGCGTGGTCGACACCGACCGCGACCACCGGATGGCGCACGCGGCCGCGGTCATCGGCCTGGCGGTCCCCGGCGTGGAACTGAGCGACGTAGCGTGTACCTCGAAGACGCTGCCCGACTTCCCGGCACTATGGTCGGCGATGGTCGAGGATGTTCGATAGAGGAGGACCGCACTGGCCGGCAAGCGGCGGGAGTACGACGAGGACGACGTCCGCATCCGACCGGGCAGGTCGTCGCGCCCCCGCACCCGTACCCGTCCGAAGCACGAGGACGCGATCGAGGGGTTCGTGGTCGCGGTCGACCGGGGCCGCTACACCTGCATGGTCGACGACGAGCCGGTGACCGCGATGCGCGCCCGCGAGCTGGGCCGCAAGTCGGTGGTCGTGGGCGACCGGGTGGGGCTGGTCGGCGACGTCTCCGGCAGCGCCGGCTCGCTCGCCCGGATCGTCCGGATCGAGGAGCGCACCTCGGTGCTGCGCCGCACCGCGGACGACGACGACACCACCGCCGAGGGCCGCCTGGAGCGGGTCGTGGTGGCGAACGCGGACCAGTTGGTGATCGTGAGCGCGCTGGCCGACCCGCCGCCGCGGACCGGGTTCATCGACCGGTGCCTGGTCGCGGCGTACGACGCGGACATCACGCCGCTGCTCTGCCTCACCAAGGCGGACCTGGCCGGGCCCGAGGAGGTGCTCGGCTACTACGCGGAGCTGGACCTGCCGTACGTGCTCTCCGCGCCGGACGGCGACCTGAGCGCGCTGCGCGAGGTGCTGGCCGGGCGCGTCTCGGTGATGGTGGGCCACTCCGGCGTGGGCAAGTCCACGCTGGTGAACCGGCTGGTGCCGGACGCGGACCGGGCGGTCGGCGTGGTCAGCGCGGTCGGCAAGGGCCGGCACACCTCCACCAGCGCGGTCGCGCTGCGGCTCCCCACGCGGCGCAGGGAAGATCCGGGCTGGATCGTCGACACGCCCGGCGTCCGCAGCTTCGGCCTGGCGCTGGTCTCCGCGGAGAGCCTGCTGCACGGCTTCCCGGACCTGATCGACGGCACCGTCGAGTGCCCGCCGAACTGCGAGCACACGGAGGGCGACCCGGAGTGCGCGCTGCCCGCCTGGGTGGCGGCCGGGCACGCGGACGCGCGGCGGCTGGAGTCGTACCGGCGGCTGCTGGCCTCCCGATCCGGCGGCGACGGGCTGGAAGGGCCCGACCGAGGTTAGCCCACTCGGTGTGATCGGCTAGTTTTTCCGCCATGGCCAGCTATGCCGACGATCTCTCGCTCGCCCACGTGCTCGCCGACACCGCGGACTCCATCTCGATGGCCCGGTTCCGGGCGCTGGACCTGCACGTGGAGGCCAAACCCGACCTCACGCCGGTCTCCGACGCGGACACCGCGGTGGAGAAGGCGATCCGCGCCACGCTGGCCCGCACCCGGTCCCGGGACGCGGTGCTCGGCGAGGAGTACGGCCAGACCGAGGCCGCGGTCGGCATAGGCACCCGGCGCTGGGTCATCGACCCGATCGACGGCACCAAGAACTTCATCCGCGGCGTCCCGGTCTGGGCCACGCTGATCGCGCTGATGGAGGGCGACACGCCGGTGGTCGGACTGGTCTCCGCGCCCGCGCTGGGCCGGCGCTGGTGGGCCGCGACCGGGCACGGCGCGTTCGCCGGCAAGCACACCGCCGCGGCCACGCCGATCCGGGTCTCCGGCGTCGGCCGGCTGAGCGACGCGAGCTTCTGCTACTCCGACCTGATGGGGTGGGAGGAGTCCGGCCGGCTCGCCCCGATGCTGGACATCATGCGCCAGACCTGGCGGAACCGGGCGTACGGCGACTTCTACGGCTACATGCTGGTGGCCGAGGGCGCGGTGGAGGCGATGGTCGAGCCGGAGCTGTCGCTCTGGGACGTCGCCGCGCTGGTCCCGATCGTGACCGAGGCCGGCGGCCGGTTCACGGATCTCACCGGGCGGCCCGGCCCGGGCGGCGGCAGCGCGGTCGCCACGAACGGGCGCCTGCACACCGAGGTGCTCGAACGGCTCACCTCCTCCGGCATCCGCGCGTTGTGAACCTCTTCGTAACGGTACGACCACCCGGTTGAAAGATCACCCGGTTAAGGTCCACCAGTTGCCCCGGTGCAACTGCGGCGGCCCCCTGGCGCGGTCTATCCTCGCCAGGTGATGTCGGCTGGATGGTGGTTCCTGGGCGCGATGATCATCGCGTACGGCGTCTCCAACCTGCTTCAATCCATCGCGGCGACCCGGACGACCGTGCACCACACGTTCGACCCCGGGCTGCTGTTGAGGCTGGCCGGTCACCGGGCATACCTCGTCGGACTGGGTTGTCAGGTGCTCGGATTCGTGCTCGCCTTCCTGGCCCGCAGCGACCTGCCGCTGTTCCTGGTGCAGTCGGCCGTCGCGGCCGGGCTCGGGGTGACCGCGGTGCTCGGCGTCGTGCTGCTCAAGTGGCGGCTGCCCATGGCCGAGATCGCGCTGATCACCGTGCTGTTCGGCGGCATCGTCGCGCTGGTCGTGGCCGCGCGCCCGGCGCCCGCCCGGCCGCTGCCGATGTCCGGCGTGATCGCGCTCGGCGTGGCCGTGCTGGTGCTCGGGTTCCTCGGCGTGTTCGCGGTCCGGCTCCGTGGCGCGCCCGGCTCGGTGGTGCTCGGCTCGCTGGCCGGCATCGCGTTCTCCGCCGCCGCGGTCGCGGCCCGGCCGCTCGCCTCCGCCCACTCGGTGGTCGGCCTGCTCAGCGACCCGCTGCTCTACCTCCTGATCGCCCACTCGATCGTCGGACAGCTGCTGCTCGGCATGGCCATGCAACGCGGCTCCACCACGGCCGCGGTGGCCGCGATGGACGCGGCCGGCGCGGTGCCGGCCGCGGTGGTCGGCCTGCTGCTGCTCGGCGACCGGATCTGGCCGGGCCGCGAGTGGCTGGCCACGCTCGGGTTCGTGGTCACGCTGCTCGCGGTGATCGGCCTGACCCGGTACGCCGAGCCACAGCACCACCATGAGACCGCACCGGCACGGCGCCGGGTCACGCCGCCGCCCGCGCCGCCGGGAAAGTACGTGCCCCTCACGGTCGGCTCGGAGCGGTCTCGGAGTTAGCTCAGGCCGGCACCGCCTGCGGGGTCAGCAGGCGCTCGTAGACGGCCTCCAGCGCGGACGCGGTGCGCTCCCAGGTGTAGCGGCACCGCACCCGGTCCACGGCCGCGTCGCCGAACGCGGTGCGCTGCACCTTCCGGCTCATCAGCTCGCGCAGCGCGGACCCGGTGGCGCGCACGTCGCCGGGCTTCACCAGCCGGCCGGTGACCTCGTCCACCACGCTCTCCGCGATGCCGCCCAGCGCGTAGCCGACCACCGGCACGCCGCACGCCATCGCCTCGACCGGGACGGCGCCGCTCGGCGCGGTGCGGGGCGTGCAGGCCACCACGTCCGCGGAGCGGTACCAGCGGGCCATCCGCTCGTGCGGCACCGCGCCGACGATCCGCACCCGGTCCTCCACGCGGCTGCGCCGGGCCAGTTCGCCCAGCGCGCGCACCACGTCGCCGTGGCCGTCCCCGCCCGCGTCGCCGATGATCACCAATTCCGCCCCGGGTACGTACCGCAGCGCCCTGATCAGGTGATCCTGACCGTGCCCGGGCCCGAGCCCGACCGAGACGATGCGCTCCATGCCGCCGGTCCGGGCCTCCGCCTCGCCGTCCGGCTGGAACATCGCGGTGTCGACGCCGGACGGGATCAGCGCGACCGAGGCGCGCGGCGCGCCCAGCCGGGTGAGCTCGTCCGCCTCGTCCGGGGACTGCGCGACCGTCACGTCCGCCGCCCGGGTGAGCACCCGCTCCATCGCGATGCGCTCGCCGAGGCAGGCGTCCGGCTTGCCGAGCCGCCGCTGCGCGGAGCCGACCGAGTAGAACGTCTGGACCATCGGCAGCCCGGAGCCGCGGGCCGCGGTGGCGGCCGCCAGCCCGCCGAGCCAGTAGTGGCCGTGCACGACGTCCGGGACCCAGCCGCTGGACCACCGGTCGGCCAGCCGGCGGCCCACGCCGGCCAACTGCGCGACGAAGCGGCCGGCCGGCCCCTGGCCCTGGGGCGCGGGCGGCGAGACGCGGTGCACGGCGTACCCGGACTCGGTGAAGACCTCATCGCCGGCGGCCGGCCCGGAGCCGCGGCACTCGAAGATTCGGACGTCGTGGCCGAGCGCGGCCAGTTCGGCCGCCACCCTGGACGTGCCCGCCTCCATGGGACGGGCATTGGCCCTGATCAGGCCCACACGCATCGCTCACCTCCGCTGTTTCGACATACGGACACCAGAAAACCAGCCGCCGGCAGGGTGACGTACAGCTGAGAGAGCCGGTCACTGCTTAACCCGGCGGGGCGGTCGCAAAACCTCACCCGGTTCCGGATAGCCGCGGGCGCCGCTGGGTACGCGGGCGACATGCCCCTCAGCAGACCGCTCTCCCAGTCGACGATCGTGATCACCGGAGCGTCCGGCGGCATCGGCGCGGCCACCGCCCGCGCGCTCGCCGGGCGCGGCGCGTCCGTGGTGCTGGCCGCGCGCGGTACGGACGCGCTCGGCCGGGTGGCGGAGGACTGCCGGGCGGCCGGCGGGCGGGCGCTGGCGGTGCCGACCGACGTCACCGACCCGGCCGCGGTCGCGGACCTGGCCACCCGCGCGGCGGCCTCGGCCGGGCGGATCGACGGGTGGGTGAACAACGCCACCGAGGCCGCGTACGGGCTGCTCGGCGACGTGCCGCCGGAGGAGTTCCGCCGGGTGGTGGAGGTCAACCTGCTGGGCACCGCGTACGGCATGCGGGCCGCGCTGCCGCACCTGCGCGCGGCCGGCGGCGGCGTGATCGTCAACAACGCGTCCGTGCTGGCCGAGGTCACGATGCCGTACATGTCGTCGTACAACGCGGCCAAGCACGGCGTGCGCGGGCTGTCCGACACCGTGCGGCAGGAGCTGCGGCACGAGCCGTGGGGGCGGCGGATCTCGGTCTGCACGGTGCTGCCCGCCACCATCGACACGCCGTTCTTCGCACATGCCGCGAATCACTCCGGACGCGAGCCGACGCCACCGCCGCCGGTCTACCCGCCCGGGGTGGTCGCCCGCGCGATCGTCCGGATGCTGGAGCACCCGCGCCGGGAGACGTACGCGGGACTGGCCGCGGCGCTGCTCGGGTACCAGTGGCGGCTGATGCCGGGGATCACCGAGCGGGTGCTCGGCGCGTACGGCGCGCGGACCGCGGTGGGCCGCCGGGGCGCGCCGGACACCACCGGCAACCTGACCGGCAGCCGGGCCACCGGGGAGGAGCGCGGCGGGTGGCACGGGCGGACCCGGATGCTGCTCCGGGCCGGCGCGGCCACCGGCCTGGCCGTCGGCGCGGCGGCGATCCTGACCGCGCGGCGCCGCGCTCGCTGAGTCGCGGCGCAGTATGGGCTGAGCAGCGGGACGGTTTTTGCTGACCGAGGGGTCAGACTTGGCGGGCGTACCGGAGAAACAGCAGTTCGTCGTCGGTGAGCACGTGCCGCAGCGTGAGCGGGCGCGGCACCGCGGGCGGCCCCGCCACGATCCGGCTCGCGCCGGCGCCGGCCAGCCACGGGCTGAGCGTGAGGCACAGCTCGTCCACCCGGTCCGCCGCGACCAGCGCGCCGAACAGCGTGGGCCCGCCCTCGCAGAGCACGCCCGGCAGGCCGCGCGCCGCCAGCATCTCCGGCAGCGCGGCCGCGTCCAACTCGTCGTCGCCGCAGATCAGCACGTCCGCGACGTCCGCCAGCGCGCGGCGGCGATCCTCCGGCGCGGCCCCGACCGTGACCACCAGCGGCCGGACCGGCGCGCCGGCGAACGAGGGGTGCTCCGGGCCGAGGCCGTGCAACCGGGCCGAGACCACGGCCAGGCGCGGGTGGTCCGGCATTCCGTGATCGCGGCGCCAGGCCACGGCGGTCCCGCCCAGCACCAGCGGGCCGTACCCCTCGGCGCGCAGCGTGCCCGCGCCCACCACCAGCACGTCCGCCAGCCGCCGGAGCAGGCCGAGGATGTGCTGGTCGTTGGCGTTGCCCAGCCCGCCGGAGCGCCCGTCCAGCGTGGCCGCGCCGTCCGCGCTGGCCACGAAGTTGACCCGTAGCGACGGCCGGTCCATCGCGTACGCCGCGGTCAGATCCACCGGGTCGCCGCCGGCGAGCAGCGACCTCATGCGTTGTGCCGGGTGTAGGCCGGCTCGCGCCAGCCGAGCACCGCCTCGGTCAGCCGCACCGCCGAGACCGCCGCCGGCACGTCGTGCACCCGCACGATCCGCGCGCCCTGCACGATGCTCAGCACCACGGCCGCGAGCGTGCCCGGCAGCCGCAGCCCGGCCGGCAGGTCCAGCGTCTCGCCGATGAAGTCCTTGTTGGAGACCGCGGCCAGCGTCGGGTAGCCGATCGCGGTGATCTCGTGCAGCCGCCGGCACAGCTCCAGCGTGTGCCGGGTGTTCTTGTTCAGGTCGTGGCCCGGGTCGATGATGATCCGCTCCGGCGGCACGCCCAGCGACACCGCGCGGGCGGCCCGATCGGCGAGAAACCCGCCGATCTCCCCGGCCACGTCCCGATAGACCGGCCTGGGGTGCGGCGTGCGCGGCGGCGAGGCCAGGCTGTGCGTGATCACCAGGTGCGCCGCGCTCTCCGCGACCAGCGACGCCAGCGCGTCGTCCTGGAGCCCGCTGGTGTCGTTGATGACGTCCGCGCCCGCGTCGATCGCGGCCCGCGCCACACCGGTCCGGTACGTGTCCACCGAGATGACCACGTCGCTGGCCGCGCGCACCGCCTCGACCACCGGGATCACCCGGTCCAGTTCCTCGGCCTCGGTGACCTCCGGGCCCGGGCCGAACGGCACGCCGCCGATGTCGATCCAGTCGGCGCCGTCCGCCGCCGCGGCCAGCACCGCGTCCACGGCCGCCCGCAGCGCGAACGTGCGCCCCCGGTCGAAGAACGAGTCCGGCGTCCGGTTCACGATCGCCATCACCGCGACCTGCCGGGAGAAGTCGAACTCGCGCGCGCCGATCCGCCGCTTCGGCGACACGATCTCCGGCTCGAAGAAACTCACTGATCCAGACCCTTTTCGATGGCGTACCGGGTCAGCTCGACCCGGTTGTGCAGCTGAAGCTTGCCGAGCGTGTTCTGCACGTGGTTCTGCACCGTGCGGTGGGAGAGCACCAGCCGCTCGGCGATCTGCTTGTACGACAGCCCCTTCGCGACCAGCCGCAGCACCTCGGTCTCCCGGTCGGTCAGCCGCGGCGCGCCGTCGTCCTCGGTGCGCGGCGGCTCGGTCGCCAGCCGCCGGAACTCGCCCAGCACCAGCCCGGCCAGCCCCGGCGTGAACACCGCCTCGCCCGCGGCCGCCGCCTCCACCGCGGCCAGGAACTCGGCCTGACCGGCGGACTTCAGCAGGTAACCGGTGGCACCGGCCTTCACCGCGTCCAGCACCGACTGCTGCTCGCCGCTGGCGGACAGCATCAGGATGCGCACCCCGGGCAGCGCGGCCAGCAGCCCGCTGATCACCTCGACCCCGTCGATGTCCGGCAGTTGCAGGTCCAGCACCACCAGGTCGGGCCGGGCCGCGGCCGCGATCCGCACCGCCTGCCGCCCCTCCCCCGTGGCCGCGACCACCTCGTGGCCGGCCTCGGTCAGGTCACGGGCCACGCCGTCCCGCCACATCGGGTGGTCGTCCACCACCATCACCCGGGTCACAGGCTTACCTTAAGGTCACGACCGTCCGCCGGTACGGCCGGAGCGCCCACGTCGCGGCACGCGCAGCTCCACCTCCGTACCCTCGCCGGGTTGTGAATAGATCTCCACGGTGCCGCCCAGGTCGGCGACGCGGCCGCGGATCGACTGCGCCACGCCCAGCCGGCCCTGGGACGCCGCCTCCTCCAGCCGGCCCGCCGGGAAGCCCGGGCCGTCGTCCCGGACCGAGATCGTGATCGCGGTGTCGTCGTCCTCCAGCAGCACCCACGCGCGCGCGGCCGGTCCCGCGTGCCGCGCCACGTTGTCCAGCGTGGCGCCGACCGCGGCGCCGACCGCCTCGGCCGCGCGCACCGGTAGCGGCACCGGCGTGGCCGGGCTCGCGATCGACACCGTGTCCGACGCGAACCGGCCGAGCACCGTCCGCAGGTCCGCCTCGCCCTCCTCGCCCGCGGGCGGGCCGGCCGGGCCGTCCGCGATCAGCATGCGCAGCTTCGCCTCCTGCTGCCCGGCGAGCCGGGCCAGCTCGCCGGCCTCGCCGTCCAGGTGCGCGCCGCGCCGCTGCACCAGCGCCAGCACCTGCAGCACGGAGTCGTGGATGTCGCGGGCCAGCCGCTCCCGCTCGCGCGTCGCGGCCTCCAGCTCGATCGCGCGCTGCATGCGCTCCTCCGCGTCCACCGCGAGCCGCGCCACCAGCCCGACCACGAACCCGGCCAGCACCATCAGCGCCACCCCGTTCAGCGTGGACGGGTGCAGCCGGTCGCGGACCAGCACGTCGGCGCCGCCGAGCACCAGCGCGGCGGCCAGCCCGCGCCGCCGGCCGCCGGAGACCGCCCAGGCCAGCACCGGCGCGCCGAGCCAGGCGACGGCCAGCGTGGGCACGCCGTCGTTCAGGGTGGCCTGGCCGACCACGTACGGGCTGACGATCACCACGACCAGCGAGACCGCGAGGTCCGCGATCAGCATCGGCCAGCCCCGCCACTGCGGCCGGGAGAACGCGGCGGTCGCGAACGCGGTCCAGCCGACCATCAGCGCCAGCACCGGGCCGGCGGCGAGCGGATTCTCGTACCGGTCCACGTTGCGCACGATCAGGACCATGACGTACACGAGCGAGGCGATCCGGTACGCGCCGATCGCGCGCCACATGGGAGTCGCTAGACCTGGTTGCACGGTGTCACCGTGCCACACGCCGGTGCGCCGGTGAGCGGTGGAACGCGTACTGTGGTGATGCCGTACGCCCTTGACCAGCAGGCGAGGGGAACCGCGCATGGCCGACCACCCCACTCCCCCGCTCGCGGGCTCCTCCGTGCTGCTCGAGACGCGGTTCGACGCGGCCACCGTGACCGCGCTGCGGCACCGGGTCGCGGCCTGCGCCGCGGACGCGGGCCTGCGCGGCGAGCGGCTCGACGACTTCGTGCTCGCGGTGTACGAGCTGCTCACCAACGCGGTCCGGCACGGCGGCGGGCACGGCGGCCTCCGGCTGTGGCGGGACGGCACGTCACTGGCGTGCGAGGTGGCGGACCGCGGCACCGGCTTCGACGTGGCGGCCCGAGCCGAGCGGCTGCCGGTCCCGGCCGCGCCCGGCGGCTGGGGGTTGTTCCTGGCCGGCCGGCTGACGGACCGCATCGACGTGGCCAGCGGCCCGGACGGGACCACGGTGCGGGTCTCCTCCGGGTTGACCTGAACCCGGCTTCAGCTCGTACCGTCGGGCCATGATCGACAGCGTGTTCGACCGCCGCCATCTGCTGACCACGATCGGCGCGGTCAGCCTGGTCTTCCTCGCCGCGTTCGAGTCGCTGGCCGTCACCACGGTCATGCCGGTCATCACGGCCGACCTCGGCGGCCGAGACCTCTACACGCTCGGATTCGCCGCCACGCTCGCCGCCGCCGCGGTCGGCATGGTCACCGGCGGCACGCTCGCCGACCGTCGCGGCCCCGCCGGCCCGCTGCTGGCCGCCATCGGCGTCTTCGCCGCCGGACTCGCGCTCGCCGGCCTGGCCGGCACCATGACCGTCTTCGTCGCCGGCCGCCTGCTGCAGGGCCTCGGCTACGGCGCCTACGCCGTCGCGCTCAACGTGCTGGTCGCCCGCGTCTACCCGCCCGCGCTCCACCCCCGCGTCTTCGGCCTGTTCGCCGCGGCCTGGGTCGTCCCGTCGCTGATCGGCCCGTTCGCCGCCGGCCTGGTCACCGACGCACTCTCCTGGCACTGGGTCTTCCTCGGCGTACTCGCCCTGGTCGCGCTGGTCACCACGCTCATCCTGCCCGCGCTGCGCCGCCTCCCCCCGGTCACGCCGACCCCGCTGTCCCGCCACGACCTGTTCCGGACCGCCGCCGCCACCGTGGTCGCGACCGCCGTCCTCGCGCTCAGCCTCGCCTCCACCTGGCTGCTGGTCGCACCGGCCCTGATCGCCGCCGCCCTCGCGCTGCGCCCGCTCTTCCCCCGCGGCACGCTGCGCGCCACCCGCGGCCTGCCCTCCACCATCCTGATCTGCGGTACGGCCGGCGCCGCCTTCTTCGGCACCGAGGCCTACCTCCCCCTGCTCCTCCAGGACCGGTACGGCTACCCCGCCTGGCTGTCCGGCGCGTTCCTCACCGCGGCCGCGCTCTCCTGGGCCCTCGCCTCCGACCTCCAGGGCCGCCGCTTCGCGGCCCGCACCCCGCACCACGTCGTGATCCGGCTCGGTGGCGGGCTGCTCGCGGTGGGAGTCCTGCTGGTCCTCGCCACCGCCGCCTTCAGCCTGCATCCGCTGGTGGCCGGCCTCGGGTGGCTGCTCGCGGGCGGCGGGATGGGCACGATGTACCCACGGGTCAGCACCGCGGTGCTCGCCTTCTCGACCTCCGAGACCCAGGGCTTCAACCTCGGCGCCAAGGCCATCTCCGACGCTGCCGCCGCCAGCATCGCACTCTCCGTGACAGGGCTGGTCTTCCACGGGCTCGGCCCGTGGGGCTTCACCGGCGCCTTGGCACTCACCGCCACCGCCGCCTTGGCCACACTTCTGCTGGCCCCCCGCACAGCCACAACCCAGCCGGCTATATCCGGCGAGGCCGGCACGTCCGGCGAGGCCGGCACGTCTGGCGAGGCCGGCACGTCCGGCGGGACCGGCACGTCCGGCGGGACCGGCACGTCCGGCGGGACCGGCACGTCCAGCGCGACCGGCACCTCCGGCAGGACCGGCACCTCCAACGCGACCGGCACCTCCAGCGCGACCGGCACGTCCGGCGGGACCGGCACCTCCAGCGCGACCGGCACCTCCGGCAGGACCGGCACCTCCAACGCGACCGGCACGTCCAGCGGGACCGGCACGTCCAGCGCGACCGGCACCTCCGGCAGGACCGGCACCTCCAACGCGACCGGCACGTCCAGCGGGACCGGCACGTCCAGCGCGACCGGCACCTCCGACGAGGCCGGCACGTCCAGCGGCACCGGCACCTCCGGCAGGACCGGCACGTTCAGCGGGACCGGCACCTCCGGCGGCACCGGCACGTCCAGCGGGACCGGCATGTCCAGCACGACCGGCACATCCGGCGGGACCGATATCTCCACCGAGTCCGGCACGTCCGACGCGACCGACACATCCGGCGGAGCCGATATATCCAGCCAGGCTGGCAAGGTCAGCCTGGCTGGCAAGTCCGACTCCGGCGACGTTCGGTTCGCCCCAAAGCAGCGCATCGACGTGGCCTGAGCATGACGGCTTAGGTCGCTGGCACGTCCGGGCACTCCGGACCCGAAATTTCACCATATTGCGAGCGGCAACTGGCCGTCCACTGTGACTATGTGAGCCTCAGGCACGTAATTCGCGCCGAATAACGTGCCTACGCCTGACAAAGTGGCCAACCAGCGGATCCGCACGAAGATCACGCCTCGCCGAGCGATGCGACGAGACAATTATATGGTGAAATTTCGGGCAGGCGTGAGGACATGTAAGCAAGTGAGGCACGATCTGATTCACCGCGGACGCAGCGGACCGGCCGGACCCGCGCGAACACGAGATCGGCGCGACCCGACGCCGAGGTACTCACCGGCGCGGAGCGGAACCGCGAGCCCACCCGAGCCTCGCAAGACCCACACGACCCCGAACCCGCCGGGACCAGCCGAACTCCGCACGCGCCACGAGACCCGCATCCCACGAAACCACCCGAGACCCACAAGAAGACCCGCACAACCCCGAACCCGGCGCGTCCCATGAGAGCACCCGGGACCAGCGCGACCCGCGAGACCCTCGGCAGCCCGCGCAACCCCGGCGAGACGGTTCCCGCTACCGGCACCCGGGCGCTGCGCGCCCGAAATTTCACCATATTGCGAACGCCAGTCGATCGCCCACCGCGACTATGTGAGCCCCAGGCACGTAATTCGCGCCGAATAACGTGCCTACGCCTCACAAGGTGACCGACCAGCGAATCCGAAACCACGATCACGCCTTCGGCGAGATCCCGAGATACCGCGATATGACGAAATTTCGGGCGCGTACCGCGAGAGCCGTGAAGGGCTGGGGGGACCGCTACAGGAAGAGGGCGCTCACCGATTCGCCGTTGTGGATGCGGCGCATGGCCTCCGCGAGAGCCGGCGCCACCGAGAGCATGCGCAGCTTCGGCACCCGCTTGCCCTCCGGGATCGGCACCGTGTTCGTGCACACGATCTCCAGCACACCGGGCTGGTCACTGAGCCGCTGCAACGCGTCGCTGGAGAACAGTCCGTGCGTGCACGCCAGCCGGATCGACCGGACCTTGAGGTCGCGCAGGTGGTCCATCAGCTCGATCACCGTGCTGCCCTTCGCGATCTCGTCGTCCAGGACGATCACGTCGCGGTCGATCACGTCGCCGATGACGGCGGAGATCTGGACCTTGTCGTCGGTGAAGCGCTGTTTGGCGCCGGCCGCGACCGGGGTGCCGAGCATGCGGGCGAACGCGGCCGCCTCCTTGGCGTTGCCCAGGTCGGGCGAGACCACGACGGTGTCGGTCAGGTCGTACTGTTTGAAGTGGCTGGCCAGTTCGCGCAGCGCGTGCAGGTGGTCGACGGGGATGCTGAAGAAGCCGTGCACCTGCGGCGAGTGCAGCGTCATGGCGAGCACGCGGTCGGCGCCCGCGGTGACCAGCAGGTCGGCGACGAGCCGGCCGCCGATGGAGATGCGCGGCGCGTCCTTCTTGTCGGAGCGGGCGTAGGCGTAGTGCGGCAGCACCACCGTGGTGCGGGCGGCGGAGGCGCCGCGGGCCGCGTCCAGCATGAGCAGCAGCTCGACCAGGTTTTCCTGGACCGGCGGGACCAGCGGCTGGATCAGGAAGACGTCGCGTTCCCGGCAGTTGGCCTGTAGCTGGACCTCCAGGCAGTCGTTGGCGAATCGGGAGACGCGGGTGGGGAGAAGCGGTACGCCGAGGTGGCTGCAGATCTCCTCGGCGAGTTCCGGGTGGGCACTTCCGCTGAACACTGCGATGTCACGCACGGCTGGCAGCTTAACCACGGCCTGATCATCGTTGAGCAGGCCCGGCCTAAGTCCACCCTAAATTTGAGAGCGCTCTCTTGACGCGAGGCGCATCGATAAGGTGCCATCCAGATGTTCCGTTTACCACCACGTTCGACCGGAGGTGCACCCCCATGCACCGGATGCCCGGGGCCCACCGCCCCCGACGCGCCCGTTGGCTCTACTCCAGCAAGATCGGCCGATCGCTCCTCGCGCTGTCCGTCGTCGCGACCGGACTCGGCAGTGCGTTGTACCTGACCAACAGCGAGCCCGAGGCGTCCGCGGCCAGCACGCTGGTCTGGTCGGACGAGTTCAACGGTGCCGCCGGCACACTGCCGGACGGCGGCAAGTGGACCATGGAGACCGGCGGACACGGCTGGGGCAACAACGAGCTCCAGTACTACACGAACCGTGCCAGCAACGCGTCGCTGGACGGCGCCGGCAACATGGTGATCACGGCCCGCCGGGAGAACCCGGGCGGCTTCCAGTGCCACTACGGCTCGTGTCAGTACACGTCCGCGCGCCTGATGACGAACGGCAAGTTCACCCAGACGTATGGCCGGTTCGAGGCCCGCCTGAAGCTGCCGAAGGGCCAGGGCATCTGGCCGGCGTTCTGGATGCTCGGCGCGGACATCGGCTCGGTCGGCTGGCCGAACAGCGGCGAGATCGACATCATGGAGAACGTCGGCAAGGAGCCGAACACGGTCTACGGCACCATCCACGGCCCGGGCTACTCCGGCGGTGGCGGCCTGACCGGCTCGAAGGTGCACAACGCCCCGCTCGGCGACGCCTTCCACACGTACACGGTGGACTGGTCGCCGAACCTGATCGTCTGGTACCTGGACGGCGTCGAGTACACCCGCAAGACGCCGGCCAACCTGAACGGCAACCGCTGGGTCTTCGACAAGCCGTTCTTCATGATCATGAACCTCGCGGTCGGCGGCAACTGGCCGGGCAACCCGGACGGCAGCACCCAGTTCCCGCAGAGCCTGGTCGCGGACTACGTGCGGGTCTACTCCTACGACGGCGGCACGCAGCCGCCGCCGGCCACCGGTGGTGTCTCGCTCAAGGGCGTGCAGTCCGGCCGCTGCATCGACGTGCCGAACGGCGCGTCGCAGGACGGCCTGCCGCTGCAGATCTGGGACTGCAACAACACCGCGGCACAGAAGTGGACGTTCAACGGCAACGGCTCGCTGACCGCGGTCGGCAAGTGCATGGACGTGGCCGGCGGCAACCCCGCCAACGGCACGAACATCCAGCTGGCCAACTGCAACGGCTCGGGCTGGCAGCAGTTCACCCTGAGCGGCGCCGGTGACCTGGTCAACATCGCGGCGAACAAGTGCGTCGACGTCCGCGACAGCGCGACCGGCGGCGGCGCGAAGCTGCAGCTCTGGGACTGCGCGGGCACGCCGAACCAGAAGTGGAACAGAGCTTAGATCCATTTTCCCGCTTCCGGCGTGGTGCTGCCCGCATGCTCCCGCGGGCACCGGTCGTCGCTGGCGCTCCTCCCTGCACGTCGGGTGGGTGGCTGAGAAAGAGCACAAAAAGCGGGTCGCGGCTCACGCCGCGACCCGCTTCTCCGTCGCGGGATCAGCGCGTGAGGACGCCGTTGACGAACGCGACGCTCCGGGCCTGGAAGTCGGCGCGTCCGCCCTCGTGACCGTCCCACTCGTAGACCGCGATGTCCTTCTCCGCGCCGCCGTACGCGTTGACCGCGGCGAAGATCCCCGAGGGCGGGCAGGTGGCGTCCATCAGCGCGGCCGACGCCAGCAGTGGCGCGGTCGCCCGCGGCGTCAGGTGCAGCAGGTCGACGTAGTCCAGCGTCCGCTGCGCGGCGGCGACCCGGTCCGGGTTGACCCGGAAGAACCGGACCAGCTCGTGGAACGGGTCGCTGTCGGTCAGCGTGACCATCCGGCGGATGTGGCAGAGGAACGGCACCTGCGACACCACGGCCTTGACCAGCGACGGCGCCAGCGAGGCCACGGCCAGCGAGAGCGCGCCGCCCTGGCTGGTGCCGGCCACCGCGAGCCGCGACGCGTCCACGCCGGGCAGGTCGGCCGCGCTCTCCACCGCGCGCACCGCGTCCGCGAACAGCCGCCGGTAGTAATAGGTGTACGGGTCGAGGACGCCCCGGGTCATGAAGCCGGGGTGGGACGGGCCGGCGCCGTCCGGGCCCGGGTCCGGCGTGTCACCACCGCGCCAGGACGCGCCCTGCCCGCGCGTGTCCATCACGAAGTGCGCGTAGCCGGCGGACGCCCACAGCAGCCACTCGTGCGGCAGACCGCGGCCGCCGCCGTACCCGATGAACTCCACCACCACCGGCAGCGGGCCGTCCGCGCCGGCCGGCACGTTCAGCCAGCCCCTGACCGGCTGCCCGGCGAAACCGGTGAACGTCACGTCGTAGGTGCGGAGGTTCGCGAACGGGGTCTCCACCGGCGTCGCGACCGGGCGGGCCGCCGCGGACCGCGCCTCGGCCAGCGTCTCCGCCCAGAACGCGTCCAGATCCTCGGGAACGTGCGGCTCCGGCCGGTACGTCCGCAGCTCGTCCAGCGGTAGATCGAAGTGCGCCATGAGGCGGGAGATTACCCGTCCTCACCAGCGCGTGCCGGTGATCCGTTCGTAGACGTCGACGTAGCGGGCGCGGGTGACCTCGACCACGTCCGCCGGCACCTCCGGCGCGGGCGGCGTCTTGTCCCAGCCGGTGCTCACCGACCAGTCGCGCACGTACTGCTTGTCGAACGAGAACTGCACGCGGCCGGGCCGGTACTCGTCGCCGGGCCAGAAGCGGGACGAGTCCGGCGTGAGCACCTCGTCCCCGAGCGTCAGCACGCCGTCCGCGTCCCAGCCCAGCTCCAGCTTGGTGTCCGCGATGATCAGGCCGCGCTCGGCCGCGATCTCGGCACCGCGCCGGTAGACGGCCAGCGTGACGTCGCGCAGCCGGGCCGCGACGTCCGCGCCGACCTCCTTCTCCACCTCGGCGAAGGTCATCGGCTCGTCGTGCTCGCCGAGCGGCGCCTTGGTGCTCGGCGTGAAGATCGGCTCGGGCAGCCGGGACGCCTCGACCAGACCCTCCGGCAGGGGTACGCCGGAGACCGCGCCGTCCCGCAGGTAGTCCCGCATGCCGGAGCCGGTCAGGTAGCCGCGCGCGACGCACTCGACCTTGGCCATGCGCAGCCGCTTGCACCGGATCGCGCGACCGGCCCACTCCTCCGGCACGTCGGTCGCGCTGATCACGTGGTGCGGGATCAGGTCGGCGAGCTGGTCGAACCACCAGAGGGAGAGCTGCGTGAGGATCTTCCCCTTGTCCGGGATCGGCGTCGGCAGGACCACGTCGTAGACCGAGACGCGGTCGGACGCGACGAGGATCAGGTCCTCGCCGTCCGCGTAGACGTCCCGGACCTTGCCCGAGTGCAGCAGCTCCACGCGGGCTAGTACATCACGGCCCTCACTTACGGCGACGGCCGCGGGACACCAGCAGGACGATGACCGCGATCACGACGACGACGCCGACGCAGCACAGCGCGCCGATGATGAAGATCCCACCGCCTCCGCCGCGCCGGCGGCGCTCCTCGATCAGCGCGTCGGCGACGCCGTTGGTGCTCGCCCAGGCCGCGGCCGGGACCAGGATGCTCAGGGTCAGGGTGGTGAACAGCGCGCCCAGGCGGGCGGCCCAGCGCTTCAGGTCAGACATGTATCCATCTTGACCTTCCCCCGCAAGGATGGCGACTTGACCCCCGTTCGGGTGTCGTTTCAGGAATCGCCGGACGCTGGAGACTGGCTGCCGCTGAAGAGACGGGCGTCACTCGGTCTGGCTGGAGACATCGTGGGCTTTTCACCATCCACCGCGCTGCGAGCGGCCGCCGCCGTCCTGCTGGTCCTCGGTGCCGCCGCCTGCGACCAGGGCGGGACCGGCGACGAGGCGGTGCAGCTCAAGTTCTTCTTCTGGGGCGGCGACAAGCGCATCGAGTTGACCGAGAAGGTGCTGGATCTCTATCACCGGCGCCACCCCGAGATCTCGTTCTCGGTGGCCGCGCAGCCGAACTCCGGCTACTTCGACACGCTGGCGACGCGCATCGACGCCGGCGACGCGCCGGACCTGTTCCAGATCGACGACAACTACCTCACCGAGTTCGCCCAGCGGGACTACCTTCTCGACCTCGGCGCCTACGTCGCGGACGACCGGATCGACCTGACCCAGGTGTCGAACGGGCTGGTCCGGTACGGCCGGGTGGACGGCGAGCAGGTCGGCGTGGCCGCGGCGGAGAACACGGCCGCGCTGGTCTACGACAAGACGCTGCTCGGCCGGCTCGGCGTCGACGCGCCGACCAACGGCATGGACTACCCCCGTTACCTCCGGTGGGCCGAGCAGGTCAGCCGGAAGAGCGCGGGCGCGGTGGCCGGCACCACCGACGCGTCCGGCGACTACAAGGCGTTCTGGCTCTGGCTGCGCTCGCAGGGCAAGGAGTTCTACGCCGGCTCCGCGCTGGGCTTCACCGAGGCGGACGCGACCGCCTGGTTCACGCTGTGGAAGGACGCGCGCGACCAGGGCATCACGCCGCCCGCGGCGGTCACCCACGAGGCGAACGTGGGCGACGTCACCAAGCAACCGGTGGTCACCGGCAAGGCCGCCACCTCGTTCATGTGGTCCAACCAGCTGCCCGAGATGCAGACGAGAACCGAGAACGAGCTGGGCATCGTGTCGTACCCGGGTACCGAGTCCGCGGCCTGGGCGCGCGCCTCGATGTACTGGAGCGGCTACCGCGAGACGCCGCACGCGGACGCGGTCGCCGGCGTGATCGACTTCCTGATCAACGACCCGGAGGCGGCGGAGATCCTCGGCACCGAGCGCGGCCTCGCGCCCAACCTGCAGAACCGGCGCGCGCTCGAGGTCTCGCTGACCGACCCGATCATGAAGGCGTCGATCGCGTACACCAACGAGATGAGCACCCGGTACGGCAGCGCGCCGCTGCCGCCGCCGAAGGGCCACGGCGCGATCCGCGCCGCGCTGGTCAAGGCCGCGGAGGCCGCGCAGACCGGCACGCTCACGCCCGCGCTGGCCGCGACGCAGTTCGTCACGGAGGCGAACGCGGCACTGACATAGCGTCTAAACCGCCCGGAGTAAGCGCCACCGTGAAAGGGTATGCACGGCGGCGCAGGCCGCAGCACGGGTGGAGGGGCGCGTTGGAGACGTACGTCAACCGGGACCTGGAGCCCGATCTGGTCGCGCTGGCCGAGGCGCACGGCGTCGCCACCTGGTACGAGAACTGGCGCCGCGAGCCCACGAACGTCAGCCGCGCCGCCGTCACCGGCACGCTGCGCCTGCTCGGCGTGGACGCCTCCACGCCGGACTCGGTCGCCGCCGCGCTGGCCGAGGTCCGCGCCGCGCACGACCCGCGCCGGCTGCCCGCGACCGTGGTGCTGCGCGCGTCCGCCACCCGGGCGCTGCCGTCCCCGGGCACGATCACGTTCGAGGACGGCTCGTCCCGTGAGGTGACCGGCGAGCTGCCCGCCGGCCTGCCGCTCGGCTGGCACCGGCTGACCTGCGCGGGCCAGGACGTGACGCTGGTCGTGGTGCCGGACGCGCTGCCCGAGGCGCCCCGGGCCTGGGGCTGGATGCTCCAGCTGTACGCGATGCACTCCGCGGAGTCGTGGGGCATGGGTGACTTCGGCGACCTGCGCACGCTGGCGTCCTGGTCGGGCGAGTCCGGCGCCGGGCTGACGCTGCTCAACCCGCTGCACGCGCCGGTCCCGGTGCACCCGGTGCCGTCCTCGCCGTACTCGCCGTCCAGCCGCCGGTTCTGGAACCCGCTCTATCTGCGCATCAGCGACGTGCCCGGCTATCAGGACAAGCGCGCGGAGATCGACGCGCTGCGCCCGGCGCTCGGCGATCTGATCGACTACGACGAGGTCTGGCGGGCCAAGCGGGCCGCGCTGGAGCTGCTCTTCCCGCTCTCCGGCTACGCCGGTTCGGACGATCAGGACCTGCGCGGGTACGCCACGTACTGCGCGATCGCCGAGGTGCACGGCGCGAACTGGCGGGAGTGGCCGACGGAGCTGCGGCATCCGGCCGCCCCCGCGGTGGTCGCGCTCGCCGCGGAGCTGCGCGAGCGGGTCGCGTTCCACTGCTGGCTCCAGGAGCTGTGCAAGGCGCAGCTCGCGGCCGCGAACGACGCCGCGGCCGCGGCCGGCATGCCGGTCGGCATCGTGCACGACCTCGCGGTCGGCATCGACCCGGGCGGCGCGGACGGCTGGATGCTGCAGGACGTGCTGGCCGCCGGCGTGCACGCGGGCGCGCCGCCGGACGCGTTCAACCAGCTCGGGCAGGACTGGGGCCTGGCCGCGTGGCGCCCGGACCAGCTGGTCGCGACCGGCTACCGGGCGTACCGGGAGATGCTGCGCGGCATCCTGCGGTACGCGGGCGGACTCCGGGTGGACCACGTGGCCGGGCTGTGGCGGCTCTGGTGGGTGCTGCCCGGCGCGGGCCCCGCGGACGGCACCTACGTCACGTACGACCCGGAGGCGATGGCCGGCATCCTGGCGCTGGAGGCGCACCGGGCCGGCGCCGTGGTGATCGGCGAGGACCTGGGCACCGTGCTGCCGATCGTGACGCGCGGCCTCCAGCGGCGCAACATGCTGGGCTCCGCGGTCATGTGGTTCGCCCGCGACCCGGACGCGTGGGCGGACGGCTTCATCCCGCTCTCCGGCTGGCAGCCGAACGCGCTGGCCTCGATCTCCACGCACGACCTGCCGACCGCGGCCGGCTTCCTGACCGAGGCGCACATCGGCGTCCGGTCGTCGCTGGAGCTGCTGGCCGGCCCGGTCGCCGAGGCGGAGGCGGAGGCGCGCCGGGACCGCGGCCAGTTGGTCGCGCTGCTGCGCGAGAACGGCTTCCTGCCGCCCGAGCCGGCGCCGGTCTCGGTCGAGGAGATCATCGTCGCGATGCACGAGGCGCTGGCCGCCACCCCGTGCCGTCTGGTCGTCGCCTCCCCCTACGACGTCCTGGGCGAACCCCGCCAGCCCAACCTGCCCGGCACGGTCGACCAGTACCCGAACTGGCGCATCCCGCTCCCCGCCACGCTGGAGGAGTTCCGCACCGACCCCCGCGTCGAGCGCATCATCAAGATCCTCAACAAGCACTGAGCCCACGACGGCCCCGGCGGGAAGCCCGGCCGCCCACCCGCTGCGCTCCTGCGGCCGGCCGTGCCCGTTCCGAGCGTGCGGACCGCGACCACGCCGGAAGCGGGTGGACCAAAAACCGGCACCCCGCGAAGTCGCGGGGTGCCGGCGTCGGATGAGCTGCTCAGAGGCCCTTGCACTGGCCGAGGGCGAGGCCCTTGACCGTGTTCGGGCGGGCGTCGTTGGCCGGCGCCGGCGTGTTGCCGGTGCAGACGAGCGTGCCCTTGACCGTGTTTGCCGCGACCGTGTTGGCCGCGGTGCCGGTGTTGCCGGTGAGCAGCGCGGCGCCGTTCACCGTGTTGGTGTCCAGCGTGACGCCGCCCCGGCCGGAGAGCACGCTGACCGCGCCCTTGATCGTGCCGCCGGTGACGGTGACCGCGCCGGTGCCGCCGATCAGGCTGATCGCGCCGGTGACGGTGGCGCCGGTGATCTCGACCTCGGCGCCGAACAGCGCGGTGATCGCGCCCTGCACGGTGCCGCCGTCGACGATCAGGCTCGCGCCGGGCAGGACCGTGATCGCGCCGCGCACGGTGGCGCCGTCGACGCAGACCAGGCCGGACGAGACGGTCAGTGCACCCTTGACGGTGCCGGTGACGCTCTGCGTGCAGGCCGGGCCGACCGCGGAGCGCGGCGCCTGGTCCGCGGTGACCGGCGAGTACTTCGCCAGGTACGCGGTCAGCATGGTCAGGTCGTTGTCACCGGTGGTGACGCGGTCCGTGCCCTGGCCGAGCGTGGTGAAGTTGTCGCCGCCGGCCGCCAGGAACGAGTTCGAGGTCACCCGGTACGTGGCGGTGGGGCTGATCCGCTGCCCGTTGAGCGTGATCGAGCCAGCGATCACGTGCGAGCCGCGCGGCGCGTCCTCGACGTACCGGTAGCTGAAGCCCTTGGAGACGCCCAGGTGCAGCTTGGGACGGGACGCGCCCTCCGGCTGCCACTGCTCCTCGAGCACCTGCTTGATCTGCGCGCCGGTGAGCGTCTGGGTGATCACGTCGTTGGAGAACGGCTGCACCGAGAAGGCCTCGGAGTAGGTGACCACGCCGTCCGGCGCGTAGAGCAGGTCGGTGCGCAGGCCACCCGGGTTCATGAAGGCGATCTGCGCGCCGCCCCGGCCGGCGTCCTTGGTGCCGTCGAGCTGCACGTCCGCGATGAAGTTGCCGAGCGGCGACTCCAGGCCACGGTTCTCGTTGCCGTCCGTGTAGGCGCGCTTGATGTCCGCGGTGACCTGGCCGAGCGGCCGGGCGCCGAGCACGGCCGCGTTGGCCACGGCCGCGTTGACCACGCCGGCGACGGTGCCGTTGGACGGCGCGCCGACCACGTCGAGCAGCGCCGCGGTGGCGGCGGTGACGTCACCGGTGGTGGCGTCCACGGTCAGCGTGACCTTGCTGAGCATCTTGCCGTACTCGCCACCCTGGATGACCGGGCGCGTCCGGTCGGTGCCGGGGACCGGCGCCAGGAACGCGTACGGCTGGTGGGTGTGCCCGCTGAAGATCGCGTCGATGTCCGCGCTGGCGTCGATGAACCGGCCGAACACCGGGTCGCCGGCCAGGTCCTCGACCGAGGTGATGTTCTCGGCCGCCGCGCCCTCGTGGGCGAGCAGCACGACCACGTCCGCCTCGCCGTTGCCGGCGTCGCCGTCGGACAGCTCGGCCGCGACCGCGTTCGCCTCCGTGACCGGGTCGCGGAATTCGACGCCGCGGATGCCGTCCGGGCTGACCATCTCGCCGGTCTGGGTGGTGACCACGCCGACGTAGCCGACCGTGACGCCGCCCAGTTCCTGCACGGAGTAGGCGGGCAGCGCGCGGACCCCGTCCCGGTAGACGTTCGCGCCCAGGAAGTCGAACTCCGAGCGCGGGATGACGCGGTGGAGCAGGTCGTCGATGCCCTTGTCGAACTCGTGGTTGCCGACCACCGACACGTCCAGCCCGCCGGCGTTGAGCACGTCCAGCGTGGGGTTGTCGTTGTCGATGGCGGACACGAACGTCGACGCGCCGATGTTGTCGCCGGCGGAGATGAACGCGGTGTTCGGGTTGGTCGCGCGCAACTGGTCGACCAGGCCGACCAGCTGGGCCGCGCCGCCCACCGCCTGCCCGTTGACGGTCGCCGGCGACTGCAGGCGGCCGTGGAAGTCGTTGATCGCGAGCAGCTGGAGGTCCACGGTGGCCGGAGCGGCCTGCGCGGGTGCCGCGGTGGCGACCAGCGCCGCGGCGCCGGCAAGCGCCACAGCGGCCTTGGAAGGGGTCAAACGCATCGGATGAAGCCTCCGAGATGGAACGGCTGGAGGGTGGTGAGGATCGGTCAGCGCGGCGGAGTCCACCGTGGTTACCGACGGTGACGCGCCGGTCGAGTGCGGCGCCGAACAATCCTCGATCCGTGCGATCCTAGGGTCAGCCTCCGGCCGCCGCGTATCGCTCGCGCGTCCGGAAATCAGTGATCATGAAGACAGAACCAATCCTAGATCGTTTCCGTTGACGCCGGGGAATACGTTCGCCAGCGCGGTCGCGGAGACGCCGCAGCGCTTCCGCAGAATCTCCCCGATCACGGAACGATAATCGGTCGTCACCGCGAGATCGCCATTGACCAGGCGGGCCGCGCTCAGCCCCGGCCACGCGCCGTACACCGTGCCGCCGCGCACGGCGCCGCCGAGCACCAGCATCGCGTTGCCGTACCCGTGGTCCAGCCCGCCGGAGCCGTTCTCCGCGACCCGCCGGCCGAACTCGCTGATCGTGAGCACCGTGACGTTGCGCAGCGCGGTGTCCGCCGCGAACGCGGCCAGCGCGCCGGCCAGCCCGGACAGGTTGTCGTGCATGCGCCCGGCGAGCCCCTCGTGCATGTCCCAGTCGCCGGAGTCCACCGCGGCCGCGACCAGCCCGGTGTCCGCCTTGATCAGCCGGGCCACGTCGCGCAGCGCGCGCCCCAGCGGGGTGTCCGGATAGGTCACGTCCGTGGTGACCGCGCGCACCGCGCCGACCGCGGCGAGCGCGCCCACCGCGGACCGGGCCGGCGTCGCCAGTTCCGGCGACACTCCGGAGTAGAGCGCGGACAGCGCGGTCGCCATCCGGCCGTTCGACTCGCCGCCGAGCGTGAACGAGTCGATCGTGCGCAGGCTCAGGTCCGCGCTCGGGCCGGCGAACCCGCGGTGCGGCTGCGCCGAGCCGACCGCCACGCCGGCCAGCGGCCCGGTCGCGCCGAGCCCACCCAGCATGCGGTCCAGCCAGCCGGTACGCGTGGCGGTGCCGGCCGCGGCGCGCTCCAGCTCCTCCATCGCGGCGAAGTGCGAGCGGTTCGGCGCGGCCTGGCCGACCGCGTGCACCGCGGCCATCCTGCCCTGCTGCCACAGCGGCACCAGCGGGCTCAACGCCGGGTGCAGGCCGAACATGGCGTCACCGGCCACGATCCGCGACTTCGGCACCGCGATGCCGGGCCGGGCCGCGTAGTAGTCCGGGTCGCCGACCGGCACCACCGCGGAGAGCCCGTCGAAACCGCCGCGCAGCGAGACCACGACCAGCACGTCGCCGGTGTGCGGCGTCGCGGCGAACGCCAGCTGGCTGGAGAGCCCGGCGCCGGCCAGCCCCGCGAACCCGGCCGCCAGCCCGCGGCCCAGCAGCCCGCGCCGGGTGAGGCCCCTGTTCTCCGCGCATCCGCACTCGGTCGGCAGCGTCATGAATTCAACACCAATCAATAGCAGGTACGGGTTCAGCGCACGAGGAAGTACGGCGAGTCAAGGACGAGTGCGACGAGATAGGGAAAATTGCCGTTCACCGCGGGATCGGTGGATTTCAGCGCGGTTCCGGTGCTTTTCCCGAAATAGGCGGCGAGCGCGGCGGTGTGGGCCGCCGACATCCTGGTGCCGCACAGCCGCAGCGCCAGCGCGTCCACCAGTGCGCCGTAGGTGGCCGGCACGGTCGGCAGCAGCGCGGCCCGCAGCGACGCCGGCCGGGTGAGCTGCTTGTACCACCAGTTCGCGGCCAGGTTCATGTGCAGGTTCCAGCGGCTCAGCATCCCGGACGGCGACGCCCAGGCCGCGGCCACGTCCGGGTAGCCGTTCGGCGGCGCCCACGCCATCGGCTGGTGCCCGCTCGGCTCCAGCGCCCAGTAGAGCGAGGACAGCCCGGCCGTGCCGGCGGCGTCCGGGCCGAAGCCCAGCGTCCGTACCGTGGCGGCCAGGTCTTCCAGCGGCGTGCGCTGCTTGCGGCCGGCCGACGCGGCGAACTCCGCGGACGTGAACAGCGCGCGCAGCACCGGCGCGATCGCCGTGCCGTTCGCCAGGTAGACCTTGGCCAGCGCGGCGACCAGCGCGGCCGGCGGCTCGTCCGCGACGAACCGCACGCACAGCTTCCGGGCGATCCGCTCGGCCGTGGCCGGGTGGGTGGCCAGGTAGTCGAGCAGCGCGGTCACCGCGGGCTCGCCGGCCGCGCTCGCGTTCGGGTGGCGGAAGCCGAGCACGGTCACCGCGCCGGTCGCGTGCGCGGCCTGGTCGTACCGGTAGAGGCCGGTCCGGCTGTCCACGGTCATGCCGGTGAGCAGCACCGCGGCCTGGCGCACGTCGGCCTCGCCGTAGATCAGCCCGACCGTGTGCAGCTCCAGCAGCTCGCGCGCGTAGTTCTCGTTCGGCTTCGCCCGCGTCGAGTAGCGGTTGTCCAGGTAGGTCAGCATCGCCGGGTGCCGCGCGCTGGCCTTGAGCAGGTCCGCGAACCGGCCGAGCGCGTGCCGGCGGATCACCGCGGCGTCGTAGTCCGGCCGGCTGTCCCAGACGTCGCCGTTCGGGCAGGTCACGTTGAGGTGGTTGGACCAGAAGTCGACCATGACCTCGAACAGCTGGCGGTTGCTCCAGATCGCCCGGGTCACGGCCGCGGTGCCGACCTGGAACATCGCCTCCCAGCCGTACCGCTTGAACACGCCGGCGGACGCGGCCGCGCGCACGCCCGCGATGTCCCGGCCGGCCAGCGGCAGCCGGGCGAGCACGGCGGCGCAGGCGCTGTCCGGGATCGCGGCCGGGTTGAGCTGCCGGTCCAGCCAGCGGGTGGCGCCCAGCGAGCGGATCTCCGCGATCGAGGCGGGCGTCGGGCCGTACGTGGCGCGGCGCAGCAGGTGCAGCAGCGGGTCGGCCGCGACCAGTTCCCCGCCGGAGGCGTCGGCGGCGTGCGCCGTGCCGGGCGTGCCGATCGCCAGGGCGGCGCCGGCCGCGGAGGCGGCGCCGAGCAGCGTACGCCGGGAGGTCTGTGCGGTCATGCCGGGCACAGTCGCCGGAGCCGCCGCGCACCTGAACCACCGCAACCGGACTGCGCCCGGCCGCAACCGGATCGCACCCGCGCCGCCCTCATATTTGCGCGAGATCGCGGCGGCGCGAGAGGGTTGACGCGTGGGCAGAGAGAAGCGGGACGGCACCGTGCGCCGGGTCGTGCGCGGCGGCGGCGTGGCCGAGGTGGTCCCCGACCGCGACCGGGAGAACGCGTTCCTGCTGCTCGTCGACGGCACCCAGCAGTCCCATGTGGACCTCGCCGACCCCACCGCGCTGGAGTTCGAGTACATGCGCCGGATCGCGGCCGTGCTCGACCTGACCGCGCCGCCCGGCGCGCCGCTGCGCGTGCTGCACCTCGGCGGCGGCGCGCTCAGCCTGCCGCGCTACCTGGCCGCCACCCGCCCCGGCTCCACGCAGCGGGTGGTGGAGATCGACGGCGCGCTGATCGAGCTGATCCGCGAGACGCTGCCGCTGCCCAGGGACTCCCGCATCCGGGTACGCCAGGGCGACGCGCGCGAGGTGGTCACCGCCAGCCCGGACGCGGCCTACGACGTGGTGATCGGCGACGTGTTCGACGAGGCCCGCACGCCCGCGCACCTGACCTCGGTGGAGTTCGTCGGCCAGGTGGCCCGGGTGCTGCGCCCGGACGGCCGCTACATCTTGAACATGGCGGACAGCCCGCCGCTGCGGTTCGGCCGCAACGCGGTGGCCACGGTGCGCGCGGTGCTGCCGGAGCTGTGCCTGATCGCGGACGCCACGGTGCTGCGCGGGCGCCGGTACGGCAACCTGGTGGTGGCCGCCGGCCGTACCCCGCTGCCGCTGCCCGATCTGCGCCGGCGGATGGCCGGCGACTGGTTCCCCAGCCGGGTGGAGGCCGGGCCGGAACTGGACCGCTTCGCGGACGGCGGGCACGTGGTCACGGACGCGGACGCGGAGTCCTCACCGCCGCCGCCGGAACTGCTCCGGCCGGAGCGCCCCGAAATCTGACCCCTTTCGATATATTGATGTCGCACCAGAAAGGGATCGCCTGCGAGCTGCCCTTGTGTCGGAAGTAGGCATTTCCGATACAGGCCTTGCGCACGCCATTTGATGCAGAGTTCAATCATTGCGAACTTCGGTCCTCGCGGTGTGTTTCCGGGCCGGCTGGGGCCCGTTTCGGCGACCGACGGCTGCTACCGGTAGGAGGAACCGCTGTGGACACCCCCGTCACGGTGGCGATAGTCGACGACCACCCGGTGGTGCTCGAGGGCGTGCGTTCCTGGCTCGCCGACGATCCGCGCCTGCGCGTGGTCGCGACCGGCTCCTCCATCGACGAGGTGCTGGCCGCCGCCGGTGACGTGAAGGTCCTGCTACTCGACCTCAGCCTGCACGGCCGCATGGTCATCGACCGGGTCTCCGAGCTGTGCGAGGCCGGCCTGCGCGTGGTGGTCTACTCCGAGCACACCGAGCCGGAGACGGTGCTCCGCGTGGTCGAGGCCGGCGCCGTGGCGTTCCTGGCGAAGAACGAGGGCAAGGAGCACTGCGTCGCCACCGTGCTCGCCGCCGCGATGGATCAGCCGTACGTGGCACCCGCGCTGGCCGGCGCCATGGTCGGCGACCGGCGGCCGGAGCGCCCCTCGCTCTCCGAGAAGGAGCGCGAGGCGCTGCTGCTCTGGTTCCAGTCCATGTCGAAGGCGTCGGTGGCCCGCCGCATGCAGATCAGCGAGCACACCGTGAAGCAGTACGTGGACCGCGCCCGGATCAAATACGCCAAGGCCGGTCGCCCGGCCGCGTCCAAGGCCGCGTTGCTGGCTAGGGCGATCGAGGACGGTCTGATAAAACCAGACGATGTCCAGGAATATCGGTCAAACGCGTCGAATCGGTACTGAACGGGGGTTGACCCCCCAACAGGTGTCATGACTGTGGAGCCTTCAACCACCAGAGTGGGGCATTGAGGAGGTTTCTTTCATGGCCGATCACTCGTCCTCCTACTTCCGCCTGACGGAAGGGGCACGGCTGCCCGAGGGACCCCGGCTCCACGAGGGCGAACAACTGCTGTGGCACGGCCGCGCCAGCGTCGCGGAACACCTGTACAGCGAGACCATGACCCGCTCCGCCGTCCGGTGGACGCTGCCGCCCTCGACGACCGTCATGGTCACTGATCGGCGCCTCACCTTCGCCGGCCCGATGGACCGGGAGAACGCGGCCGACCGCGGCCGGGCCTGGAGCCACCGCGCCTGGATCCGCCGCCGGGACAGCCGCGCCATGGTCGGCCAGTTGCTCTACCAGTGGCCGTACCACCTCTACGTGCACTCCACCCAGGAAGTGCTCCTCGTCTGCGGCGCCGCGCTGGCCGGCGGGCGCCCCACGCTCGCGCTCTCCGGCGGCGACGTCGGCGGCGGCTTCCTGGCGAACATCCTGCGGCGGGCCATCGCCGGCTTCCGCATCCAGCACGCCGACGTGCTCGGACTCAACGAGACCAAGATCGCGACGCTGGGCGGGCTGCTGAACGGCCCCAACTTCCAGCGCAAGGTCGGCTCCGTGCCGCTGCCCGGCGCGCTGCTCCTCGGCTTCCAGCAGGAGCGGGAGTACGCGGACGCCGCGCTCGCGGCCGTCCACCGCAGCCGCACGCTGCACTGACCCTCAGACATTCTCCGGCGGGCCGGCTGCCACCGGCTCGCCCAACGAGGCTTCCCCGTCCCACGGCGTGCGGCCGGGGAAGGCTCACGTGTGGTGTGGGACCGGCGCAACTAAGGGTGGGGGCGCCGGTTCCACCCCCACCCCCGATGCGTCACAGCAGATTCGCGCCCGCGCCCGCGTTCGCCCTGCTGATCACGTGGTCGACGATGCCGTACTCCTTCGCCTCCGCCGCCGTGAACCAGCGGTCACGGTCGGAGTCACGCTCGATCTGCTCCGGCGTGTGCCCGGTGTGGAACGCGATGCGCTCGTTCATGACCTTCTTGATGTGCAGCATGCTCTCCGCCTGGATCGCGATGTCCGCCGCCGTACCGCCGATGCCGCCGGACAGCTGGTGCATCATGATCCGGGAGTGCGGCAGCGCGTACCGCTTACCCGGAGTGCCCGCGCACAGCAGGAACTGGCCCATCGAGGCCGCCATGCCGATCGCGATCGTCACCACATCGTTCTTGATGTACTGCATCGTGTCGTAGACGGCCATGCCCGCGCTGATCGAACCACCCGGCGAGTTGATGTACAGCGAGATGTCCTTCTCACTGTCCTCCGACGCCAGCAGCAGCATCTGCGCCGTGATCCGGTTCGTCACCGCGTCGTCCACCTGGCTGCCCAGGAAGATGATCCGCTCACGCAGCAGCCGCTGGAAGACCTCGTCGTCGAAGCTGCCGCCGCCCGCACGCATCACGAGCTCATCCCTACCCATGCAACCACCCCTCGGATAAACGTCTCGGTCAACCCTCCGCCGCCACGGCCCCCGCACCAAGCGATTCCCCGCACAGCGAACACCGCCCATTATTCGCCCCACCCCGCCCCACCGCCGCCTCGCCTCTCCACCAGCCAAAACACGATCGAGCGCCAATCGTTTTGCAGAACCCGGGGTACGCGAGCTACTGTTTACCCAGCGACGCGGGGTGGAGCAGCTCGGTAGCTCGCTGGGCTCATAACCCAGAGGTCGTCAGTTCAAATCTGGCCCCCGCTACGAGTGACGAGGGACCTGTGTCCGCGGAGAGCGCGGACACAGGTCCCTCTTCGCATTTCTGCTCCGGGGCCGAGCCCCGGAGGCCCCGCGTTCCGGGGGTGGCTTGCGCACGCTGGGAGCGGTGCGCCGGTGGTTCAGGCCGGCTCTGGCGAGCCGGATCGGCTTCCGCACGCTGGGAGCGGTGTGGCGGTGGGCCAGGGGGGGCTCCGGCGATTTGCGGCTTCCTCGATGCCGGCGTGCTCATCGCCACCGACGTGAGCTCGGTGTTCGGCGAGGTGGCCATGGGGTGGGCGGTATCGCGGAACTGCGGGTGGAGTGCTGGTCGCGGAGGCGGCGAGGCCTGGCACTGCGGCTGGCGCGGCTCGGTGCCGTTCAGCGGTGATCAATTCGCTGCCGTGGATGATGCCGTCGCGGACAGCTACGCGCGCGGCTGGCGGAGCGCGTAGTCGGGATCGGGCGCCGACCGTGAGCGTGCGTGACGGACCTGCTCCGCGCGGGGACCGTGGACGGCCGTGACGCGGCGGTCGACACCCGCGACGCGGACGATCTCGTGGGGCTTGAAGATCTCAGGCGGGGGTCAGGTTGTTGAGGGATTGTCGCGGAGGCGGGCGCGGTAGCGGAGGGGGGATTCGCCGGTCTCGCGTTTGAAGGCGGTGCTGAAGGCGCTCTCGGAGGTGTAGCCGAGGCTGGTGGCGATGGTGCCGATCCGGGCGTCGTTGTCGCGGAGGGCGCGTTGGGCCAGGAGCATGCGCCAGCTGTTGAGGTAGGCCAGGGGCGGGACGCCGGCGGCGGCGCGGAACCGTTCGGTGAAGGTGGTGCGGGACATGGCGGCGGCGTGGGCCAGTTCCTCCAGTTTCCAGAAGCGGGCCGGGTCGGCGTGCATGCGGCTGACGGCGGGGCGCAGGCGGATGTCGGTCAGCACGCGGAGGCGGCCGGGCGGCAGCGGCGCCTGGCCGATGTAGGCGCGCAGCACCTCGAGCAGCAGCAGCTGGGCGTACTGGCGGACGGCGAAGCCCGATCCCGGCCGGGCGGCGCTCACCTCGTCCACCAACTGGCCGACGATGGTGCGCAGCCGGGGTGCCTCGGTGGCGGACGCGCGGACGTGGCCGACCGGCGGGAGTGCCTGGAGCAGCAGGTCCTCGCCGGCCCGGTTGAACAGGACCCGGCCGCCGACGACCAGATCGCAGTCCGGGGCGGCGTCGCGGAGGCCGTCGGTCAGGTCGGTGATCTCCGGTTCGATCTCGCGGATCGGGCCGTCGCCGGAGCCGCCCTCCAGTTCGAGCCAGGAACGGCCGTTCGCGATGGCGACGTCGCCCTCGTCGAGATGCACGGGGGCGTCGAGGCCGTCGGCCGACAGCCGGGCCCGGCCGCGCACCATCACGGTGAGCTTGAGCGGGGTACGGCCGAACGAGCGGGCCACCCAGCGCCCGCGCGCGGCGAACGCGCCGGTCACCTGCCCGCGCGCCTCCACGACGTCGAACACCTCGGAGAACTCGTCCACACCCGGACTATCGCAAGGAAAATGCGAACCATCAAGCATTCATAGTACGGAAATCGCCCATACCGTGGATTCATGACCACCGCACGGCAACACCCGATAGGCACCCCGTTCACGGCCGCGTCGACGGCCCGCGACGTCCTGACCGGCCTCGACCTGACCGGCCGGAACGTCGTCATCACCGGCGGCGCGGGCGGCCTCGGCCGGGAGGCCACCCGCGCGCTGAGCGAGGCCGGCGCCTCGGTCACCGTGACCGCCCGCGATCCCGGACGCGCCGCCGCCACCCTGGCCGGCATCGAGCGCGTCGAGGTCGGCGAACTGGACCTGCTCGACCCGGCCTCGATCGACGCGTTCGCGCGCCGCTACCTCGCCACCGGTCGGCCGCTGCACGTCCTCATCAACTGCGCCGGCAACGCCTACGGACAACGCACACTGGACGCCCGCGGCTACGAGGCGGGCTTCGCCGCGTTCCACCTCGGCCACTTCCAGCTCACCCTCGCGCTGCACCCGGCGCTGCGCGCGGCGCACGGCGCCCGGGTCGTCAACGTCTCCTCCGGCGCGCACCGCACCAGCGACATCCGCTGGGACGACCCACACTTCGCGCGGGGCTACGACGGCAACCTCGCGTACGGGCAGACCAAGACCGCGGCGGTGCTGTTCGCCGTCGAGCTCGACCGCCGCTGGGCCGGCGAGGGCATCCGCGCCTTCTCCGTACACCCGGGGATCTCCGTCGCCTCGAACCTGGCGCACCTGGAGCAGGGCACCTTCACCATGCGGCAGTTGCAGGCCATGGGGTTGGTCGACGAGAACGAACGGCCGATCATCGACCCGGAGCACGAGAAGAAGACGCCCGAGCAGGCCGCCGCGACGATCGTGTTCGGCGCGGCCAGCCCACTGCTCGACGGCATCGGCGGCGTCTACCTGAAGAACAGCGACGTCGCGCCGCTGGACCCCACGCCCTGGGGACCCACGCCGGTGGGCGAGGAGCCGGTGGTGCTCTCCGACGCCGCACCGCACGCACTCGATCCGGCGTCCGCGCGGCGGCTGTGGGAACTCAGCGAAGAACTGCTCACCGGGTAGCGACCGGGCGCGCGGCCTCCGGCGGGGCGGTGGCGGGCGCGGGGCGCAGCACCATGGCGGCCAGCGCCATCGCGGCCAGGATCAGGGCGGCACCGACCGCGAACGCCAGGCGGTAGCCGCCGGTCCGGGCCGCGGCCTCGGTCGTACCCTCGCTGATCAGGTCCTGGGTGTGGGTCGCGGCCAGGCCGGAGAGGACGGCGACGCCGAGAGCCATCCCGATCTGCTGGGTGGTGTTGAAGACGCCGGAGGCGAGGCCGGCGTCGTCGGGGCCGGCGCCGGACATGCCGAGCGTGGTGAGCGCGGGCAGCACCAGGCCGGCGCCGGCGGCGAGCAGCATCGCGGGCAGCACGTCCGGCAGGTACTCGGCGTCCACCGGCACCCGGGTCAGCCAGCCGAACAGCAGCGCGAGCAGCGCCAGGCCGGCCAGCAGCACGGCGCGTGCGCCGAACCGGGCCATCAGCGGCGCGGACAGGCCGAGCGAGATCGCGCCGATCAGGAGCGCGGCGGGCAGCATCGCCAGGCCGGTCTCCAGCGCGGACCAGCCCAGCACGCGCTGCATGAACAGCGTGCTCAGCACCTGGAAGCCGAACATCGCCGCCATGATCAGCACCTGCACCGCGTTCGCACCGGCCACCGCGCGGGAGCGGAAGATCCTCAAGGGCATCAGTGGGTACGCCGTGCGCGCCTGCCGGGCCAGGAACGCCGCCAGCAGCACGGCCGCGGCCAGCGCGGTGAGCGCCACGGCGCCGGAGAAGCCGTGCTCGGTGCCGGTGACCACCGCGTGCAGCGCCAGCGCCAACCCGGCCGTCACCAGCAGCGCGCCCAGCACGTCCGCACCCGCGCGCAGCCCGGCGCCGCGATCGGCGGGGAGGACGAGCGCGCCGGCCACGATCGCGGCCACGCCGATCGGCAGGTTGATCAGGAAGATCGAGGGCCAGCCGGCCGCGCCGGTGAGGATGCCGCCGGCCACCTGACCGATCGCGGCGCCGGCCGCGCCGGTGAAGCTGAAGATCGCGATGGCGAGGCCGCGGTGCCGGCCCTCGCCGAACAGCGTGACCAGGATGCCGAGGCTCACCGCGGTGGCGGCCGCACTGCCCACACCCTGAAGGAACCGCGCGGCCAGCAGCACCTCGGCCGAGGCGGCCACGCCGGCCAGCGCGGACGCGGCCGTGAAGATCGCGGTGCCGGCCAGGAACACGCGGCGCCGGCCGATCAGGTCACCGAGCCGCCCGGCGAGCAGCAGCAGGCTGCCGAAGCCGAGCAGGTACGCGTTGACCACCCAGCTCAGCGCGCCCGGCGAGAAGCCGAGATCGGCCTGCATCGCGGGCAGCGCGACCGTGACGATGCTGCCGTCCAGGATGGTCATGAGCGTGGTGGTGGCGAGCACGCCGAGCGCGACCCAGGTGCGGCGCGACGGCTCTGGTACGGATGCGACGGACATGGCGGTCCTCCCTGCCGGACAACGACAGGTCGAACCGTAGCAGATAGTTCTGTTACAGACGATCCATTACGGAAGCTCAGTTCTCCCGCTGCCGCGCCCGCCTGGCCGGCACCGGCGCCTCCACCGGCTCGGCCAGATGCCCCTCCACCAGCCGTTTCATCGCCCGCAGGAAGACCTCCCGCTCGTCCGGCGGCAACGCGGCCAGCACGTCCGCGTGCACCTGATCCGCGATCCGCTGACTCCGCTCCGCCAGCTCCGCACCCGCATCCGTCACCGAGATGATCCGCGCGCGGCGATCCTTCGCCGACGGACGCCGCTCCGCCAGGCCGGCCCGCTCCAGCGCGTCCACGGTGACCACCATCGTGGTCTTGTCCATGTCCCCCAGCTCGGCCAGCTCCGCCTGCGTCCGCTCCTCGCCCATCGCGTGGGTGAGCACGCAGTGCATCCGCGCCGTCAGGCCGGCCTCCGCGAGCGCCGCCGCCATCCGGGTCCGCAACACGTGCGCGGCATGGTTGAGCAGGAACGACACGTCGGGTGCAGTGCGCTGTGGTGCGGTCATCCATCCAGGATAGCGAGCCGTCCCGCTCAAGATAATCTCGTGCGAAACAGTTCTGCGGTCGCCGCATCGGCCGGGTAGAACGTCTCGATCGTCAGCTCCTCCACGGTCACGTCCGCGGCCGTCTCCACGCGCGACGCGACGGAGAACAGCGCGGCCTCGCCACCCTCCACGCGCAGCCGCAGCGGCAGCACCACCCGCTGCGCGGGCACAGCATGATCAAGACCGCCGGGGTACGCCAGCAGTTCCTCGTGCAGCCCGGCCAGCCGGTCGTCGCCGAGGTGATCGGCACGGCGGCGGAGCTGGCCGAGCAGGTGCGCCCGCCACTGCGCGAGGTTGACGATCCGCCGGGCCAGGCCGTCCGGGTGCAGCGTCAGGCGCAACACGTTCACGGGCGGCTCCAGCAGGTGCGCCGCCGCGCCCTCGACCAGCGGCGGCACGGCCGCGTTGCCGTCCAGCAGCTCCCACCACCGGTTCAGCACCAGCGCCGGATACGGCTCGTGGCCGGTCAGCACGGACCGCAGCGCGGCCCGGACCTCGGCCAGCTCCGGCGCGCCCAGCTCGGACCGGGGGTACCGCGGCGCGTACCCGCCGGCCAGCAGCGCCGCGTTGCGCTCCCGCAGCGGCATGTCGAGCTGGTCCGCCAGGCGCAGGATCATCTCCGGCGTGGGCCGCGAACGGCCGGTCTCGATGAAGCTCAGGTGCCGGGTGGAGATCTCCGCGCGGATGGACAGCTCCAGCTGGCTGAGCCGGCGCCGCTCACGCCACCGGCGCAGCACCCGGCCCGCCGGTTCCGGCTCGGCGGCGATCGTCATACGGCCAGACGCTAGCCGTCCCGGCCGCGCCCCGGCCATTACCTCCCGGGTAATCGACGCCCCCACCCGTACCCGCTGATGATTGGTGCCCTGCCGACCACGTCGAATCGAGGAGGAACCATGTCCGATCCGGTGGACCGCTACCTGGCCGCGTGGAACGAGACCGACCCGGCGCGCCGCCGCGACCTGGTGGCGGAGACGTTCGCGCCGGACTGCCGCTACGTCGACCCGCTGATCGACGCGACCGGCCGGGACGCGCTGGACGCCGCGATCGCGGGCGCGCAGCGACAGATCGGCGCGCTGTTCCCCGGCTCGCCACTGCGCCCGCTGGGCACCCCGGAGACCCACCACGACGTGGTCCGATTCCGCTGGGCCATCACCCCGGACGGTACGGAACCAGCGGTGATCGGCTCCGACGTGCTGACCCTGGACGACCGAGGACTGATCACCTCCGTGATCGGCTTCTTCGACCGCTTCCCGGCGGCCGCCGGGTGACGCGCGCGCG
This sequence comes from Catenuloplanes atrovinosus, assembly GCF_031458235.1. NCBI lineage: Bacteria > Bacillati > Actinomycetota > Actinomycetes > Micromonosporales > Micromonosporaceae > Catenuloplanes > Catenuloplanes atrovinosus. The sequence goes on along the minus strand of NZ_JAVDYB010000001.1, from coordinate 8,592,197 downwards.
GAGGACTGATCACCTCCGTGATCGGCTTCGACCGCTTCCCGGCGGCGGCCGGGTGACGCGCGCGCGATAGCGAAGGCGGCCTCCGTCACGGAGGCCGCCCTCATCGCGCGGCGCACCTCAGCAGGTCACGTGCGTCTCCAGCCCCGGCAGTTCGTCCTGCGTGACCGACGCCGTCTCGGTGTGGCTCTCGGGGGCCTCCTGCGACGGGCTCAGGTCGTCAGCGCCCGCGCCGGCCGCGTCCGGATCCACCGGGCCGACGTCATCCGGCCCCGCACCGGCCGCGCCGGACTCCGCGGGGCCGACGTCGCCGGAATCCGCCGGCACGCGAGCGTCGAGGCCGGGGCCGACCGCGCCGGAATCCGCCGGGCCGACGTCGCCGGAATCCGCCGACACGCGAGCGTCGAGGCCGGGGCCGACCGCGCCGGAATCCGCCGGGCCGACGTCGCCGGAATCCGCCGACACGCGAGCGTCGAGGCCGGGGCCGACCGCGCCGGGACCCTCCTCGGCGGCGGCGTCCCGGCCCGGCCCGGTCGGCTCTGCATGCGCCGCGCCGGAACCGGCTGGATCGGCGTCGATTCCGCGCGTTGCCGGTGGGTCCTGCTCCAGGACCGGCAGCAGGCCCGCGGTCGGCAGCAGGAACCTGCGGCTCGGCAGCATCGCACCGATGGCCGGCTCGCGGGCGGCGGCCGTGCCGTCCGCCGTCCCGGACTCGGAGGCATCCAGCAGTCCGGCGTCCCGCGAGACCATGGCGGCCGAGAGCGGAAGCCGGGAGAGCCCTGTGGCGAAGTCACCACCGGCCTCGCGGAGGCCGGGCGCGGCGCCGGCCTCAGGCAAGACGCCGGCCTCAGGCAAAATGCCAGCCGCAGGGACACTGCCGGCCTCAGGCAAAATGCCAGCCGCAGGGACACTGCCGGCCTCGGGCGAGGCAGCGGCCGCAGGCACAACGCCGAGCTCGGGCAAGACGCCGACCGCAGGCACAACGCCGACCTCGGGCAAGACGCCGACCGCAGGCACAACGCCGACCTCGGGCAAGACGCCGACCGCAGGCACAACGGCGGCCTCGGGCGAGGCGGCGGCCTCGGGCGAGGCGGCGGCCTCGGGCGAGGCGCCGACCGCAGGCACAACGGCGGCCTCGGGCGAGGCGGCGGCCTCGGGCGAGGCGGCGGCCTCGGGCGAGCCGGCGGCATCGTTCGCGAGCGGCGCGAACCGGCCGTCCGGTCGCGGGCCGAAGACCGGCCCCCGCGGCTCGTCGGACGGCGTCGGCTCGTGCTCCAGCAGTTCCGGCGGCCAGTTCGCGGGCAGTGCTCGCGACCACCCGTCGGCCCACGGCACGCCGCCCTCCGGGTCGCCGTGATCGACGTCCTCGGCGATGATCGGCAAGCCCGGCTCGGCACCCGGCGTCGGTCCGTCCACCACCGGGATCAACGGGTCGTCCTCGTCCAGCGGTTCGAGGGTGCTGCGCGCCACCAGCCACTCGTAGATCGTGCGCAGCGGGGCCCGCGGGTTCTCCTGCCGGCAGGTGACCGGCGGGACCAGCGAGGAGCGGTGGTCCGGATGTTCAACGCAGTGGGTGAGCGCCCGCCCGACCGCGTCCGGCTGACTGCCGCCGCCGCCGGAGTCGCCGCAGGATCGGCATTCCCAGCGCCAGAAGGGGACGCCGAAGTGGGGGCGGGATCGGAAGACGTGCAGCGGCCGGGCCGGGCCGGTGTCGGCGATCGCGGTGGCCGGGGCTTCGAGGGTGGTCATGCGCCGCCCCTTCCCGAAGAGACAAATACCCTACGGCCCCATTTTTCAGTCGAATAACCTGTAACGGGCAAGATTGGGAAATTAGGGAACGTTCACCACGGCGGACACCGTAGCCTGGTCGATCTCGGAGATCCGGATCGTGAACTTCACGGTCCACTCGCCGGGCAGCGGGAAGTTGAGCGGTCCCAGCCCGTGGCTCTCGTCCAGGATGGCCATCGGCGCGTCGATCGGTTCCAGGCCCGCGGACGGCAGCGCCAGCGACACCTTGAACTCCTCGATCGGGATCGGCTTGCCCTCCGGCGTGTAGACGAAGCCGTGCAGCGTGTTGTGCTCGCCGCGCTGCACCGGGTAGATCTCGAACTGGAGCGTGTAGATCGGGCTGGTCAGCGTCTCGCTGTAGGTCTCCGGCACCACGACCGGCGCCTCCTCGCCGACGTTGCGCGACGGCGTGGTCTGCACCAGCACCGCGCTCGCGGCCAGCACCACCATGGTCACCACCAACTCGGCCGCGACCGAGCGGCGCAGCCAGGTCACCGGCGCCCCGCCCGGCACCAGCCGCGCCGTCCACCCGGTCGCGGTGCCGGCCACGATCCGCCGGACCAGCAGCCGGGCCGCGCCCGCGACGGCCAGCACCACGGCGAGCAGCGCGGTCTTCGCCAAAATGAGCTGGCCGAACCGCGTGGTGACCAACTGGGAGACCGCGCCGACCTCGACCATCACCTGAAGCACGCCGCCCGCGATCAGGCAGTAGACCGCGAGCGCGGCCCAGCGCGACCAGACCGGCAGGATCACCCGCAGTTCGCGGGCGTCCGCGCGGCGCAGCAGGAACGCGGCCAGCGCGACCAGGCCGCCGAGCCAGACCGCCATCGCGCCGAGGTGCGCGAGGTCCGCCAGCACCGTGACCACGGGCATGCGCGACGCGATCGGGTGCCCGGACAGCGGCCAGGTCAGCATGCCGGCGGTCGCGACCAGCGCCAGCACCGCGCCACGACCCCGGAAACCCCTGATGGTCAGCAGCGGTACGGCCAGCGCCAGCGCCACCAGCCGCCCGAGGTGCGCCAGCCCGAACTGGCTGCGCAGCACCTCGCCCAGCCCGGACGCGGTGGCGTCCAGCGGCCCGCCACCGTACGCGTAGGGCGCCTGCAGCCAGACCGCCGCGATCGCGGAGAGCGCGACGAGCCCGGCGCCGGTGAACATCATGATCCGCGGCCCGCGCCGCGCGGCCGGCGTGCGCAGCAACCGGCGCGGCCAGATCGACAGCATCAGCAGCGCGGGCCCGACCAGCAGCGTGAGCCCGACGTAGCCGACGTACTTCGCGATCGAGATGCCGGCCGTCACGCCCGCGTGGACCGCGTCGCCGGTGACCGCGCCGTCGAACGTGGAGCGCGCGCCGACCGAGTACGAGAAGCCGCCGCCGACCGGGTGGCTGTCCGCGGACACCACGCGGTAACTGACCGTGTACGTGCCGAGCGGCCGCTCCGCCGGCGCGATCGGGATGCTCATCACCGCGCCGGTCAGCGTGGGCTCGCCGCCGGTGACCGGCGTGCCGTCCGGCGCGACCACCTTGACCTTGCCCGGCACCAGCCGGACCGCCTCACTGAACGTGATGGTCACGGTGGCGGGCGCGCTGCCGACCACGGAGCCGCGGGCCGGGACCGTGTCGACGACCACCGCGTGCGCGGACGCGGGCGAGACCGGGCCGATCAGCACGGCCAGCGCACCCAGCAGCATCGCGGCGATCAGCCGTACCCACCTCATGCCCACTTGTTCGGATGCGGGCGTCCCGATGGTTCAACGCGCGACCGGACTTTTCCGCGCATCCTCACCCACCGCATTGACGTGCTTACATGCCAGCGCATAGCGTCTGATCGATTCTTTTGACCTTGCACGGGAGGATTCATGCGACTCCGTTCCCTGCTCGTTCGTTCCTCGACCCGGCGTCGGCTGCTGGCACCCGCCGTCGTCGGCGTCCTGATTCTCACGCTCACCGCCACGCCCGCCGGCGCGGTCGGAGAGCGCTACCTCGACCCGAAGGCGTCCGTTCCGTCCCGGGTGGCCGACCTGCTCCGCCGGATGACGGTGGAGGAGAAGGTCGGCCAGCTCCAGCAGATCGCGGTCAACCGCATGCAGGGCGACTGCAACTGGAGCGGCGGCGCGCTCAACGAGACCTGCATGCGGGAGGTCCTCGCCGACCAGCACGCCGGGTCGGTCCTCTCCGGCGGGGGCGCGGCGCCGGCCGTCAACACGCCCCGGGCCTGGGCCGAGATGGTCAACACCATCCAGCGGTACGCGATCGAGCACTCCCGCCTGCGCATCCCGATCGTCTACGGCGTGGACGCGGTGCACGGGCACAACAACGTGCTCGGCACGGACGTCTTCCCGCACCAGATCGGGCTCGGCGCCACCTGGAACACCACACTGAACCAGCGCACCGCGGAGGCCACCCAGCGCGCGGTCGCGGCCACCGGCACCACCTGGAACTTCTCGCCGGTCGCGGACCTGGCCCGGGACCAGCGCTGGGGTCGCTACTACGAGACGTACGCGGAGGATCCGGTGCTGGCCGGCACGCTCGCGGCGGGCGCGGTCACCGGCCTGCAGAACCGGGCCTCCGGCCGCCCGGTCGCGGCCACGGTCAAGCACTTCGCCGGCTACTCGGAGCCGTTCAACGGGCACGACCGCGCGCCGGCCGACCTGTCCCCGCGCTACCTCCAGGACACGATCCTGCCGCCGTACAAGGCCGCGGTGGACGCCGGCGCGCTGACCGTGATGGTCAACTCCGGCGCGGTCAACGGCATCCCGGCCACCGGCTCGCGCTGGCTGCTCACCGACCTGCTGCGCGACGAGTGGGGCTTCAAGGGCGTGACGATCAGCGACTGGAACGACGTCCGGCTGCTGCACACCGCATACCACATCACGGACTCGTACGCGGGCGCGGTCGCGGCCGCGGTCAACGCGGGCGTGGACATGGCGATGGTCCCGCCGGACGACCGCGGCTTCCACCAGGCCGCGCTGGACGCGGTGAACCAGAATCTGATCTCCAAGCGGCGGCTGGACCAGGCGGTCGGCCGGATTCTGACGCTCAAGTTCCAGCTCGGCCTCTTCGACCGGCCGTACGTGGACCCGGCCGCCGCGGACGCGGCCGTGATCCAGGCGAACCGGCCGCTCAACCGGCAGACCGCCACCGAGTCGCTGGTGCTGCTGCGCAACACGGACGGCACGCTGCCGTTCGGGCCGGACACCCGGAAGATCGTGGTGGCCGGGCCGAACGCGGACAACCTGCGCGACCAGGTCGGCGGCTGGACGATCGGCTGGCAGGGGGTGCCGGACGGCGTCACCATCCCGGGCACCACGATCCTGCAGGGCCTGCGTGACACCGCGCCGGCCGGCACCACCGTGGTGGGCACGTCCAGTCCGGACGACGCGGTCGCGCAGGCCGAGGACGCGGACGCGGTGGTGGTCGCGGTCGGCAACCGCGCCGCGGCCGAGGGCGAGGCTGACATGCCGAACCCGGTGCTCGCGCCGGACCAGCAGGAGCTGGTCGCGCGGCTGGAGGCGACCGGCACGCCGGTGGTCGTGGTGGTCGTGTCGGACCGGCCGCTGGTGCTCGGGCCGGCCGGCGAGTCGGACGCGCTGATCGCGGCGTGGCAGCCGGGCAGCGAGGGCGGCAACGCGATCGCGGACGTGCTCTACGGCCGGGCGAACCCGAGCGGCCGGCTGCCGGTGTCCTGGCCGGCCGTGGTCGGCAACCAGCCGCTGTACTACCAGCAGCTACCGGGCACGAACGCCGGCGTGAACTCCGGTTACACGCCGGCGTACCCGTTCGGCGCGGGCCTGTCGTACACGTCGTTCACCACGGGTGGCGTCGCGCTGGCGTCCGGCACGGTGCGGCCCAAGGACAACGTGCGCGTCACGGTCACGGTGTCGAACACCGGCGGCCGGGCCGGTGACCTGGTGGTCCCGGTCTACGCCGGCCAGCCGGTGGCGAACCCGCTGGCGCCGCCGAAGCGGCTGGTGGCGTTCACCAAGGTGGCGCTGGCCGCGGGCGAGACGAGGACGGTGACGCTCAACTTCCCGGCGTCCCGGCTCGCGGTCACGCCCGGCGACATGCTCTCCACCCAGGACCCGCGCGTAGCGCCCGGACGGTACGTGATCTCGGCCGGCGAGTCGTCGGCCACGCTCACCGTGCGGTGAGTCCGCCGAGGGTACGGCCGGCGTCCGGTGACTCCCGTGCGGGAGGTGGCAGTCGCCGGCCGTACCCTCGGATGCCCTTGATCGTGATCTTTCAGGTGGCGGCGCGGAGCATCATCACGCCGCCGTAGATCAGCGCCGCGGTCGTGCCGATCAGCATCAGCACCGCCCAGAACTCGCCGGACAGGCTGGTCAGGCGGCGTAGCGCGCCCGCGTCCGAGGCGTTGTGGTGGTAACCGCGGGCGCGCAGGAAGATCAGCATGGTCTCGACGGCCGCGATCAGCAGGAACCAGGCCCACACGTGCGCGAACAGCTCGCGCATCGGCGGCTCCACCGCCAGCGCGACATAACAGATCACCACCATCAGCGACGGTACGACCAGCCAGCCGAGCAGCCCGCGCACCGCGAACAGCATGACGAAGAGGAAGCCGAGGCTGGCCCAGAGCGTGACGTCGACCAGGTCGCGGGCCAGCAGCCACGCGGCGGCCAGGCCGAACAGCGACGGCGCGACGTACCCGATGAACTTGACCGCCACGTCCACCGCCCATGGCATGTCGTCGTCGAAGTACGTCGCGCCGCCGCCGTCCGGGAACAGCCGGATCGCCCGCACCCGCTGGAACAGCAGCTTGGCCAGCAGCGCGTGGCCGCCCTCGTGCGCGATCGTGTCGATCAGCCCGAAGACGACGTACGCCGGCACGGCCAGGAGCCAGGCCAGCAGCGCGCCGGCCCACGCCACCTTGTTGACTCCCGAATCAGGCGCGACCGCGGCGATCTCCAGAAGCGCGGGCATGCGGACAAGTTATCCGCGGCTCAATATTGATCACCATCCCCAGCAAGGATGCTATCCGTCACCGGACAATCGCTTGACGTAGCGGCCTTCACCGCTCCACGGTGAGCCTCGGCCAGTCGGCCACGTCGGCGCGCAGCGCCCGGTCGTGCGTGGCCAGCACCACCGCCGCCCGCGTCGCGCCGAGCGCCGCGGTCAGCTCGTCGACCAGCGCGATCGACAGGTGGTTGGTCGGCTCGTCGAGCAGCAGCAGGTGCGGGCGCCGGGCCAGCACCAGCGCCAGGTCCAGCCGCCTGCGCCGCCCGGTGGACAGCTCGCGCACCGGCCGGTCCAGTTCCCGGCGGTCGAGCAGGCCGAGCGACTCCAGCTCGACCGTGCCGCCGGCCGCCGCGAAGAGCCGGCGCGCGGTCGTGGCGCCCGGCTCCGGCGACTCCTGCGTGAGGTATCCGATCCGCTGGCTCCCCGCGACGCGCCGGGTGCCGGTGGTCGGCCGCAGCCGGCCCGCGAGCACCGCAAGCAGCGTGGACTTGCCGGCGCCGTTGCGGCCGTCCACGTGCAGCCGCCCGGACGGCCCGACCGTCAGCATGACCGGCCGGCGGAGACGGCCGGCCACCGTCACGCCGTCCAGCGCGGCCGCGGCGTTCCGCGGCAGCTCCGGCAGATTCAGCCGCAGCGGCGGCTCCGGCATGGTGACCGCGTGCGCGGCCAGTTCGTCCTGCCGCCGGTGGAACGTGCGGACCTGGGACGACGCCCGGGTCGCGCGCTTGTGCTTGTCCGTGCCCTTGTCCGGCCGCCAGTTGTCGATCAGGCGGTCGCGCGCGCCGGCCAGGTTCGCCGCCAGCCGGGCGTGCTCCGCGCGCTGCCGCTCGTACTCCTCCTCCCACCGCTCCCGCTCGGCCGCCCGCCCGGCGAGGTATCCGGCATACCCGTCGCCGTAGACGCGCGGCCGGTCGTCCCGGCTCGGGTCCAGGTCGACGATCGAGGTGGCCACCGTGGCCAGCAGCGCCCGGTCGTGGCTGACCAGCACCACGCCGGCCCGGGTGGTGGCCAGCTTCCCGGTCAGGTAGGTCAGCCCCTCGTCGTCGAGATGGTTGGTGGGCTCGTCCAGCAGCAGGAAGTCGTGCTCCGCGCCCAGCAGGCAGGCCAGCCGGACCCGGTACCGCCCGCCCACGGACAGCTCGGCCAGCGGACGTGCCCGCTGGAGTTCCGCGCCGAGCGCGGCCAGCGCCGCGTCCACCCGGTGGTCGGCGTCCCAGGCCTCCAGCGTCTCGGCCCGGTGCAGCGCGTCCGCGTACGCCCGGTCCGCGCCCGGCGCGCCCGCGGCCAGCGCCTCCGCCGCGTCGTCCAGCGCACGCAGCGCCGCCCTGGCATCCGTCAGCTCCGCGTCGATGACGTCGCCCACCGTGGCGTCACCGGCGACGGCCAGTTCCTGTTCCGCCAGCCCGAGCGTGCCGGCGCGGCGCACCGTGCCCGCGTCGGGTTCGAGTCTCCCGGCGAGCACCGCCAGCAGCGTGGACTTGCCACGCCCGTTCTCGCCGACGATCCCCCAGCGCGATCCGGGCGTGACGCTCAGCCCCGCACCGCGCAGCACGGTCACGCCGCCGCGCGCGATATGAATGTCGATGGCGGTCAGCTGCGCACGATCGCGCGCAGCACTGACAATCGAATTGATGAACATTGCTCTCCCAGCACGGAGCGCCGCACCCGCACGACCCGCGGGCGACGCTCGACGAGGCTTATGTGGACGACGATCGACCGGGCGCACCGCGCCTCAGGCCGTCGGCCGTCTCACAGGTAGAGCACGTATGGCATGCGGCTCAGGGTAGCCGGGCCCACGAATCCGCTCGCGGCATTTTCCGCACGGCCGTCACCGGACCTCGCGGTCCGGGCGTGGGGCCAGCGCACCGGTCAGGGTGCGCAGGACGAGGCGCAGGGCGTCGTGGCGGGAGGCGCCGGCGGCGGTGTAGCCCCAGCCGGCGTAGAGCTGGGACCAGATGAGACTCTGCACCCAGCCGGGGGGCAGCTCCGGGTCGATGGTGCCGTCGCGGTGGCCGCGCGTGACGACCTCCTCCAGCCGGGGGTCGCAGGCGTCGGCGCCACCCTCCCAGGTCGGGTCGCCGACCAGTTGCGGGTCCGCGAACAGCAGGGAGAGCAGGTCGCCGAGGTCGAAGTACTCCCGGGCCAGCCGCGCGATCGCGTCGCCGCCGGTGCCCTCGGGGAGGCGGGCCAGCCGCACGGCGCGGTCGATCCGCGCGATGCCCTCGGTGTTCACGGCCGCGAGCAGGTCGGAGCGGTCCGCGAAGTAGCGGTGCAGCGTGGTGCGGCCGACGCCGGCGGCGGTGGCGATCTCGGCGAGCGAGGCGGCCGGGTTCCGGCCGAGCGCCGCGATCGCGGCGTCCAGGATCGCCCGGCGGGTACGCGCACGGCTGCCGCTGTTCGGTACGTCGACGGTCATGACGCTTGAGGATACTCCTTGACCAGAACGGAACATGAGTGTTCCACTCTGATACATGACTGTCTTAATCGGGTATCTGCGCCCGCACCGCCGTACCCTCCTGATCGGTCTGGTCCTGGGTCTGCTCGGAAGCGCGGCCGGGCTCGCCACGCCGCTGGCCGCCAAGGAGATCATCGACTCGCTCGGCGACGGCGGTTTCCCGGGCCGCCCGGTCGCGGTGCTGGTGGGCCTGGTCGTGGTCGGCACCGTGATCTCGTTCCGGCAGTGGATGATGATGGCCACACTGGCCGAGCGGATCGTCTACGAGGCGCGCGTCTCCGTGGTCCGCCGCTACTTCGCGGCCCGGGTCGGCGCGCTCACCGGCCGCCCGACCGGAGAGCTGGTCACCCGCGCCACCTCCGACCCGGCGCTGCTGCACGACGCGGCCGCCAGCGTGGTCAGCCTGGTCACGAACGTGCTCGGCTTCCTGGCCACGCTGGTGCTGATGGCCGTGCTCGACCCGGTGCTGCTGGGCAGCACGCTCCTGGCCGTGCTGCTGGTCGGCGCCGTGATGGTGACGCTGCTGCCGTCGATCGGCCGCGCGCAGGAGGCCGCGCAGGCCTCGATCGGCGAACTGGGCGGCACGCTGGAGGGCAGCATCCGCGCGATCCGGACGGTCAAGGCCAGCCGCGCGGAGGAGCGCCAGTCCGGCCGGATCGTGGCGGCCGCCTCGGAGGCGTTCCGGCACGGCCTGCACGCCGCGCACCAGGCGGCCAAGGTGTGGACCGTCTCCTGGACCGGCATCCAGCTCGCGATCATCGTGATCCTCGGCCTCGGCGCCTGGCGGGTGGAGCTGGGCCTGCTGGAGGTGTCCAGCCTGATCGCGTTCCTGCTGTATCTCTTCCAGCTGATGGGCCCGGCCACCGAGATCACCCAGAACCTGACCACGCTCCAGGCCGGGATGGCCGCCGCGGCCCGGCTGCGCACGATCGACGAGTTGCCCACCGAGGACTTCACCGGCCCGCCGCCGGACTCCGCCCGGCCGGACGCGGTGCTGGAGCTGCGCCGGGTCACCGCCCGGTACGCGCCGGACGGCCCGGACGCCGTGCACGAGATCGACCTGACCATCCCTCGCCTGGGCCACACCGCGGTGGTGGGCCCGTCCGGCGCCGGCAAGACCACGCTGTTCTCGCTGGTCCTGCGCTTCGTCGAGCCCACCTCCGGCACCCTGCTGCTGGACGGCGTGCCCTACGGATCGCACCAGGTCAGGTCGCGCTTCGCGTACGTCGAGCAGGAGACGCCGCTGGTTCCCGGCACCATCCGGGACAACCTGCGTTTCACCCACCCGGACGCCACCGACGAGGAACTGGCCGCCGCGCTGGCCGCGGTCCGGCTCACCGAGCGGGTCGCCGCGCTCCCGCAGGGCCTGGACACGCCGCTCTCCGCCACCGAGCTCTCCGGCGGCGAACGTCAGCGCGTCGCACTGGCCCGCGCCGTCATCCGTACCCCCGAGGTCCTGCTGCTCGACGAGGCCACCGCGCAACTGGACGCGCTCACCGAACAGGCGCTCCAGGAGTGCGTGCGCGCCCAGTCCCGCACCGGCGCGGTCGTCACCATCGCGCACCGCCTCTCCACCGTGCTCGACGCGGACCGGATCGTGGTGCTGGAGGCGGGTCGGGTGCGCGCCCAGGGCACGCACGCGCAGCTGCTGGAGACCGACGACCTCTACCGCCGCCTGGTCGAGGCGCTGCGCATCGCCACCCCGCGTCCGCTCACTCCGGCGCGGTGACCTCGCCGTCCGGGCCGGGCCCGCTGCGCAGGATCTCGCGGGCCTGGTTCGCGGCGCGGGCGATGCCCTCGGAGACGAAGTCGACGAAGCGGGCGATGTTCTCCAGCCGGGCGGCGGCCGGCGTGCCCGCGCCGAGCACGCTCACGCCCTGCCGGGCGATCTCGCCGAGGTGGGCGGTGGACCGGGCGCTGGCCATCGTCGACTGGTAGAGCAGTTCGTCGTCGACCACGTAGCGCTCGCGGCGCCGCTCGTCGCGTTCCCGCCGGATGAGACCCTGCCCGGCGAGCAGCGCGACCGCCTTGGAGACCGACGCCGCGCTGACCCGCAGCCGCGCGGCCAGCTCGGACGCGGTGAGGCTGCCGGTGTCCGCGGTGTAGAGCGCCGCGAGCGTCCGGGCGGTCATCCGGGGCAGCCCCGACTGCATGAAGACCGCGGCGAACGTCTCCTCGTACTCCCGCACGGCCTCGGCGTCGCGCCCGTGCGGCTGCGGCGGCGCGCCGGCCGGTCCGGCCGCGGCCGTCCGCCGGCGCCGGGCGCGCCGCTCGGTGGCGTGATGAGCCAGATCCGCACGGTACGCCGTGGGCCCGCCGTTGCGCATGACCTCCCGGGTGACGGTCGACGTCGGACGGTCGAGGCGCCGGGCGATCTCCGCGTAGGCGAGGCCGTCGGCCAGTCCGAGCGCGATCTGCTGCCGTTCCTGCGGGGTGAGCCTGCCTCCCGGCATCGCCACCTCCTCCTCGCGTCCCGCCGTGAGCCGCCACCATAGCGTTCACTACCCTTCCATTGCAACACCCCCGGTGGGTACGTTGCATTAGCTGCTGCGGCCATTGCAATGATTAATGGCCGCTGAGCTGCTGCTAGTCCCAAACAGCGCAAAGAACGTGTTTCCTTGGATCGAAAAGCAACGTAGCGTTTCCGGTGTCGGAAAGAGCTGATCGAAGGAGCCTCACGATGCACACGTACGCCACCCCCGCGCCCGTCTCCGCCGTCCTGGACATTCCCGCCGGACGGATCAGCCTGATCGCCGCCGACCGCGCCGACACCACCGTCGAGGTCCGGCCGGCGGACGCCGCCCGGGCCCGCGACGTCACGGCCGCGCAGCGCGTCGAGGTCGCCTACGACGACGGCGTCCTGCGGATCGCGGCGCCGAAGCCGGCCGGGCTGCTCGGCGCCACCGGCTCCGTCGAGGTGACGGTGCGGCTGCCCGCCGGCTCCCGGGTCGAGGCGACGACGGCCAGCGCCGAATTCCGCGGCGTGGGCCGGCTCGGCGACGTCGTGTTCGACGGCGCGCACGGCACGGTCACGCTCGACGAGACCGCGGGCGCGCGGCTGTCCGTGCAGGCCGGCGACGTCACGGTCGGCCGGCTCGGCGGGCCCGCGGCGATCACCACCCGGCGGGGTGACCTGCGCGTCGCCGAGGCCGTCACCGGCACCGTCACGCTCCGCACCGAGCACGGCGACATCTCCATCGGCTCCGCCCGCGACGCCTCCCTCGACGCCGGCACCGGCCACGGCCGCGTGCACAACTCGCTCCGCAACACCCGCGGCGCCGGCGCCGCGCTCGCCATCCACGCCACCACCGCGTACGGCGACATCACCGCCCGCGGCCTGTGACCACCCCGACAAGGAGCACCGACATGACCTACCGTGACCGGCCGGACCTGCAGCGGGCCGTCGAGACGTTCGTCGACGCCGGCTTCGCCGGGCTGCACCTGCGCGTCCGCGACGAGCGGGGCGAGTGGGCCGGCAGCGCCGGTGTCCGCGCGCTCGGCGAGCCCGGCCCGCCGCCGATCGACGGCCACTTCTGGGCCGGCAGCGTCGTCAAGACCTTCACCGCCACGGCCGTCCTGCACCTGTGCGCCGAGGGCCTGATCGACCTGGACGCGCCGATCGCCGGCCATCTGCCGACCCTCGACCTGGACGGCCGCATCACCGCGCGGATGCTGCTCCAGCACACCAGCGGCCTGTTCAACTACACCGGCGAGTACTACGCCGACGGCACGTTCGTCCCCGGCATCCCCGCCACCGGCCGCGAGTGGGTGGAGACCCGCCTGCGGTCCTACCGGCCCGAGGAGCTGGTGGCACTGGCACTGTCCAAGCCGGCGCGGTTCGCGCCGGGCACGGACTGGAGCTACTCGAACACCAACTACACCGTGGCCGCGCTGCTGATCGAGCGGCTGACCGGCGACACGTACGGCAACCAGCTGGCCCGCCGCATCCTGCGCCCGCTCGGCCTCCGCGACACCGTCCTGGCCGGCGAGATCACGGACCTGCCCGATCCGTACGCGCACGGCTACTACCGCTACCAGGACGGCGACGACTGGACCGTCACCGACGTGTCCCGCCAGAACCTCTCCATGCTCCCCGCCGCCGGCGGCATGATCTCGACCACCCGGGACCTGCAGACGTTCTTCACCGCCCTGCACCGCGGCGACCTGCTCCCCGCCCAGCTGCTGGCCGAGATGCTCACCCCCACCGGCCCGCTCGGCTACGGCCTCGGCATCTTCGTCCAGGACCTCGGCCACCGCACCGTCCACCACCACAACGGCGGCGCCCCCGGCGGCTACGGCGCCCTCATGTACAGCACCCCCGACGCCACCACGACCATGACCGCCGGCATCACCATGGGCGACGCCCCCATCAACCCGGCAGAGATCTTCCCCACCGCCCTCAACACCCTGATCCGCACCATCTTCGACTGACCCACGGCTCCCCGGCCCGCCTTTCACGCGGCCCGGGGACCCTCGCCGTTGGTGTCTTCTGCGTACCTGGGGGCGGGTCTGCTGGCCGTCGGCGCGCGGGGTCGGTGATACGCCCCCCATGACCAGCAGCACGCCGCCCACCCACCCAGCGCCCGCAACCGCCCCACGCAACGCACCCACCGTCCGCGGGGTTTCACGACGCCCACCACCCAGCGCCCGAAACCGCCCCACGCAACGCACCCACCGTCCGCGGGGTTTCACGACGCCCACCACCCAGCGCCCGCAACCGCCCCACGCAAACGCACCCACCGTCCGCGGGGTTTCCGGGGCTCGGCCCCGGAGCAGAATGCAAAGAGGGGCACCGGTTCACGCTTTCCGTGAACAGGCGCCCCTCGACCCTCGTAGCGGGGACAGGATTTGAACCTGCGACCTCTGGGTTATGAGCCCAGCGAGCTACCGAGCTGCTCCACCCCGCGTCGGCTTCTAGAACACTACCTCAGCGACTCCGCCGCCTGCAAAACGACCCCCGGCGGTGGCCGCCGGGGGTCGTGGAACTGACGGGTCAGCCTTGTGGGCTGGGTGAGGTGGCGGACCGCTGGGCCGCGTCCCACTGCTTCATGGCCTCGTCGAGTTCGGTCAGCGCCTTGCCGTACCGGTCGAAGTTGCCGGACTTCTGCGCCTCCCGCACCTCCGTGATCGCGGCCTGGACGCGCTGGGCGGCCTGGTCGAGCGTGACGTTGCCGGGTGGCGGTGCCCCGGTCACGGTCGGCGTGGGGCTGGCCGGCGCGGTGGGCGTGGCGGAGCCGGACGGTGGCGGTGTGGACGGGGTGCCGCCGGGTTGCTCGGGTGTGGAGGGCGCCGAGGTTTGGCCGCGTCTGGCGCGGTCGACCAGCGTGTTGATGCCCTCGCTGATGTTGTTGGCGAGCACCACGTATTTGCCGTCACCGTAGGAGAGCAGGACGCGCTGCATCAGCGGGTATGCGCTCTCGTCGTTGCTCTGCACGTAGATCGGCTCGACGTAGAGGATGCCGTTGCCGAACGGCAGCGACAGCAGGTTGCCGTAGTCGATCCGGGCCGCGCCGTCCGCGGTGAGCTGGCTGATCGCGGTTCGCGCGTCGCCTTCGGTGGTCATCCGCTGGAAGACCTGTTCCGGGCCGAGCACGGGTGTGGAGTCGGGTAACTCCAGCACCTGCAGCTGCGGGTTGCCCTGTGCGTCGTACCAGCCGGACATGATCGAGGCGAGGTTCTGCCGTTTGGCCGGGCTGAGCGCGGCCGTGAGCTGGAACGTCGTGTCGGTCTGCGTGCCGAGCTGCGTGTTCAGGTAGTACGGCGGCTGCTTGGACGGCGACTCGGACTGGCCGGGCGTGTTCGGCACCGCCCAGAAGTCGTCACCGGTGAAGTAGCCGCCCGGGTCGGTCACGTGGAACCGGGAGAGCAGGTTGCGCTGCACCTTGAACAGGTCGACCGGGTAGCGCAGGTGCTCGGCGAGCGCGGCCGGGATCTCCGACTTCGGCTTGACGAGGTCGCCGCCGAACGCCTGGTTCCACGCCTTGAGCACCGGGTCCTGCGTGTCGAACTCGTAGAGCGTGACCGTGCCGTCGTACGCGTCGACGGTCGCCTTGACCGAGTTGCGCATGTAGTTGACGTCCTGGCCGGCCAGCGCGAACGCGCCGACGCCGGTGGTGGCGTCCTCGGTCTCGGTCTGCAGGTTGATCCGCTGCGAGTACGGGTACGTCGCCGACGTCGTGTAGCCGTCCAGAATCCAGACGATCTTGCCGTCCACCACGGACGGGTACGGGTCGCCGTCGATGGTCAGGAACGGCGCGACCTTCTCCACCCGGGAGCGGGGGTCGCGCACGTACATCAGCCGGGAGTTCTCGTTGACCGCGTCGGAGAGCAGGAAGTTCGTCTCGGCGTTCTTGACCGCGTAGAGCAGTCGGCGGGTGAGCGAGCCGATCGGGATGCCGCCGGACCCGGTGTACGTGTAGTACGTGTCGCTGTTGTTCGCGCCGGGGCGGTCGAACTCGACGGGCCGGCCCTCCGCGCCCGCGCCGACGATCGCGTAGTCGTTGGCCTCGTCGCGGGTCTGCTCGCCGTAGTAGACCCGCGGCTGCTCGACCTTGATCAGCTCCTCGCTGGAGTTGCACTCGGCCTGCTGCTCGGCCTGCGCCGGGTCCGGCTGCGCGTCGTTGAGGAAGCCGGAGACGAAGTACGGCTGGCCGTTGCAGACCACCCGGTTCGCCGGCGCGGCCACCAGCCCGTACCCGTGGGTGTAGACGGTGTGCCGGTTGATCCAGTTGTTCTGCTGGTCGGTCAGCTCGCCGTAGTTGATCTCACGGACGCCGACCACGTAGTCCTGGCTCTTGCCGTCGACCTGGTACCGGTCGATGTCCAGCTTCTGGCCGAAGTCGTAGAAGCCACGGACCTGCTGGAGCTGCGTGTACGTCTCGGAGACGAGCTGCGGGTCGAGGAGCCGGATGTTCGGTACGACGTCCGGGTCGGTGGACAGTTCGGCCGGCGGGGTCAGATTGCTCGCGCCGAACGCCTGCACGTCGCTGGCGGCGATGCCGAACGCGTCCCGGGTGGCGTTGATGCTGTGCCGTATGTACTCGGCCTCCTTGTCCCGGATGCTCGGGTTGACCTCGAAGGTCTGCACCGCCCACGGGTAGATGCCGCCGATCGCGACCGCGGAGATGCCGAGCAGCGCCAGCGAGACGCCGGGCCAGGTGAGGTTCCGCATGACCGCGTTGGAGAACACGATGATCGCGATGGCGACCACCACGGAGATGTACGCCAGGATCTCCTTGGCCGGCAGCAGCGCGTTGATGTCCGCGTACCCCGCGCCGTAGAGGTCCGTGCCGCTGTTGTGGTTGAGCAGCAGCGCGCGCCGGTCCAGCACGTACGCCACTGCCTTGAGCAGCACGAACAGCGCGACCAGCGAGGTCAGGTGGGCGCGGGCGGCGGCGGTCATCCGGTCGCCGATGCCCTGCAGCCGCACGCCGCCGAAGATGTAGTGCACGGCCAGCGCGCCGATCACGGACAGCACCACGGCCGTGAAGGCGACGCCGAGCACGTAGCGGTAGAACGGGTACTCGAAGACGTAGAAGCCGACGTCCACGCCGAACTGCGGGTCCGTCACGCCGAACGGCTGCTTGTTGCGGAACAGCAGCCAGTCCTGCCAGCGGCTCTGCGCGGAGAGCCCGGCGAACAGGCCGACGATGACGGACAGCACCGCGATCCAGGTGCCGACCCGCGGCGTCAGCACCATCCGGTACCGCTCCAGCGTGGCCTGCTCGGCGGACGGTGGCCGCAGCATCGGGCGCAGCCGGAACGCCAGGTACAGGTTGCCGCCGACGATCACGGCCATGGCCGCGCCGACGGACAGGAAGAGCAGCAGCTGGGTGATCAGCTTGCCGGTGAAGACCTGCGTGAACGCGACCTCGTCGAACCACAACCAGTCGGTCCAGGCATCGACGCCCCAGCCGAGCAGGGTGAACAGGACGAACACCCCGATCAGGACGCCGATGGTCGCGCGGCCACGCCGGCTCATCCTCGGTAGGGGACTGTTACGCACTACCACGGTTGGCTCTCCGCCCGCTATAGGTCCTGCGCCAGCCGGTGCCTTCCGGCCGGAGTTGTCTGTAGAACAAGGACAAGACTACGGCCTGTGGTCACAGGAGTCGTCACGCGCCTCGCTCACGTTCTGGTCTCACAAATGCCGGTCTTACAGGAAAAACTCAGCAAAGCTCCGGGGTACGGCCGGCGCGCACGGCTTCCAGCGCGGACAGCGCGTCATCGAGCGTGGCCACTCGGTACATGGGCAGGCCGTCCACCGCGTTCCGCTTGGCCTCCTCGCAGTTGCCCGCGGGGACGAGGAACAGCTCGGCACCGGCCCGCTTCGCGCCGACCAGCTTCTGCGGGATGCCACCGATCTCGCCCACCTTGCCGTCCGCGTCGATCGTGCCCGTACCCGCGACGATCTTTCCGCCCGTCAGATCCTCCGGCTTGAGCTTGTCGATGATGCCCAGCGTGAACATCAGCCCGGCGCTGGGGCCGCCGATCTCGTCGAGCTTGATCTCGAGCTGGAACGGCGGCTTCTCCTCGATCTCCACCCCGATGCGCGGCTGGCCGTCCATCTCCTGCGTGGTGATCTGCACGGCCAGCTTCTGCCCGGCGCGCGTGACGTCGAGCGTGCGCAGCGTCCCGGCCGGCTTCGCCCGGACCAGCTCGGTCAGCCGCGGCGCGGAGTCGACCGTCTCGCCGTCCACCCCGCTGATCACGTCGCCGGCCTGCAGCTTGCCCACGGACGGGCCGTCGTCCGACACCTTCGCCACGGCGACCAGGATCGGCAGCCCGAGCTCGCGCAGCGCGGCCGTCTCCGCGGTGGTCTGCGACGCCTGGAACTCCTCCGCGTTGCGCTGGTCGACCTGCTCCTCGGTCTCGTCCGGCGGGTAGATCAGCTCGCGCGGCACGACCGCCTCGGTGCCGTCGAACCAGCCCAGGATCGCGCTCACCAGGTTCGGCTCGGGCTGCACGCCGACCGTGGTGAGGCGGAGCTGGCCCGCGGAGGTGGAGGTCTCGGTGCCGGAGATCTGGATGACGTCCGCGTCCTTCTCCTTGCCGAGCGTGTCGACGGTCGGGCCGGGCTTGAGGATCACGTACGGGATCGGGGCGTACACGGCGGCCATGGTCAGCACGAATGTGATGAGCGCACCGACGAGAACCGTGAAGCCGCGACGTTTCATGCCGCTGAGCGTACCCACAGCGGGGCGGCTGGTCGTTTCCTGTGTATCCGCTACCGATTCGCTATGAGCGCAAGGCCGGGACCGGCACGAACCGGCTCCGCGCGCGTACCGTTGACACGTGCCTGACATCCCGTTCGGTTTCGCCCTGCCGGGCGCGCAGCCGCCCGACCCCAACGACCCGCAGCAGATGCGGCAGTTCATGGCGCAGCTGCAACAGCTCCTCGCGTCGCCGGGCAGCGGCCCGGTGAACTGGGATCTCGCCAAGCAGGTGGCGCTGAGCCAGCTCGCCGCGAACGGGGACCCGTCCGTCTCGCCGTACGAGCGGAACTCGGTCTCGGAGGCGCTGCGCCTCGCCGACCTCTGGCTGGAGCCCGCCTCCGCGCTGCCCTCCGGCATCCGCTCCTCCGTCGCGTGGAACCGGACGGAGTGGGTGAACCGGACGCTCGACGTCTGGAAGAAGCTGTGCGACCCGGTCGCCGGGCGGATGGTCTCCGCCATGGGCGACCTGGTGCCGGAGGAGGCGCGCGCCCAGCTCGGCCCGATGCAGTCGATGGTCGCCACGCTCGGTGGCGCGCTCTTCGGCGGCCAACTCGGCCAGGCGCTCGGCTCGCTCGCCGCCGAGGTGCTCTCCGCCGGCGACATCGGCCTCCCGCTCGGCCCCGCCGGCATGGCCGCGCTCGTCCCGGCGAACATCGCGCAGTACGGCAAGGGCCTGGAGCTCCCCGAGGACGAGGTCCGGCTGTACGTGGCGCTGCGCGAGGCCGCCCACCAGCGCCTCTTCGAGCACGTCCCGTGGCTGCGCGCGCACGTGCTCGGCGCCGTCGAGTCGTACGCGGCCGGCATCACGGTCAACCGCGAGGCGATCGAGGAGGCGATGGGCCGCATCGACCCGGGCAACCCCGAGTCGATGCAGGTGATGGCGCTGGAGGGCATCTTCAGCCCCGAGGACACGCCGCAGCAGCAGGCCACGCTCAACCGCCTGGAGACCGCGCTCGCGCTGGTCGAGGGCTGGGTCTGCCACGTGGTCGACTCCGCCGTCGCCGACCGCCTGCCCAACGTGGTGCGTCTGGGCGAGGCCTTCCGCCGCCGCCGCGCCGCCGGCGGCCCGGCCGAGCAGACGTTCGCCGCCCTGGTCGGCCTGGAGCTGCGCCCGCGCCGCCTGCGCGAGGCCAACGCACTGTGGGCCGCGCTGACCGAGCACCGCGGCGTCGCCGGCCGCGACTCCGTCTGGAGCCACCCCGACCTGCTCCCCACCGACGACGACTTCGCGCACCCCGAGGTCTTCGCCCGCTCCCAGCTCGACTTCGACATCGCCGAGCTGGACGACCTGCCCCCCGCCTCGGACGACTGAGTCCTCGTCCAGCCGGTTCGTCAGCCGCCGAGGAGGGCCCGGGTCACGTCCCAGCCCTCCACGGCGGGATCGAGCGCGTGCAGGTCGTCCGGCGTGCGCAGCCTTCGCCACTCCGGCGCCGATCCCACGTGCTCCGGCCGCTCCGCCGCCCGGCGCAACGCCCCCGGATCCCCCTCATCAAGATCAAAATCCGGCAGCCACGACGGTACGGGCAGCGCCGCCGCCACCCCGACCAGCCCCGGCCCCCCGTCCGCCCGCGCGACCGCCAGCGGCCTGGTGGTGAGCGGCCGCAGCAACTTCCCCACGGTCAGCCCCGGCAGATTCGGCGCATCCCCCGCCACCAGCGCCGCCTGCTGATACCCGTCCGCCGCCGCCTCCGCGAAGATCTCCCCCGCCCGCAGGCTCCCGACCCGGTAGACCGGCATCCCCGGCCAGCTGATCGCCTCCGCCAGCCCGGCATCCTCCCCCGTCACCGCGATCGCCGCATCCACCTGCGCCAGCCCCCGCAGCAGATCCACCACATCCTCCGCCAGCGCCGCCCGCCACCGTCCGATCTCCACCCCCGGCGGCGCCCACCTCACCGGCACCAACACCGCCACCACCACCCGCCGCGTCATCCCCTCACGCTATCCCGCCCCTCCCCCACACTCCCGCCGACAACCCCCGGCGAAGGCCTTGCCCACCCACCCGACTCCGGTCTCCGGTTGCCTGCGTCCACACCGGCGCAGCACCCCGGCCATCACCACAACCGCGTCCGCCGCTCCCCCGCCCACCGCCGGAAGCCACCTCAACCCGAAGCCGACCACCGGCCCGCAGACGAACAACCGCCACCCACCACACCCGGCGAAGCGCCAACCGCCACAGCCAACTCCGGTCGACGGTTGCGGCCTACACGCCGGGCGGAGCGTCCCGGCCATCACCGCAACCGCGTCCGCTGGCCGCCGCATCGGCGGAGTGTCCCGGCGACCGCGTCCGCTGGCCGCCGCCCGACGTCAGAGGGATCTCAACCGGGGCCAGCCACCGGCCTAGACGGACAGCCCTCACCCGGCGAAGCACCGACCGCCACAGCCAGATCCCGTTGATCATTGCCGACCTCCGCACCCGGCGGGGCGTCCCGGCGACCACCGCAACCGCGTCCGCCGGGCGTCGCCCGACGTCAGAGGCCATCTCGACCCGAGGCAGTCACCGGCCCATACGGTCAATCACCACCCACCACACCGGCGAAGCGCCAACCGCCACAGCCAACTCCGGTCGACGGTTGCCGGCCTTCGCACCGGCGGAGCGTCCCGGCCATCACCGCAACCGCGTCCGCCGGGTGCCGCCCGACGTCAGAGGCCATCTCGACCCGAGGCCAGTCACCGGCCCATACGGTCAATCACCACCCACCACACCGGCGAAGCGCCAACCGCCACAGCCAACTCCGGTCGACGGTTGCCGCCCTTCGCACCGGCGGAGCGTCCCGGCCATCACCGCAACCGCGTCCGCTGGTTGCGGCCGGATATCCGAGGTGATCTCGATCCGGGGGCAGCAGCCGGGTCAGGCGGATGATCGCCGGCACCACATCGGGCGAAGGCGTCGAATCGGTCAGGGCGAGGCGGATGGTTGCCGGGCTTCGCGCCGGTGGAGCGTTTCGGCGATCATCGCGACCGTGTCGGCTGGTCGGCGAAGGACGTCGTCGGCCGTGAAACGGAGCACCAGCCAGCCGGCTGCTTCGAGGGTCCGCTTGCGGGTGATGTCGCGCCGGAAGGTGTCCCGCTCGCGGTGATGATCGCCCTCGTACTCGATGGCGATCCGCAGGTCGGGGTAGGCGAGATCGACGCGGGCCAGCCAGCGGCCGCCGTCCGTCGTGACCTCGACCTGGGCGAACGGCCGCGGCAGCCCGGCATCGGTGATCAGCAGTCGCAGCAGCGTCTCCATCGGCGACTCCGTCAGCGGTTCCGCCTCGGCCAGCCGCTCCAGGAGACGCCGGTTGCCGGGCCACCGGGCACGCCCCCGTGCGAACGCCTCCAGTTTCCCCGCCTCCACCATTCGGTGGTGCAGGAACGCGTCCAGCGCCACGATCGCACGCCGCCGGTCGGACTGCCGCCCGAGATCGAACGCGGTGCGCAGGGGAGTCGTCACCGGCAGGCCCCCGAACTCCGCGACGTCCTCCGCGGGAAGCGTGCGGCACGTGACCGAGAGCCGCGGTCCCGACTCCAGCCTCCGCGATCGCGGCACTGTCACGGTGACCGGCGCGTTCCACCGCGGCGAGGCCGCGCCCCAGAGAAACGCGGCACTGTCTCCACTGATCGCCGCACCCGGCGGCAACAGCAATGCCGCGGCCTCACACCACAACCGATGATCGTCGGGTACGAATGCCGCATCCTCCACATAAACCTGGGGAAAGAGCCGACGCCACGCCGCCGACTGCAACTGCCGCCGCGTTATCAGCCCGCCGGAGACCGCGCGATCGCCACGAAACGGCCTGATCCGGAGCTGCATGGGCACTGAAGCCAATCGAGCCACGCCGACATCCTGCCGCACCCGTATGACACTTCACGTATCCTTTCTCGATCCACCTCACTATGTGAGCCTCAGGCACGTAATTCCGCCCGAATAACGTGCCTGAGGCTCACATAGCTACAGGTTATGATCGAGTTATCAACACCATTCAGGCCATCCACACATCCCGCCAACACCCACGGCCTCGACCCATGCGCAAGGTGGCGCAGGTTCGCAATCCTGCGGATGCACTAATTCCCCTGCCGAACGCAATAACACGAAATTTCGGGCACGGAGTGCCCGCCATGGCGGAGCGGACCCGATGGCGACCGCCGAGACGATCGCCAGAACGGACGCGACGGCAACGGCCGAGGCGATTCCCCATCGTTGGCAATCCCTCGGCATCACCGGCTCCGTTCGCCGCCGGCTTTCCCGCCCACGACAGGCGAGCGCGGACGTCGCCACCGCCGCAGCGCCGAATCCCGATCGCGCCAGGCGCCGCCACCGTTCAGGCAACGCCAGAATCCGGCCGCCCACGGGAAACACCGCATCGCCCGCGCGGAAAGGCGAGGGCTTCGCGGGAAAGACGAGAGCTTCGCGGGAAAGACGAGAGCCTCGCGGGAAAGACGAGAGCCTCGCGGGAAAGACGAGAGCCTCGCGGGAAAGACGAGAGCCTCGCGGGAAAGACGAGAGCCTCGCGGGAAAGACGAGAGCCTCGCGGGAAAGACGAGAGCCTCGCGGGAAAGACGAGAGCCTCGCGGGAAAGACGAGGGCTTCGCGGGAAGGGCGAGGGCTTGCGGCCACGGCGCGTGCAGGGAGGAGCGCCAGCGACGACCGGTGCCCGCGGGAGCATGCGGGAGGTGAGCCGCCGGGACGGGGTATCGGGGAAGGGAGGGGTTCAGTCGTCGAGGACCATGCCGGTGGCGGCGGAGATGCCCTCCAGGTAGCCGCGGGCGCGTTCGGTGCGGGGGTAGCGGCCGACCAGGTCCCAGAAGCGGGCGTTGTGGCTGGGGACGACGAGGTGGACGAGTTCGTGGAGGAGGACGTAGTCGATGACCCACTCGGGCATCTCCTGGATGCGGTGGGAGATGCGGATGGTCCGGTCGGCGGGGGTGCAGGAGCCCCAGCGGCCGTTCTGGTTGGTGACCCAGCGGACGCTGTCGGGGAGAACCAGGGCGCGGTGATCGTCGAGGTAGCGGGCGATCAGGCGGCGGGCGCGGGCGAGGAGCTCGGCGTCGGTGCGGAGGAGGCGTTCCTCACGGGCGGCGAGGCGGGCGAGCATCTTGTCGACCCACTCGGTCTCCTCGGCGCGGGAGAACTGGTCGGGGATGAGGACGACCACGCGTTCGCCGTCCCGATAGGCGGACACCGTCCGGCGACGACGCTGACTGCGCCGCACCTCGACGACCGGCTTCCGCGTAGCAGCCATTACCGGCCCGCGGAGCCCCGGGTTCCGTTCACATCGGCACGCTAATCCCTAGTCACCAGGTGTTCGCAAGAGCCATCCGGGTGAGCCGCGCCCAAAAAGTCCTCTTTAGGGCATGGAGTCCGAAAAAAATTTGGTGCCACGGCGAGACTACCCGGCGGTTCGGACGGTTGAGCATCGGGGGTGGACTCTTTTGATCACCGAGGTGGACGGCCGGCAAAGCTTCTCCGGCGTGTCCGCGCGAACCTGCCCAAAACCGGGCAATACGACGGGCAGACTCCACCTCGGCGTACGCACCGGACATGGAATCGGCCCCGGCTGGGTAGGGGTCCGCGAGGACCGCGACCCGCCGGCGGCGGTCACATCGAACAGCCGGCGCCGAACGAGGTCGCCGCGCCGGAGACACCGGGGTGCGGCAAGCCGGTCACCGAAACTGAGGAGGGGCACCGTGGCCACCAAGACCCAGACTTACAACGGGTACTGCGTTAAGTGCAAGGAGAAGCGGGACTTCGAGGGCTCCGTGGAGGTCTCCAAGACGGGGATGAACATGGCCAAGGGCAAGTGCCCGGTCTGCGGTACGACCATGAACCGCATCCTCGGCAAGGCCAACAAGGCCTGATCCGCGACGCTTGGCAGGGGCGGCTCCGGCCGCCCCTCGGCTTTTCCGGCCGAGGCCGTCACCAGCGACGACTCCGCCACGTTGAGTAAGTACGGGGACACACACAGCCTGTGGATAACCCGCCGAGTTCTGTGGATAACACGGTGCACAGCAGTGCGGGCCTGTGGATAACCCGGTGGGACGACCCGTCCCGGGTGACACGGTGTGACCCATGGTCTATCGCCCGATGCTGATCCCCGGCCTCACCCGGCTGTGGCGCGATCCGCAGACGTTCCAGCTCGGCACGGACGCCCGGCGCGGCGTCGTGCTCCGGCCGGCCGCCGGCACCGTCGGCGAGCTGCTCGACCTGGTCGACGGCACCAGGTCGGAGGGCACCATCCTGCGGCACGCCGACCGGCTCGGCCTCTCCGAGGCGGAGGCCCGCGGCCTGCTCCGCGAGCTCCTCGATGCCGGCCTGCTGCTCGGCGCGCACCACTTCCTCCCCGCCCGGCTGCCCGGCGAGGTCCGCGCGCGGCTGTCCGGCGAGGCCACCGCGATCGCGCTGGGTGACGCCCCGCCTGTGGACAACCCGGCCCAGGTGCTGCGCCGGCGATACGCGGCGGACGTCACGATCACCGGGCCCGGTCCGGCCGCCGGGCCGATCGCGGTCGCGCTCGCCCAGGCCGGCGTGGGCCGGATTCATGCCGCGCTGTCCGGTCCGGTGCTGCCGTCCGACACGGCCGGCGGCGCGGTCGCGACCGGCGACCCGCCGCCCGCACGGGCACGCGCGGTGACGGCCGCGATCACCCGCGTCGCACCGGACGTGCGGACCGGCCCGGTGCCGCGCGGCCGGGCCGCGCTCGTCGTCCAGCTCGGGCTGGACCGGCCCGCGCCCGTGCTGGCGGCCGGGTTCGCCCAGCGCCGGCAGGCACACCTGCTGGTCGCCGCGCGCGACGGCACGATGGTGGTCGGCCCGCTGGTCCCGAGCGCGGGCGTGCCCTGCCTGCGCTGCCTCGAACTGCACCGGCGCGACCGCGATCCGGCCTGGCCCGCGCTCGCGGCGCAGCTGGTGCCGCGCCCGGGCCGCGAGGGCCCGACCGGCGGCGCCGCCACCGTGCTGGCCGCGGCGGCGTACGCGGCGGAGCAGACGCTGGCGTACCTGGACGGCGACGCGCCGGAGACGATCGGCGCGGCGACCGAGATCGACGGGCCGTCCCGGATGCGGCGGCGCCGCTGGGCGCAGCACCCGGTGTGCGACTGCGGGCGGCGGCATCGCCGATCTCCACGCTTCCAGCCCGACACGTTCACGAAAGCCCAGGCACAATGATCTGGTGACCGATATTCCCCGACGGGCGGCCGCTCGCACCGCCAAGCTCGCCAGTCTTCCGCTCGGCTTCGCCGGCCGGACCGTGCTCGGGCTGGGGAAGCGCGTCACCGGCATGGCCTCCGACGTCATATCCGCCGAGATCCAGCAGCGTACGGCCGAGCAGCTGTTCAGCGTCCTCGGGCAGCTCAAGGGCGGTGCGATGAAGTTCGGGCAGGCGCTCTCGGTGTTCGAGGCCGCGCTGCCGGACGAGTTGGCCGGGCCGTACCGTCAGGCGCTGACCAAGCTGCAGGAGGCCGCTCCCCCGCTGCCCGCCGCCAGCGTGCACCGGGTGCTCGCGGCCGAGCTGGGCGACGACTGGCGGGCGAACTTCGCCGAGTTCGACGACGTGCCGGCCGCCGCGGCGAGCATCGGGCAGGTGCACCGCGCGGTGTGGCGCTCGCCACCCCCGGGCCGCGGCCGGAGGCGCACGCCGGACCGCGCCGTCGCCGTGAAGATCCAGTACCCGGGTGCCGGCGACGCACTGCTCTCCGACCTGAAGCAGCTGTCCCGGATGGCCGGCATGTTCCGCGCGATCCAGCCCGGCATCGACGTGAAGCCCTTGATCGTCGAGCTGCGTGAGCGGATAACCGAGGAGCTCGACTACGAGCTGGAGGCGGAGACCCAGCGCGCCTTCCACGCCGGGTACGCGAAGGACCCGGACATCTACGTCCCCGAGGTGATCCGCGCCACCCCGCACGTGCTGGTCACCGAGTGGATCGACGGCACCCCACTCTCCGCCGTCATCTCCGGCGGCACGCAGGAGGAGCGCGACGAGGCCGGCCGGCTGATGGCGGTGCTCCACTTCTCCGCGCCCCGGCGCTGCGGCCTGCTGCACGCGGACCCGCACCCCGGCAACTTCCGGATTCTCCCGGACGGCCGGCTCGGTGTGATCGACTTCGGCGCGGTGGCGCGGCTGCCGGACGGCCTGCCCGAGCCGGTCGGCCGGCTGCTCTCGCTGGCGCTCGCCGGTGACGCGGACGGCGTGCTGGCCGGCCTGGTCGAGGAGGGCTTCGTCAAGCCGGACGACGACAACCTGGACGGGCCCGCGCTGCTGGACTTCCTGCGGCCGATGCTGGCGCCGGTGGTCGAGGAGGAGTTCCAGTTCACCCGCGCCTGGCTGCGCGGCGAGGCGGTCCGGCTGGGCAACCCGAGGAGCCCGGCCTACCAGCTCAGCCGGCACCTCAACCTGCCGCCGTCCTACCTGCTGCTGCACCGCGTGACGATGGGCTCGATCGGCGTGCTCTCCCAGTTGGAGGCGAAGGCGCGCTACCGCGACATCGTCGAGGAGTGGCTGCCGGGCTTCTCGGCATGAGAAAGGCCCCTCGGCCGCGGTGCGGCCGAGGGGCGGTGAATACCGAATGGTTATCCGCGCAGTTCGCGGGCGGCCCGCTGGCGGGCCTCCATCGCGACGCGACGGGCGGATCGAGGTGCCTCAGCGCTCCGGGTCACGGACTGAGGCTGTCGCATTCGTACCCTCGACAGCGCTTCGTGAAGTAGTTGCATCTTGCCGGCTCCGTTCGGGGAAGCAGTGATTCCGGTGTTCATCTCGAGGTGCAGTGCCGGTCGGTGACCGGCGTCGACGCTGATCGGGTGCATGTCAGGCCGCCAGCCGGACGTTGCTGCGGGTTTCGGCCAGACCACTGGCCTCCATCCGCGCCTCGACCTCGGTGCGCAGCTCGGCGTCGCGCGCGGCGTCCTCCTTGCGCGGACGGCCACGGGGCCGCTTGCGCGGAACGACCGCGCCACGCTCGAAGATCTCGCCACCCCAGACGCCCCACGGCTCCGCGCGGTCCACGGCGCCGGCCAGGCAGGCGTTGCGCAGCGGGCAGTCCCCGCAGAGCGACTTCGCCAGCTCGAGCTCGGCCGGGACATCCGAGAACCACAGGTCGGGGTCGAACTTCCGACAGGGCAGGTTCGCCTCCAGCTCGACGTTCGTGTCGAGCACGGCAAGGGCCAGACTCATCGCCCGGTCACCTCTCTCTCGCTTCGATCTCGTAGATCGCTTCCGACTTCGTACGGGGGTCGGAGTCATTTCCGAACCCGAGGTGCGGGCTTCTGAAAATGACGAAGGCCGCGGATCCCGGTAAGCGGGTTCCGCGGCCTCGAGGTGAGCCGGTTGGTCTGAGTGTCAGACCGGCCTTCCTCGAGGTGGAACACCGCGGGCACCGCCGAAGGCTCGCTTCGTCTCGACGGTCATGCCCTTGTTGCCCGAGATCTTGTTGCTTCCCATAGAGCCATTGCGGCCCTGAAGGGACTCGTTGCCGCTGTTGACCAGGGACACACCGGTGCCCTGGGCATCGAGCGCGCCATATGCCACCGACTGCGGGTCCCGCACCAGTTCGGCCTGGGTGCGGACCTGATCCACCTGCGGTCGCTGCGGCACGTCGGACACGATCGACCGGACCTGCCACGGGGACACATGCGTCGGCGAGGACGCGGGCGCCACGGGGCACTCGGACCGGACCGGACCGGCAACGGACAGCAGGAGGGCAGGGGACATCGATGGGATCTGCAGCATCGTGTAGATCTCCACGGGGGTCACCTTCTCTCTCCACTAGCCGTTGACGAATACGGTTTCCAACCCCTCCGAGCAGCAAGAAGACCCGCTGCCGGTGAGGTGTGATCTGAGGCTATGCCCCTCCCGTGCGAGAGGGCAAACGAATTAACGCGGGTTCTCAGAAGTTTTTTGGACGGTCACGTCATCGACGGTCGCGCCGCCGATCAGGGCCACCACGGTCTCCCCGTACAGCCGCTGCTTGCGCGGCCCGATCCCGGCGATCTCCAGCAGCTGCTCGGGCCGGCTCGGCCGCCGCTCGGCCAGCGCCACCAGCGTCGCGTCCGTGAACACCACGTACGCAGGAACTTTCTGCCCGCCGGCGACCCGCGCGCGCCAGTCGACCAGCCGCTCGTAGAGCTCCTCGTCCAGGTCGCTGGGGCAGTTCGGGCAGCGCCCCAGCTTGCGGTCCGCGCCGGCCAGCAGCGTGGCCCCGCAGACCCGGCAGGACGCGACCGGGACCCGGCGCCGGTCAGGTTTCCGACTCTCCTGCGCGGGCCGGCCCGGCGACGGCCGCTCGAAGCTCGGCAGGAACCGGCAGGGGCGCCGCGGCCGGCCACCCGGCGACCGGCTCTGCGCGTAGGAGAGCCACAGCCAGTGGCGGGCGCGGGTGACGCCCACGTAGAGCAGCCGGCGCTCCTCCTCCAGCGCCTCGGGCGTCCGCGCGTACGCGGTGGGCAGCGTGCCGTCCGCGAGCCCGACCAGGAACACCGCGTCCCACTCCAGGCCCTTCGCGGAGTGCAGCGAGGCCAGCGTGACGCCCTCCAGCGCGGGCGCGTGCTGCTGCGCCGCGCGCCGGGCCAGCTCGTCGTTGAAGCCGGCCAGCGTCGCGTCCCGCTGCACGGCCCCGCCCTCGCCGATCGGCTGGATCTCCGGGACCGCCGCGAACTCCTCCGCGAGCTGCACCAGCGCGGCCAGCGCCTCCCACCGCTCGCGCGCCGCGCCGCCCGGCGGTGGCGTGTCCGGCGCCCAGCCGGTCGCGGCCAGCGCGTCCACCACGGCGGTACGCAAGGGCGTGCCGGACGGCGTGGACCGGGTGGCGGCGCGCAGCGCGACCATCGCCTGGCGGATCTCGGCGCGCTCGAAGAACCGCTCCGCGCCCTGCACCACGTACGGCACGCGCGCGTCGGTGAACGCCGCCTCGTACGCCTCGGACTGCGCGTTCGTCCGGAACAGCACCGCGATCTCCCGCGCCGGCACGCCCGACCTGATCAGCTCCACGCACCGGCGCGCCACCGCGGCCGCCTCGTCCGGCTCGTCCGCGAAGATCCGCAGCTCCGGCTCCGGCCCCGGCGGGCGCTGGCCGACCAGCTCCAGCCGCAGCCGCGCCTCCGCACCCCGGGCCGCCGCGATCACCGCGTTGGCCAGCCCGACCACCTGCGGCGTGGACCGGTAGTCGCGGGTCAGCCGGATCACGGTCGCGTCCCGGAACCGGCGGGCGAAGTCGATCAGGTACGACGAGGTGGCGCCGGTGAACGAGTAGATGGTCTGGCTGGCGTCGCCCACCACGGTGAGGTCGTCCCGTCCGCCCAGCCAGGCGTCGAGCAGGCGCTGCTGCAGCGGGTTCACGTCCTGGTACTCGTCGACCACGAGGTGCCGGTACTGCGACCGGATCTCCTCGGCCACGTCCGCGTGCTCCTCGATGCCCCAGACCGCGGCGCGCAGCATGTCCTCGAAGTCGATTACGCC
This sequence comes from Catenuloplanes atrovinosus, assembly GCF_031458235.1. Taxonomy (NCBI): domain Bacteria; kingdom Bacillati; phylum Actinomycetota; class Actinomycetes; order Micromonosporales; family Micromonosporaceae; genus Catenuloplanes; species Catenuloplanes atrovinosus. Next base: position 8,562,341 of record NZ_JAVDYB010000001.1, on the reverse strand, counting down.
CTGGGCGCGCTTGAGCCGCTCGTACTCCGCGAACACCTCCGCGACCCGCTCCGGCGCCAGCGGCGGCTCGCGCGTCGCCTTGACCGCGGCGACCGGGTACTCCCCCGGCTCGACCAGGGACGACTTGGCCCACTCGATCTCGCCGGCCAGGTCCCGCGCGGTGATCCGGTCCGCGCGCACGCCGGCCCGCCCGGCGGCCAGCGTGACCAGCCGCGCCTTGCTCTCCAGAAGCCGCGGCATCGCCCGGCCGTCCAGGATCCGGGGCGCGAAGTAGCGAACCTGGCGCAGCGCGGCCGCGTGGAACGTCCGGGCCTGCACGCCGGGCACGCCGAGCGCGGCCAGCCGGGCGCGCATCTCCGCCGCGGCGCGTGCGGTGAACGTGACCGCCAGCACGTGCCGGGCGGCGATCTCGCCGGACACCACGCGGTGCGCGATCCGGTGGGTGATGGCCCGGGTCTTCCCCGTGCCCGCGCCGGCCAGGATGCACACCGCGCCGGCGGGCGCGGTCACCGCCCTGAGCTGATCCGGGTCGAGCCCGGATATGACGCTGTCACCCACGGCGTCCGAGCCTAGGACATGATCGGCGCCGCGACCGCACGCCGGGCGCGGGATTATCCGCACATCATCGCTGGTTGAGGGTGATGATCGGGTGACCAGCGTCTGCCATGAGGAGTGAGCCTGCGATGTTGACCATGTACTCGACGAGCTGGTGCGGCTACTGCCACCGCCTGAAGTCGCAGCTCGACCGCGAGGGCATCGGCTACCGGGTGGTGGACATCGAGGCGGACGAGGAGGCGGCCGCGTTCGTCCGCGGCGTGAACGGCGGCAACCAGACCGTTCCCACGGTCCGCATTGTTCCCCCAACTGGCGGAAGCGAAATCGTAATGACAAACCCGACGATCAAGCAAGTCAAGGAAGCCATCGCGGGTACGGCTCCGGTCGCTTGATCGCAGCTCGACAGACCTGAGATCGCCTGAGCCTGCGGTACGCGGACGGTCGACAACCGGCCTCCCCGTGTCGCAGGCTCGCGGCTCAGTGCCCCTCTGCGGGCTCCGCGAGGTGCCGATGCAGCGTCGCCCGCGAGACTCCCAGCACCTTGGCGATGGAGTTGACGCTCTCACCCTTCGCCCGCCGAGCGCGCGCAACCGTCAAGATGTCTTCATTGACGACCGTTGGCCGCCCGCCGGTCCGCCCCTGAGCCTTCGCGGCATCCAGCCCCGCGCGGGTGCGCTCGCGGATGATGTCACGCTCCAGCTCCGCGAAGGCGGCCATCATGGTGAAGAAGAACTTGCCCTCACCGGTAGGCGTATAGACCCCGGAGAGCTTGCCGGTGAGGATGCGCAGCCCGATGTCCCTCCCATGGAGATCGTCCGCGATGGTGAGAACGTCCTTCACCGAACGACCGAGACGGTCCAACTTCCAGACGCACAGGGTGTCGCCAGGCCGCGCATAGTCCAACGCGGCAGCGAGGCCCACGCGGTCGGTGTTCTTGCCGCTCGCCTTGTCCTCGAAGACCCGGGCACACCCGACTTCAGCGAGTGCGTCTCGCTGTAGCTGTGCGTCCTGTGCATTGGTGGAGACACGGGCATATCCAATGAGCTGGCCGACGCCAGCGGGTATCGCCATGCACAGACTGTCTCATAACTCGTCTCGAAACATCAAGCCCGCAAGCCACGTTTCGAGACGGGTTATGGACAAGGTCTCAGCCTCGCTCAGCCCTCCGGCAGAGCCGTCTCATAATCCTTCGTTTTTGAACACCCTCCGAGCAGGACGTTTGCCTGCACATGAGGGTGGGGGTATGACCCCTAACGCCTTCATCCGAGGACCGGCAGGTAATAGCAGCTCAGATTCCGCCACAGTTTCAGAGTCTTTCTGAACGGGTTAGAACGAGCCTGCACAACCCCTGAGCTGGTCAAATGCCTCCGTCAGGAGCGAAGCGCAGTGACAATTTCCGCCGCTAGTTCGCTACTTCCCGCAGCGACGAACCGCTGTCGCCGGTCCATGGCCTTGGTGATCTCGTCGAACGAGCCGAAGCGATAGTCGAGCGGTACGGGAGCGCCGTCCAGGTCGAGCACGGTTCCTCCGGCGGCGTGCAGGATGTAGTGGCCTGGCGCGAGGTCCCAGACGGCGAAGCCCTTGGCAAACTCGATGACGGCCTCGGTCATGCCTGCGGCGACGTGACAGAGGCTGACGGAGCCGAAGTCCACGCCGATACGTCCCCGGCTCTTGCCGTCCTCTGACGGCTCGTCGAGGGTGTTCATGAGCTGAGTCTTCTGCGAGAGCGGGAGGAAGCGTTCACCCGGCTTCATCAGGAAGTTGGTCACCATCGACTCGGCGAGCCGCTTTGGTGGACGCGGACCGAGTTCGTAGGTCTCGCCATCTGCGGTCACGACGAAGGCTCGGTCGATGCCCTGTTCATCCCGTGCGCCGACGTAGAGCTGAAGGTGGTGGAAGATGTCGCCGACAACGGCGATCACCGGTTGGGCCGCAGTACGCGAGTAGACCATGACGTGCGTGTAGCCGAGCACACCCCGCACGGCGAGTTCGCTCGTGTCGAGCGGGTCCACCAGCACGCACAGATCAGGATCGGGGTCGTCGCCGATCACCTCCGGCTCTGCTTCCTCCGATGCGTAGACGAACGTGCCGAGAACAGGGGTGAGGAGTTCCCGGTAACGCTGGTGCATCCACAGGTCGTGCTCAGACAGGAAGTTGTCCGCGTGGCGCAGGTTCTCGCTCTCGCCCCGCCGGCCGGTCAGCGCAGCCTCTACGAGGCGGGGTCGCAGTTCCAGCATCACCGACCTGACCATCTCGGCGATCTTCATGGCCTGCGGGGGAACGTTCCTGGCTTGATCCATCAGTGCCTCTCCAACGGTCAACGCAGCTCAAGCGGTGGTTCGATGCCGGGTGGGCTCATGGTCGCGGCGATGAATACGGCCTCGAAGTTAGCGGCCTTCATAATCGTCGCTCCGGTCAGATCGTCGAAGCTCTCTACCTCCAACGAGTTGCCCTTCGTCATCGCGCCGAAGACGGCGAAGTACAGTTCCGCTCCCGGGTAGCGGGCTCGCAGCTCACGCGCCACCAAGCCCACCACGTCCGCGTGCTTCACCTCGAAGTCGCAGATGACGATGACTGGCGCTTCGACCGTCTCCGGGTAGTGGGACTCCTTGGTGAAGGTCACCTCGTTCTTCACCCGGTGGCACCGGAGGTACCCGATAGCGGACCGGTTGAACTGGGCTGAGGCGAGGAAGGTCGCCATCACCAGACCCGCCTCGTTGACCCCGAAGCAGATGTCGGCGTTGAGCCGTCGTCCGAGGCTCTTGATCTGCTTCATCAGGCGTTGGACGCCGAAGCCGAACGTGTTCCAGGTGAGATCGAGTAGCTGGCCCGGATTCGGGTTGGGCAACGAGAACGCACAGATGGCTGGATTCCCGTTGTCGATCGTAGGCGCCTGGAGGTTGAAGTCCGGCCCGATGATGTTGTCCACGCCCGGCGACCCGCCGACGACGGCGTTACGCGGCTGGAGCGCGTCGCTGGTGGCGGTCATGGAGGGACGAGCGGCCACGCTCTTCAGCGCGAGTTGGTCCTCGGGAGCCAGCTTCTCGTACGCCTCTTGCACAAGGTCACTCGGCGAGATGGTCTCGTCTGCGGTGCCATGCGGGCCACGCCCGTACGCGGTCGCGAGGATCAGCAGACTGGCGAACGACGGTGGCGATCCGGCTCCCGCGCTTCCCCGCGCTCGCGCCCAGCTCTCCCACGCGTTGATGGTCGTTCCACCAAGAGTCGTCTGATTACCGGCAACGGTGTTGTACCGGGCTGCGGCTTGATCCTGTGACAGCCCCGCCGCGTACCGATGTGCCTGGATGCTGGGCAGATCCTGGTGCCGGTTCATCAGCTCGCGAGCGGCGGCGCTGACCGACCCGAACTCGATGTAGAGATCCTTGCCCTGCCGTGCCAGCTCTCGTCCGCGCGCCTGCGGGGACTGGCTGCGTTGTGCCGCTGCGCCCATTCCGGCCTCTCCGTCACCGATGCCGAGCCATCCGTCATCACCGGTCGTGACGGCCACGCTACTGTTGCCCACTCGAATGGGCAAGCCGCATCGATCATGGGCGTATCCGCAGCTCAGCCCTACACACAGATCCGATCGTCCATGACCGACCACAGAGGTGTGTCCGAGCTTGCGCAGATGCGATCGTTTTCGCGTCGAGGCACCTCATCGACACACCAGTGCCCCGCCCGCCGCTCTCAGCATCCGAGCGAGGGGCGGCGGGCGGCAACGGTCAGGAGGAGAACCGGTGGCTGAGACAGCGACTCTCCACGCTCCCTCGCGACCCGGCTGGACGTGCAAGGTGTCGAGCTGTGGTCAGGCGTGGCCGTGCGAGGAGAGACGCGCTGCGCTGTTGAGGACCTTCCGGCATTCACGGCTCCTACTCCGGATGTACATGGCAGCCCACATGCATGAAGCCATCGCGGATGCGGTCCGGCACCCCAAGCTCGCCGACATCGACTTCTGGCCTCGGTTCATGGGCTGGATTCCCCGAACGCCTAACCGCCTGGTCGACGCGACCTCCCGCTGAAATCCGAGCCCTCTCGAAGCCCGTCATGAGCCGGCCCTCCTGACGGGAGTGGGCGGGCGTGGCGGATGCCCCCGCCCCCGTCACGCCCGCCCGCGCTCACGCGCCACCACTGACCAGGACAGGAGGACCGATGTACCAGGCAATCGTCAGTCCGCAGGAGGACAAGTTCATCGCTGTCCGGGCGGGTCAGAACGCGGCTATGCAGCTTCCCTCCAGGTACTACGCCGAGCTTGCCAACCTGGCCGATCAGAACGCGGTCACGCCCGGCTGGTTCGCCGAGGTAGCGCGACAGGCGTGGGGATTGGACCTGGCGGCGCGCCCGGTCAATGAGGCGCTTGTGGTCCGGCCACCGTCGGTCCTGCCGGTCACGTACAGCCGCGCCTCATGGGAGATCAACAAGGGATGCAACTTCTCCTGTGAGCACTGCTACCTCGAACAACGGCCCTTCGCCGGACTACCGCTCGCGGACAAGCTTCGCCTGATCGACATGCTGCGCGACATGGGCGTGATCTGGTTTGAGATCACCGGCGGCGAACCGCTCATCGACCCGGACTTCGTGCCTGCGTACGAGCGGGCCCACGCGGCCGGGATGATGATGGAGATCTTGACCAACGGCTCCCGCCTCCACCGGGAAGACCTGCTGGACGCGTTCAGAAGGCGTCAGCCGCACAAGATCACCGTGTCGATGTACGGGGCAAGCCCGGAGACCGCCGACGCCCTGACGCAGACACGAGGGGCGTTCAAGAACGCCTATCGCGGGCTCGTCGCGGCGGCTGAAGCCGGGCTTCCCGTCGATGTCACCCTGATCATCACCAAGCACAACGTCGCCGAGCTGGACGAGATGCGAGCGATGGTGCGAGATCTCGGCCTGCGGTTCAAGGAGTACGCCTCCATCTCGCCGACCTACACCGGCAAGGGTTCGACGCTCGCTGCGCAGGTTCCCGACCTGATCGGCAAGAGCGATGTCTTCCAGGGCTGCCCGGCGGGACACACGTCGTTCCACGTCGACCCGCACGGTTTCGCGACGATGTGCAAGGTCGGCCGGGACAACCCCATCAGCTTGATCACCGAAGGCCCGCAAGGGCTATTGCGTCTGCCCGGCATCGCAGACGCCCAGATGCTTCGCACAGGTGGATGCACGGGCTGCAAGCTCTCATCCACCTGCCGGGTATGCCGACCCATGGCACGGGTGTACCAGGAGGCGAAGGCTCCACTCAGTCACTACTGTCAGCACGGCATGAAGGAGGCTTCATGAGCCCCGTCCCGGTCGAGATCATCAGCCGCCCGCAGCAGGCGCTCAGCACCGTGATCCGCTCGGTGCCCGCGCCGGAGCCCACCGGGGTCGTCATCACGCAGATCGACGACCTGACCGGCGGCAACCAGCGCGGTTGCGGCGACGACAACCCCTACCGCTAGGCACGGCCACAACCCGGTAAGGCCCTGGGGCGTTGTCGTGCCAGACGTCCCAGGGCCATCCGGTCGACCAGGAAGTTCACATGTCAGTTCATCGAGTCTCGTATGACGCCCTGCCCGTAGGGACCCGTGCCGCCATTGAGCAGATCACAGGAACCCCGATCACCGTTGAGCCGGTAGCCGAAGGCTTCAACAGCGCGGTGGGGGTGAAACTGGCGAGCGCCAAGGGGCATTTCTTCGTCAAGGCGCTCCGATCCGGCGACCGATGGTCATGGACGCAGGCAAGAGAAGCCGAAGTCGCGCCGCACGTGCACGCAGTTGCGCCGAAGCTTCATGGGCGAGTCGTGAAAGACGGCTGGGACGTACTCGTCTTCGAGATGTTGCAAGGCAGCGTGGCCGATTACAGCCCCAGCTCATTTCATGTCCCGGTAGTCGTCGACCTCTTAACCCAGATGAGCGAAATCCCGCGCCCGGACATTGAGTTGCGGGATGCCGGCCAGCGACTTCAAGCCTACGTTCGCCCCGGTAGCGTTCACCACTTCATCGGCGACTCCCTACTGCACACCGATCTTAACAACGCCAACATCATCGTATACAAAGGGAAAGCTCGGATCGTTGATTGGGGATGGGCCACCCGAGGTGCCCCATGGCTCGATGCCGCCTACTGGGTAATTTGGCTTATCGCATCCGGGCATCAGCCACCCTCGGCCGAACGCTGGGCAAGCAAAGTGCCGACATGGCAAATGGCGACAGCCGAAGGACTCAACGAGTTTGCAACAGCAAACGCGAGGCTATGGTCTCATATCGGCAAGGGCAGCACAGATCCCTGGACCGAGCGCATGGTTGACGCCTCGGCCGAATGGGAGGCATTCCGGCTACGTTGCTAACCCGACGTCTGCGGCAAAGCAATGTGCCGACAGAAGACCCTCAGCGCGGAGCACCCTGGTTGCTCAGCAGGGACCGACGGCGGTATGCTCAAGAGTTGGCTACCGACGCCCCCACCGAAGATCATGACGGGGTCGCCAGGGGGCCTGAGATCCACGCTGCGGCCCGAACGAGCCTGGAGGGTACCCGGGTCTAGGGTAGACCCACCCAGCACGCCAGAAGGCCGCTGAGGCGGTGGCGGATGTCGAGAGCGGCGATCCGACCCTCCAGCCCACCCTCGACCAGCCCAAACCTGCGGCCTCGCGCGCGTGCGAAACCGGAATAACTGCTTCGCAGTTATGCTGTTTACCCTTTGTATAGACCCCTACGGGGTCTTCTACTGCAAAGCTGGTTTAGCCGCTTACCGTTAACCCAGCCAACCGTTTACAATTTCAGCTCCATAGCCGCTATAGCCGTTTACGGTTTAGCCGCATAGCTGCCAATGACCCCCTACGGGGGCTTCTGGGTAATATCCGATAACCAGCGAAGGAAAAGCCCGCCGCCCGGAATATTGATATAACACCCGAGCCAAGCCTGAGCCATGAAGGAAGCGCATATAGACGGTTATAGGCTCTCCGAAGAGAGCCCATAACGCATCGACTAACTCGACAAGCGGGTATCTGCGATTGCGTCGGATTCGCTATTCCGAGGCAGGTAAAGGTTATCGCTTACATCAATGATCGCGCGTGGCGCATCGGCTGGCAGGTCCTGAAAGAACCGGGTGAAGAAGCCCGAGGCGTAAAGCTTGTCCTTCGCCTCTTCGAGGGTCTCATAATCGCCTCTATCCCACCAGAGATGCGGCTTACCGAAGGCTTCGGCAGGCACGTCACCGAAACTGATTGCTTGACGCTGCTCAAGGAAGCCAAGCAGATCCCCGGGAGTGATTACGAGCAAGCCCATACCGGCATACGCCTTGAACCCACGCCTGGTCAGGAACTCCCGCCGCTCCTCCTCGGTTGACCTTTTCCACCAGTTGCCGTAGGTCTCCCCTGTTGGGACCCATTGGGTCACCGGCTTGGCCTTACCGGCCTTCAACGCCTGCTCCCGGTCGTTGGCAAGCTGGGCAACCTGGGAGGCGTAGGCCACTGCTTCGAGGCGACCAGCCCGGAACTCCTTCGTGAGCTGGTTCATCTCGCCGTCGATGATCGCGAGCTTGCGGGCCTGCTCGTCGTCACCCGCTTTCGTGACCGACTCCATGATCTCCAGGTCGCCGATCTGTATGAGAAGCAACTCCTCCAGCCACGCGTACAGGCGCTCCGCAGTGAGCGCCGCACCCTTGCACGCTGGCTGCCCCTTGCTCTTGTTGCCATGGCATCGGTATCGCGCCTTTCTGCTACGGGCCGGCTCCGCCTTCGTGAAGTACAGGGGATTGCCGCACGTGAGGCAGAACGCGACTCCGAGCAGGGCGGAGGATGACCCTCGCGGCTTCTTGTACTTCACGGAGTTCACCGCGTCCTGGAGGACGGCCCACTCCTCCATGCCGAGGACCGGCTGCGATCTCATGATGGGTGCGCCGTCGTCACCTCGCAGAACGGAACCATCGGCCGTCTGGTACTCGCCCAGGAGAGACCGGTTGGTGAGGATCGCCTGAACCGCGTTCGGCAGCCACTTCCTGCCTCTGGCCTCCGGAGCGATCAGACGCGTCGTGCTCTCACCTCTGGCCGACCGGAGACGAGCGATGTCCTGGACCGTGGGGATCTCCTGCTCGTTGAGCCATTGCGCCACCCCCGAGAAGCTGGGCGTGTCGATGAATCGCCGGATCATCTCCTTGAGGACGGGACCGTACTCGGGATCAAGCTCCAGCGTGAAGCCGTCTGAGCCCTTCACGGACCGTCGGCCGAACGGAACCAGACCGCCTGGCCACCGTCCCTGCTGCCGCATCGCCTCCCGCGAAGCTCTGATCCGTGCGGTGATCGCGTCCAGCTCAGCTTCCGCCACAACCGCGAGGATCTGGACGACCACCTTCCCCCACGGCTTGGACAGATCGAAGCCCTCCTCGCACGAGATGAGGCCCTTGCCGTGCTTCGAGCACCACTCCATCAGCTCCGTGAGGTGGCGGACCGACCGAGCGATCCGGTCGATCTTCAAGACGATGATGTGGTCGAACTCGTCCTTGCGGTTCGTGAGCCAGTTACCGATGGACGGACGCATCCACGGCGACGTGGAGCCGGAGACGTCGATGTCGACCGCCCAGCCGACCATCTCCATCTCGTCGCTCTCGGCCCTCTTCGTGATGCGCCTACGCTGTGTCTCCTCGCCCGTCTGGTTCTCGTTCGAGACCGAGAGGCGGACGACACCCAGGGCTCTTGGCTTGTTCAATGGTTCCTCCCCTTGCTGGCTGATCACCTCAGCCAGTGGGGCAACTCTACAGACCGTGCCCACCGTGCGGTTCGAGGACGGCTCCGCGCTCACCAACCCGTCGATCATTCAGGTGAAGGCGCACCTCGCCGCGCTCACCGCGTAACGCTCTCAGCGATATACGGCCGCCGATCGTGATCATTTACGATCGGCGGCCGTAGCATTCGGTGGATAAGTGCGTATTTCTATTGTTCTGCGCGCTCGACAATTGACCAACACGCACGTCCCATGGCCCCCGCGCAACAATGAGGCGGTTCATAATGGACGCTGGCGGAACGATTGACGACGCGTGGAGGTTGCAGTGGCCCCTGCCCCGAGCCCGATCGTGCGGCGACGCCGGCTCGGACAGGCGCTGCGTCGGCTGCGCGAGACCGCCGGCCTCACCGGCGACCAGGTCATCGAGCGGATCGGCTGGGCCTCCGCGTCCAAGCTCTCGCGCCTGGAGAACGGCCGCAGCCGCCCGGACCTCGGCGACGTGCTCGACCTGCTCGACCTCTACGGCGTGTCCGGCCCGTCCCGCGACGAGCTGATAGCGATCACGCGGGACGCCGGCAACACCCGCGCCTGGCTCCGGGCGTACCCGGTGATGACCCCGCAGCAACGCGACTGGGCCGAGTTGGAGGCCGGCTGCGTCGACATCCGGGAGTACGCGCCCTGCCACATCCCCGGCCTGCTCCAGACCCCGGAGTACGCGCGCCTCCGCCTGGTCTCCGCCCGCCCGCTGGCCAACCCCGGCGTCGACGGCCAGAACCCGGAGGCCCTGGAGAACCAGATCCACGCCCGCATCGCCCGCCAGGCCCTGCTCACCCGCCGCCTCGACGCGCCACGTTACGACGCGGTCCTCGAGGACACCGCGCTCACCGGCCGGGCCGGCCCACCCGAGATCCTCCGCGGCCAGGCGGCCCACCTCCGCCGCATCGGCTCCCTGCCCAACGTCACGATCCGCATCCTGCCGAACTCGGCCACCATCGCGAACTGGTACCTCGTCCACACCAGCTTCTCGATGTACCGTTTCGCCGACCCGCAGGACCCGGAGACGGTCGCCGTCGAAACCCTCGAACGGGACATGTTCGTCAACGAGCCCCACGAGGTCCGCCACTACGCCACCGTCTACGACTGGCTCCGCGACGCGGCCCTCTCCCCGGAGGACTCGATGGACTGGCTCACCGAGGCGGCGGAAACCCTGCACACGGCGGCCCGCCCACCGGGGCAGCGGCGGCCGTCGGAGATCTAGCTTTCCGCCTGCCTCGCGGCCGGGAGCCGCGTGCGTCGTGCCGACCCGGGACGATCGCGGACCTCGACTCCCGGTTCCGGCGCGGTGCGGCCCGCGGGCACTGCGCCGGTTCCGGGACGACCTTGAAACCCGATATTCCCGCTCCCGGCCTGGTGCGGCCCGCATGCTCCCGCGGGCAAACCGCGCGGCGGCCTCCGACTCCGCTGGCGCTCCGCTCCGGCCGCCGCGCCGGAGCCGGTTCCGCCGGGGTCTAAACCCCGTACTCGCCAGACGCCGCCCGCAGCCGGTCTGCCGAGATCTCCGTACCAGACGCTTCTCGCGGTCTGCCGCCGATTCGCCTCTTCACCCGTCCGGTGCGGCGGGCGCAACCTCGGACGCGTGGTCGGCGCGCCGCGCCCGATATTTCCTCTCATTCACGTATACGGCCGCCGATCATCGTCCTTCGCCGAGACAATCGATCATCAACTCGTCGTGCTTCATGACGATCGAGGGCTTTTCGCTCCGAGAATCGACTCTGGACGCCGGCCACCATGACCACGGACGGATCTTTCTCCCCGGCATGTACGGCGCTTCTCCGCACGAGCCCCGACGTGCCACCGGAACGTCGGCGGGACCAACCGGAGGTCTGCACCGCGGTATCGATGGGCGGTGTTGCGGACACTCCACGTGACCGCCCACCGGGGTGGCGCGCCCGGACGCCTCGGCGTGCCCGTGGTGGGCACCTCCCGGTGGTTGGCCCGTCCAAGTGTCCGCACGACGGACGTGGCGGCCACCCACCAATACGAGGAACATTACGGAAAGTGAGATGTTTTCACCCGATCGGGTGGCGCTGGGCGAACCGGAAATCCTGGCGCTTGTCGGGGCCGAATGGCTGTCATAGACATGTCCGTGGTGGACGGTTGCAAATTCCACTCTGGTGGGAAGTGCACGATGCCATCACGGAGGGTTACGGCATCGCTGGGGAGTGGATCATGCGCTATCTGATCGTCCGCACCGATATCCGGCCGGTGGAGGCGGGGGCGATGGAGTCCGTGTGGGCGGACGGCAAGTCGGTGCGTGACGAGCGGACCACACCCGAGCCCCGGCGCCAGACCGTCCTGGCACAGGATCGGGCCGCCGCCCTGGACCTCGCGCGAGCACTGTCCGCCATGGGCTCGGTGCGCTCCGGCCGACAGCGCGTAAAGATCATCCGCGTCGGCGACCCCAAGGCCTGGCAGGCCCGCGACCTGCACCCCCTCCCCGACACCCCCCACCCCCCACGCGCGTCGATCTAGCGGGATTCCGGCGGTCTGATCTCCAATCACGCGAATACGGCCTGATCGACGCGCGGAGAGCACGCGACGGGCGCGATCCGAGGGCGCGAGGGGCCGCACGCAGGGGACGCGCGAGTCCCGCACGGACGGCACGCCGCGCGGAGAGCGCGTGAGTCCCGCGCGGAGGGCGTGAGTGCCGCGGAAGGCGTGAGCGCCGCGCGGACGGCGCGTGAGTGCCGCGCGGACGGCGTGAGCGCCACGCGGACGGCGCGTGAGCGCCGCGCGGACGGCGCGTGAGTGCCGCGCGGACGGCGTGAGCGCCACGCGGACGGCGCGTGAGCGCCGCGCGGACGGCGCGTGAGTGCCGCGCGGACGGCGCGTGAGTGCCGCGCGGAGGGCGCGAGCGGAGCGTGAAACGCGCACGGGGCCACGCGAGCGCCGTGCGACGGCACGCGGAGGGTGCGGGAGCGGGCGGTGGTTAGGAGGAGAGCCAGGTGACGATGAGGTAGTGGGCGATGGAGGCGCCCATCGGGAGCCCGACCCGGCGCCCGTCGTGCGTCAGCACCTCGCCGCCGTCGAAGATGGTTCCGATCTCGCGGCGGGTGAACCACCGGGCCTCGACGATCTCCTCCGGGTCGACCGTGACCGGTAGGGACGGGTCCGCGATGGCGTTGAAGCCCAGCATCAGCGAGCCCGGGAACGGCCACGGCTGGCTGGCGACGTACGAGACGCGGCTGATCGGCAGGCCGACCTCCTCCGCCACCTCCCTGATCACCGCGGCCTCCGCGGACTCGCCGGGCTCGACGTAGCCGGCGAGGCAGGAGAAGCGCCGGATGTCGGGCGCGCCGGCCCAGGCCGCGTTGTTGCCGAGCAGGCAGCGGCCGTCGGGGCCGGGTACGCCGTCGTGGACCAGGACGATCATGGCGGGGTCGGTGCGTGGCCACACCTGCTTGCCGCCGTCGTCGATGCGGCTCCAGCCGGCCTCGTGGGCGCGGGTGGCGTTGCCGGTGCCGGGCGCGAAGCCGTAGGCCGCGTGCCAGTTCGCCAGCGCGAGCGCGGTGGTCATCAGGCCGGCGTCGCGGTCGTCCAGTTGGTGGCCGACGTCGCGGAGGTTGGCGGGGGTGGCGCCGGGGACCGTGGGGAGCGGCGCGTCGATGGCGAAGACCGGGCCGCCGTCCGGCTCCTCGCCGAGGAACATCCGGGCGGCGGGGTCGACGTCCGGCGCGCTCTCCGGCGTGAACAGGACCAGGCGGTGGTCGTCGGAGATCAGCGTGCGGCCCCCGGCGCGGGTGTCGAGCACCAGCACCCGGGCCCGCTCCCAGGCGGAGGCAAGCCATGCGGCGTCGCGCCGCCGGTGGGCGGAGCGGTCCAGCGTGGTGCGTGCCAGCGGCGGGCCCGGGCGTTCCTGCGTCACGGTTGTGCTTTCTCGATCGGGGTGAGGGCGGCGAGCGGGGCCGCGATCCGCTCGGCGTCGCCGAGCACGACCGTGACCGCGCGGGCCGGGGCCAGGTAGGTGGCGGCCGCGGCGGCGACCTCGTCCATGGTGACCGCGGCGAGCCGGGCGGAGTGCTCGGCCAGGTGGTCCAGCCGCAGGCCGGCGCCGGCGTAGGTGACGGCCAGCCCGGCGAGCCCGGCCTGGGTGGCGACGCCGAGCCGGAGGCTGCCCAGCGCGTACTGCCGGGCCTGCTCCAGTTCCTCCGCGCCGGGCGGCAGGCTGGCGAGGCGGCCCAGCTCGTACAGCGTCTCCAGCATCGCGGGGCCGGTGACCTCGGTGGCCACGTCCGCCGCGACCGTGAGGGAGGAACCGGCGACCAGGTGCTCGATCGCGGAGTGCGGGCCGTACGTGTACCCCTTGTCCTCCCGGATGTTCTCCACCCAGCGGGACGAGAAGTAGCCGCCGAAGATCAGGTTGGCGAGCAGCAGCGCGGCGTGGTCGGGATGCGTGCGGTGCACCGCGGGCAGCGCCATCCGCAGCGACGACTGCACCGACTCCGGCCGGTCGACGACCATCAGAGGACCGGGGACCAGCGACGGTACGGCCGGCAGCTCCCACTTGGACGCGGGCACGTCGCCGCCGATCGCCCAGCCGCCGAGGATCTGCTCCGCGGTGTCGATCGCCTTGGCCGGCTGGATGTCGCCGACCAGCACCAGCGTGGCGCCGGCCGGGCGGACCCGCTCGGAGTGCAGCGCGCGCAGCTGGGCCGGCCGGACGGCCTTGACCTGCTCCGGCTCGGGCAGCTGGTTCGCGTACGGATGCCGGCCGTAGATCCGCCGGAGCAGCGCGGTGCGGGCCACGTGCTGCGGCTGGCTCTGCGCGACCTGGATGTGGTCGACCAGGCGGGCGCGCTCGGTGGCGACCTCCTCGGCCGGGTAGCGGGCCGCGGTGAGCACCTCGCCGAGCAGCTCCAGAATCCGGCCCAGGCCGCTGACCAGACCGTTTCCGGCGAGCAGCAGCCGGTCCGGGTCGACGCCCGCGCTGAGCCCGCCGCCGACGGTCTGCAGCGCGGCCGCGATCTCCACGGACGTCATGGTGTCGGTGCCGGACAGGATGGTCTGCGCGAGCATGGCGGCGCGGGCCGGGTGCGCCTTGCCGAACGGGATGCGCAGCCGCACCTCGACCAGCGGCACGGACGGCCGCCGGATCGCGATCACGGTCAGCCCGTTCGGCAGCGTCGCCTCGGCCTCCTTGGGCAGGTGCAGCGTGGTCGCCGGGCCCAAAGCGGGCAGCTCGGTCACGATCGCCGGAACCTTGACCGGCTTCACTGTGGTCGGACTCACCGCGCCGCTCCCGGAATGACCTCGATGGTGGCCCGGCGCTCCGGCCGGAGCGCGGCCGCGGCCGCGCGGATCTGCTCCTCGGTGACCTCGGCGAGCAGCACGGGCAGCTCGTTGAGCAGGCCGGGCTCGCCACGCTGCTGTTCCAGCACGGCCATCCGGAGGGTACGGCTGAGCACCGCGTCCGTGTCGCGCAGCAGGTGGGTGGCCATCCGCGCCTGGGTGCGGGCCAGTTCTCCCGCGGCCAGGCCGTCCTGGGCCAGCCGGTCCAGCTCCTCGTCGACCGTGCGGAGCAGCTTGTCCGTGTCGCCGCCCGGTGGCAGGTGCGCCTGGAGCAGCAGCGCGGTGGGGTCGCGTACCTCGAACGGCTCGCCCATGAAGCCGAGATAGCCGCCGACGCTGGTGACCGAGCGGTCCTTCAGCACCAGGCGCTCGACCAGCCGGGACGCGTCGCCGTCGGTGAGTACCTCGGCGAGCACCACGTATGGCAGGTAGCCGGCGAAGTCGGCGACCGGGTCCGGCACCCGCCAGGCCGCGGCCACCGCGGGCAGCGGCGCCAGGCGGTCCGTGTACGACTTCCGCCGCTCCGCGGTCAGGTCGGGCTCGTCGAACGACGGGCGCGCCGGGGCGGGCCGCGCGGGCACGCTGCCGAAGTGCCGCTCGATCAGCGCGGTCGTCTCGGCCACGTCGATGTCGCCGGCCACGGTGAGCACCGCGTTACCGGCCGCGTAGTACCGCTCGAAGAAGTCGGCCGCGTCCGCGACGGTGGCGCTCTCCAGGTCGGTGAAGGAGCCGTACCCGTCGTGCGCGTTCGGGAACGTGTCGAACATGACCGGCGGCAGCGTCAGCCAGGGGAACCCGCCGTACGGCTGGTTCAGCACGTTGACGCGGATCTCCTCCTTGACCACGTCGACCTGGTTGCGCAGGTTCTCCTCGGTGAGCCGGGGGCCGCGCATCCGGTCCGCCTCGAGGAACAGCGCCCGCTCGAGCGCGTTGCTCGGCAGCACCTCGAAGTAGTCCGTGTAGTCGAGGTGGGTGGAGCCGTTGAACGTACCGCCGGATCCCTGCACGTGCCGGAAGTGCGCCAGCTTCTCCAGGTTCGCCGAGCCCTGGAACATCAGGTGCTCGAAGAGGTGGGCGAAACCGGTGCGCCCCTCGGGTTCGGAGCGGATGCCCACGTCGTAGACGACGGCCACGCCGACCACGGGTGCGCTGCGGTCGGGGGCCAGGACGACGCGCAGTCCGTTCGGGAGCGTGAGGCGCTCCACCG
The DNA here is from genome assembly GCF_031458235.1 of Catenuloplanes atrovinosus. Lineage (NCBI taxonomy): Bacteria > Bacillati > Actinomycetota > Actinomycetes > Micromonosporales > Micromonosporaceae > Catenuloplanes > Catenuloplanes atrovinosus. The sequence continues at coordinate 8,546,540 of NZ_JAVDYB010000001.1, read as the reverse complement.
GGTACCGCGTCGCGGCTATTTTGTTGGATCTCCGGGCCACCCTGCGACATTAGCGCTTTCCGGCGCGGTCGGCTTCCGACGCTCCCGGACCACCTTCCCAGTATCTGGACATCACCTTGAC